>JAJYEA010000030.1:0-19879 GCA_021790425.1 Thermoplasmata archaeon | reverse complement strand
GCGCGGTGACCCTCTTCTATGGATGGACCGGCTGGACCGCCAACCCCGCCTACACGAAGGACCCCTTCGACACCTTCCTGCTCTACGCCGGATTCGGTGCGGCGGGGATCTTTGCCTTCCCGGCCAGCGTGATCGTGGACCTCTACCTCGCGGCCGCTGAGGGGAACAGCACCTTCTGGACCAGCGTTGTCGACACCAACACCAGCTTCCGCTCGACCCTCGGGCTGTCCGCCCTGGGCGTGCGCGGAGTCGGCGCGGTGATCGGCGAGAAGCCGGTCTCCAAGGAGGAGTCGGAGGCGACCCGCCTGGAGCAGCTGAAGTTCCGGATGCCGATCTTGGCGCAGCTGATCGTGCTCCTGTTCCCGGTGTTCATGTTCCTGGCAGGAGTGGCGGCGTTCTACTACTTCGGAACCACCCTCCCCGGACACCTCGGCAACGGGGCCGCGAAGGCGCCCTAGGACACCAAGACCGGTCCGACACATCCGAAGGACACGGCCATGGAGCGGGAGGTGGAGACATCCACCCCCCGCTCCCCAACCTTTTCTCCGACACCCTCGGTCCCCACCCTTTCTGGTCCCGGGTTCTTGGACGCGACAACGTTTTTATGTCTGGACCCGGATGTCTCCACCACCATGCGTATCCTCATCGTGGATGACGACGCGGTATTCCGCGACGAGCTCGGGCAGCTCCTGCGCACCGAGGGGCATCCCGTGCAGTCCGCCCCCTCCGTGGCCAAGGCCATCGAGGTGCTCGAGCAGGAGGAGTTCGATGTAGTGCTCACCGACCTCAAGATGCCCCGCCAGAACGGCATGGTGCTCCTGCGGGAGGTCCGCCGGCGATGGCCCCGGACGCTCGTCATCATGGTCACGGGCTATGCGACCGTCGAGACCGCGCTCGAGGCCATGAAGCTCGGCGCGTTCGACTACATCCGGAAGCCCTTCGAGATGGAACAGGTCCACGAGGTCCTCAGCCTGGCATCCCAGGAACGGGAGGCGAAGACCCCCGTCGAGGCCCTGAGGGACCCCGCGGCCGAGGCGATGCGCCTCGGAGGAGAGGGGGGCTACGACGTCCTCTATCTCGCCCCGACCAAGCCCGAGCTCTCGCGCCACATGCATTACGCACCGCTCGACGCGGCCGACCCCTCCCGGGCGGTGGGTCAGATCGACACCTTCCTCCAGGAGTATCCCAAGGGGGCCGTGGTCATCGCCGGGGTCGAGCGATGGCTGGAAGGGCACCGCGCGGAGGACATCATCGCGCTCCTCGAGCAGCTGCGGGAGAAACTCTCCCCGCATGGTCCGCTCCGCGTCGCCTTCGACCCGCGCAAGGTGAGCTCGTCGGTGGCCCTCGCGATCATGGGAGCGGTCTCGGCGTACGAGGTGCGCGACACCCTCGACGCCCTCGCGAACCCCATCCGGAAGAAGGTCCTCGAGAGGCTCGCCACCGCTCCCGCCCCCTTCGGGGAGCTCATGCGGTCCGCGGGGGTCGACGACACCCCCAAGATGGCCTTCCACCTGCGGAAGCTCGTGGACTACGGCCTGCTCCGTCATCTGAAGGAGGCCTACGAGCTCACGGAGCGCGGCCGGGCCACCGTGAGGCTCCTGGAGCAGGTGAGCCTCATCCCCCCCTCCACCGGCGACTCGAGCTTCGCCTTCCCGACGTCGGACACCCGGCGGGCGTAGGTCCCCGGGAACCGCGACCCGCGCTCAGCGCGGGCTGGAGACGCGTACGAAGTCGGCCCATCCGGGATCGGGGGCCTCGGTGCGCGTCCTCTGCACTCGTTCCGGCGCGATCAGGCCATGGGCCGACCCGATCCGGCGTCGGAACTGTTCGAGGGTCGTCTTGGGGCCCTGGACGACCACGTGGACCCGCCGAGGATCGGAAGGATCGTTCCACACGCGGCCGGCCACCCCGAGCTCGCGGGCCACGTCGACCACGAGGTCCCGGTAGCCCACCCCCTGCACCCTTCCGGTGACCTCCAGCGTCCATCGCTCGACGGCATCGGGCATGCGGGCCCTCAAAGGGTGTAGGTGAGCAGGATGCCCTGGTCCATCGGGACCGACTCGACAAGGTGCAGGGAGATGGTCTCGTCGGAGTTCCGGGACTCGTCGCCCCCGAAGACGACGGGCGCCCGGGTGCCGCCGATGAGCTGGGGGGAGACGAAGACGGTGAACCGGTCGACCAAGCCGCCGCGCAGGAACGAGGTGAGCACCCGGCTCCCTCCTTCCACCATCAGCCGCTCCACCTCGTGGCCCTTCAGCCACTCGAGGACCTTGGCGACCTGGACCTGGCTCTCCTCGCAACGGACCACCGTGACGTGCGTCGGGTACTTCGACCGGTCCCCGTTCACCGAGAAGACGACGGTCGGCAGGGATCCGTCGAGGAACCGGGACTTCGGCGGGATCCCCTTGAGGGAGCCCATCACCACCCGCAGCGGGGGCTTCTCCTTCCTCCGGAGCAGCTCCGCCGGCATGGGCTCGGGCCCGAGGAGGTCCCAGTGGATCCGGAGCGAGGGGTTGTCGCGACGGACCGTCCCTCCGCCGACGAGGATCGCGTCGGAGGTCGCGCGGATCTGTTGGACCCGGGCGTAGTCCTGGGGACCGGAGAGCTTGGCCTCCGCACCCCCGGAGTAGGCGATCTTGCCGTCCACGCTCATCGCGCAGTTGACCCAGACCACCGGCCGGCGGGCGGAGGGGTGCGCGGCTGCGGGCCACGACGGGAGCGAGGGAGCAGACTTGGGAGACATCGAGAACCGAGCGGGAGACCCTACCCTGAGACACCTAGCTGTCGGAGCGCGGTAGCGAACTCCTCGGTCGGGATCCCCTCCTCCTGAAGGGAGACGAGGTTAATCTTGACATTATCGGTCGCGCCCGTGATGGCCGCATCGAGGAAGGCGAGGGCGGCCGTATAGTCACTGATCATGATCGGCTTGGCCAGCGCCCGGACGGACCTGAGGAGCTCCCGCGCCCGGTGGGCGGCCTGGGCGATGGAGAGCGGCACGCGGGCCGCCTGATCGAGGGCCCCATGGTACGCTGCCTTGGCGTCCACGGCGCCGCCCGACTCCTTCAGGGCCTTCTTGGTCGCGCGGACCTCGTCGTAGGCCTGGGCGTCCCGGTCGATCCCCGCCGTGAGCGTCTGCCGGAGCTCGGCCAGCGTGGCCAGGGACTCGAGGGCCTGGGGGACGAGCTTGTCCGCGGGACCCGAGTATCGCAGCACCATCTCCCCCAGGGCAGCGCCCATCGCCCCGACCAGGGCGGCGGCGCTTCCCCCGCCGGGGGTCGGCTTCCGGAGCGAGAGTTCCTCGAGGTAGCGGGCCACCGAGGCATCCCGCAGGAGGTTCGGTTGCCCGGCGTCGAGCTTCCGCTCGAGCACGTTGTGCCGGTCGAACTGGTTGAGGCGCAGGTAGTGCTCGGCCGCGTCCAGCAGGGCATCGTCGGGGACCAGGCCGACCACCTCGGTTTCCTCGATGGAGACCCCGTACCGTTCCGCCTCGCTCCGCACCATCTCGAAGACACGCTGGAGGGGCGTGCGGCGGTAATCGGTCATGTTGATCGAGACCTGGGCCTTCCCGCGCTCCTTGATCTCGAAGCCGAGCGCCTTGACCTCGGCGAGACCTCCGTCCCGCGCCCGGATCGCCCGGGCCACCTTCTTCGCGATGTTCACATCAGGCGTGTTCAAGTAGAGGTTGTAGGCGATCAGCACCGGGCGGGCACCGACGGCGATGGCCCCCGCCGTGGGGTGGACCGCCGAGGGCCCGAAGTCGGGGCGGCGGGAGGGGTCGGAGGGGATGGACTGCCGCAGTCCCTCGAACTCCCCCTGGCGGACGTAGGCGAGGTCGCCGCGCGCGGCCACCCGGGCCGCCTTTCCGTAGAGGAAGACCGGGATCGAGAGCTCGCGGGCGATCCGTTCGCCGAGCGCCGCGGCGAGCGCCACGGCCTCCTCCATCGTCGCCTCTCCGAGCGGGATGAAGGGGACCACGTCCATCGCACCCATCCGGGGGTGCTCTCCGTGGTGCTGGGTGAGGTCGATGAGCTCCGCGGCCTTCTTCGTGGCCCGGAACGCTCCCTCCGAGAGGGCGGAGCCCTCGCCCACCAGGGAGAGGACCGACCGGTTGTGATCGGCATTCGATTCGATGTCGAGGACCCGGACGCCGGGGACCGACGCCGCGGCGTCCACGATGGCCCGGATGACGGCGGCATCTCGACCGTTCGAGAAGTTCGGGACGCACTCGAAGATCCGGGGGCCACCCGCGGGCTTCTTCGATGGGGGAGGGGCGGGGCCCGTCGGGGCCGGCGCGGGGGCGCTCATGCACCCTCCCCGAAGGCGTCGAGGGCGCTCTGCCGGGCGGTCGTGGGAGGCGGGAGGTTCCTCAGCCGGTCGATCACCCGCTCGACGCGCGAGGCCTCGAACCCGTTCTCGGTGACCAAGAAGGTCCGGAGCCGGTCGGCGTCCGGCGACTTCCATTGCAAGGAGTAGTCATCGGTGGAGGGAGGAGATTGGAAGATCGCGCGCACGGGGAGGAGGGTTTCCGGGTCCCCCCCGACCTTGCGGACGGTGGCCTCGTAGCCGAGGTGCTCGTGGATGAGCTTGAGCGCCTTCTTCGGTCCGATCCCGGTGAATCCCTCGTTGAAGTCCGTCCCCATCAGCATCCCCATCACCACCAGCTCTTCCTGCGTGACGTCGAGGTCTCTTAAGACTTGGGCCGTCTCGATGACCCGGACGGTACCGGGGTTGCTGCCCACCGTGCGCAGGGCCGCGAGGCCCTTGACGAGGCGGGGGGCCCCGAAGAGCAGGTTGTCGTAGTCCTCGCTCGCGACGCCCCAGACCTCGCCCTTCCGGGCCATGTGGGTCGCCTGCGCCTCTCCCTCGGAGGGGGCCTGCACCACGGGCACGCCGAGCAACGAGGCGAGCTCCTTCGCCCGATCGGACATCTCGGGGGTCATCCGGCTGGTCGCCCCGGCCTTCTTCTTGGCCCGCTCGAGGTCGCCGGCGGCCAGTGCCTCCTCCCACTGCTGCTCCGCCCGGGCCTTGGCGAGGGCCCGCACCCGGAGGGTCGCGGCCTTGAGCTCCAGGGGTTTCCCGTCAAAGACCAGGACCGGGAGGATCCCGTTCGTCAGCAGGCTGGACGTGCGGTAGAGGATCCCCACCAGGTGGCTCGTGATCGCCCCGTCCGGGGCGGTGAAAGGCTGGCCGTCCGGCTGGCGGATGGTGGCCAGGAACTGGTAGAACATGTTGTAGGCGTCGAGGGCCAGGCGCTTTCCCCGGAGCGTCGGCAGGGCGACCTCCGTGGGGTGAACGAGGTCCCCGAGCTGGACTCCCATGGGGCCCGCCAGAGGTCAGGGGCACTTAACCGTAGATGGAGGGCTCCTGGGCAGACTTCGGTTTCGTCTGCGCGGCCTCGTGCATCTTCATCCCGTCGCGGAGGGAGTGCTCGATGATCCGCCCCTGGTCGAAGAGCGGCTGAGGGTCCAAGTGGAGGCTGGGGAGCAGATGGCTCAGCGCTTCCAAGATGTGCGCGGCGGCGCCATGGTCGGGGTAATCGGCCTTGTTCGCGGTGACGAAGAGCACCACGAGGGGAATGTTCGCGGTCGCCGCCACCGTCAGCAGGGCGGCGGGGATGCCCCCGACCAGACCCTGGTCGAGGACGGGGATGCCGGCCCGTTGCAGGATCGACTTCGAGAAGGAGGTGGCCGGGATGCCGATCACCGCCTCCGGCACTGGTTCCTGCTCCTCCGTCACCTCCCCTTCGGTCGGTTGCCGACGCAGGATCCCCTCGACGACCACGACGAGCCCGAGCTGTTTCCGCTTCACCCAGTCCAGGACCGACCGGGCGATGGGGGTCATGGCCAGGGGGGGCGCGGGGAACTCGGAAACGACAATGGCGAGGGAGGCATCGCCATGCACCCGCATCGGGGGGTTGGGCAGGGATTCGATGACCACGGCCGCGGGGGGCATGTCCGCGGAGGTGATCGAGTTGCAGCGCGGGAGGCTCCGCGAACGGATGAGGTAGTGGCCCACGATCGTGCTGGCGAGGCCCGCACTGGGGAAGCAGACAAGCACGGGGGTACCGGCCACGGGACCCGCGACCGACGGCTCATCGATGACCTTGACGTCCTCTTCTCCGGCCATACCGACCGCGCCTAGTCCCGGAGGCTATTAAGCCGCGCTGGCGGACCCGGTCCTGGGTGCGGCCCCCACTCGCCGGATCCCGCACCGGACGCGTCCTTCCTGCGCGCGAGCTCAGCCCAAGGACCCAACCGGACCGACCCGCGAGCCCTCAGGAATGGGGAGCGTTGGGCCGGAGCATCGGCGCAGGAGCCGTCCGCGGGACCATGGCCCAGCGGGAATGGTCCTTCCGCCGACGAGCGTCTCCCCATGCCAGCGCCTGGGAGTACGTCTCGAGGCCGAGCAGGACGGCGAGATAGGGGAGCTCACCCGGGTGGCTTCTCGCGAACCGTCCCATGACGGAGAGCACCGTCCGGGCCTCGTCCGGCATCATGGTGGTGAGGATGCGCGGGCGCATCCCCATCCCGTTCAATTGCCGATGGCCGAAGTTCACCCGGCGACGCTGCACGCAGAGCCCACGCAACGTGCTCGGGGTGACGTTCCGCACGACCGCATCCCGGCAGTATCGGACGCAAAGGCCCTGCTGCACCGCGCGCAGGCAGAGATACGCGTCGTCGTTCACGACATTCTCCGGGAGCGGTACCACGAGGGACCGACGCAGGGCGACGACCTCGCCGCCATGGATGTCCTCGCGGCCCCCCACCCGGGTGGAGAGCTGAAGGTCGTGAAGGTGCCAGAGGACAGCGCCCACCCGTTCGGCCGCGGTCTCGGCGGGCTGCGGCAGGACCCGGGGCACCACCACACCGACCCTGGGGTCGGCGAACTCCTCGAGCATCCGACGCAAGGTCGTGCATGGGAAACCGACGTCCGCCGAGATCAGGAAGGTGACCTCCGTCTCCTGGGCCCAGGGTACCACTTGGTTGTATGCCCGTGCCTTGCCGAGCCGATCGGCACCATGGAAGACCCGCAACCTCGGTCCGCCCAGGGACTCGAGAGAACCGGCCAGGTCCTCGTCCCCCTCGGTGACCACTCCGACACGGTCCGCGCCCGAGGCGAGGAGCACCGGGAGAAGACGGCGAACGCCATCGCCATCCCCGTAGGAGAAGACGATCGCGGAGGAGGTGGGGGGCGACATGGGCGGTGGGACTACCACCACTTAAACAGGCAACAAGTGGCTTAACACTTGCTAGCGACCTGGGAAATGAAGAGGGCCACCCGTCGCACGGGCTAGAGGAAGAGGGCTCAGGGACGCGCTGTCCCGGAGAGCGTCGCTATTCGTGCTCCCGGTAGGTGAGCAGATAGATCCCGCCTCCGAGCACCGCGGTAATCGCACCGACGGTGATGAGCGGGTTCGAGCTGAAGTAGGCGATACCCACGCCGAGGACGGCGAAGGGCACGCCGATCCCGAGGATGGCGGCCGCGATCTTCCCTTTGGCGGACAAGGCGGGGAGGGGGAGACCCCCTCCCTTTTAATACTTGGCTGGGGGGCTCAGTCGGGTCGGGGGGAGGGTCCCTTGGGCCGCTCCGGGGGGGAACCGGCCTCGGCCTCCAAGACGAACTCCACGTCGGTGTCGGCGCGAGGGAGGGAAGGGGGAGGGACGGACGCCCGCAGGTAGGCCGCGGTGGCCACTCCCTGCGGCATGCCGATGCCGCCGAGGGATCCCGCGTCCGCTCCGGCGGGCCAGAGGCCGGGCACGGTCCCCAGGATGTCCTTCCCGGTGACCTGCTGCACGACCGTCTCGATCTCGCCGGCGCTGATGTAGTTCATGATGTGCTGGGCGACGATGCTGCCGTAGTGCGCGGTCATCTTCGCCACCGGCAGACGACCGTGGGTGGAGGACAAGCTCTCGTTGTCCAGCACGATGATCTTGGCCCGCTTGCTCTGGACCATGTCGGTGAGGCTGGAGATGAAGTAGAGGGCGGCCATCGCTCGCTCGGAGAGACGGCGCCGCTCCTCTTCCACCGCGAAGGGCTTGATCAGGATGAGCGTGAGGTGGGCGACGTCCGGGCTCGAGGCGGCCAGGTCGAGGAGCACCGGGAGGATCCCCGTACCGGAACCTCCGCCGAGCGAGGCGACGATGGTGACGCAGGTGGCGCCGGTGAAGAGGTCCTCGAACTCCTGCTCCGAGGCGTGCGCGAGCTCGGACCCGAGGCTCGGGCTCCCCGCGGCGTCCGCCAGCGGCTCGCCGAGGAAGTTGCCGACGTAGACTTGGCGGTCGAACCCCTTCTCGTCCAGCACCCGTCGGTCGCAGTTGACGGCCGCGGTCTCCAGGTAACGCAGGTGCCGCTCCGCGACATTGCGTCCCACCCGGATCCCTCCGCCACCGACGGCGACGAGCAAGAACCGGAGGTCCTTGCCCAGCTCGACCTTTCGCGTGATCCCGTCAGGGGACCGTCCCATGCCTGCTCGCGTGTCTGCCCTTGTATCCATCGAACCCACCCACCTCTTTCAGGTCTGACGCCCGCGGACCGTGCGGGCCGGCTCCTCGTCGGCGGCCTCGAGGCGGCTCCGGTTCAGAACCACCCGCGAGTTCCGGCTGCCCGCCTCCTGGAGGCGCGTCTCCGCGCCGCGAACGGCCTCCAGTACCTGGGTCACGTCGACCCCACGGCGGACGAGCATGGCGAGGGCGTCGGCCAGGTTTCCTCCCGCGACGAGCTCGACGTACCTCGAGATGAGGTCGATCTCGTGCTCGCGCAGGCGGACCCGTATCTCCTCGGGGCTCTCCGTCCTCCGGGTGAGGGTCTCCAGGTTGAAGGCGAGGTACTGCTCGATGGCCGCGCGCACGAGCTCCGATCGCGTACGGAACCCGCCCGCGTGCACGTGGGCATCGATGGCCTTGAGCTCCCGTTCTGAGAGACGCACGGCCAGCTTTTCCTCCCCTTTTGTCGGACGCATACCCTTCACCTGTCGGACAGGAACTTCGAGGTGTTTTCGGTCCTGTCTGACGTCATTGTGTCAGTGAGCGTGTTCTAACTATATAAAAGTATGTTTCGGACTGGAAGCGTTTCTCGCGCGAGCGCGTCGCGCGCGCGTCCCGGGCAGGAGGACCGCCACTTTCACGGTGGTGCGGCCCCGCATGCGAGACCGAGTCAGGGACGGCTGAGCGCCCCAGAATCCGGAAGGTTTATAGTGAGTAGGAGCGCTATGCTAAACGCTGAGATGGATAAGACCGCGATCGACACCTCATCGCTCGCCTTGGCATTGCGGCGGAGCGTTGGACGGCAGACGATGCGCCTCGAGGATGCGGAGGCCATTGCCTCGAACATCCTCAACTTTTTCGGCTTCAACGAGCGTATCATCGACAACATCCTCGAGCCCGACGACCGCGACGTCTTCTACATGCTCGAGGACTGCGGGCTCCTGGAGACGGAGCGGGACGAGACCACCCTCTACGACGGCCGCGAGTGGAGGATCCACTACTGGACCTTCCGCAAGGACCGTATCCTGCGCCTCGCCATCGAGGAGGCCAAGGAGATCGAGCTCGAGCGGGGCCGGGAGTCCGAGCACGTCGGCGAGGAATCCTTCTCGATGGCCCAGACGATCTACCACGAGCTCGGTGAAGAGGTTTGGTCCCAGCGCCAGGAAGAAGCGAAGTAGAACGACGCTTCGTCGTCTTGGTCCACCGGGTCCCTCCCGATGGAGACTTCACGCTCAATGACCTCGCGGGCGCCGGAGGGCGCATGGATGCCGTGGCCGGGGTGGTCACGTCGGCCTTCCTCCTCTCGAACGGCATCCGGAGGGACACGGAGGTCGATCTGCTGCTCCTCGCCGACCCCCGGAGGATCCTCCGGGTCCGACTCGACGGGGCGGGGCTCAAGTTCCTGAACCCGGACGAGCGCTCGACGGCCGCGCTCCTCAAGAACGCGCTCGCCAAGTTCTGGGCCCGGCCCGACTCGCAGGCCGAGGTCGGTCCCGGGATCGAGGTGACCCTGACGGACCGCGACCGGGAGCTTCGCGCGTTCGCGAGCCTTCCGGGCGCGTGCTGGCTCGTGGAGGACGGGAACGCGTCCCTTCCCCGCGGGGACGGGGGGACGACCGTGATCCTGAGCGACCCCTATGAGCCGTCGCCGGAGGAGCGGTCGTTCCTGGAATCGCTCGGCCTCCCGAAGGTGTCGCTGGGCCCCCACTCGCTCCACGCGGCGCACTGCGTGGTCCTCGTCCACAACCAGCTCGACCGGGCGGCTCCCGCCGGCGCCCCGGCTCCTTCCGGCTCCCCGGGGTAGCGCGACAGGGTTGGAGAGAGCCCGTCGGAGCCACGGTCACGGGGACCCCGGCAGACTCTGGGCATGCCCTTTTATTGGTCCCGGAGGTACAGAGTCCGTGCGCCCCTTTTTCGGGGTCGGCCATCCTTCCCGCGTGGAGGGGATGGAGCGCCCCTCACCGCGACCCGTGACCGCCGGGATGCGTAGCAATCCTTCCCGCGGTCCCCTCGCTCACCAGCCATGAAGAACACCTTCATCGGACCCCACGTACGCGTCCCGTCCGGGATCAGCGGCCTGGACGAGATGCTCGCGGGGGGGCTCCTTCCCGGCCGCCCCTACCTCGTGGTCGGTCCCCCGGGAGCGGGGAAGACCACGATGGCCATCCAGTTCCTCCTCGAAGGGGTGAAGCGCGGGGAGAACGTCCTGTTCATCACGCTCGACGAGCCCCCGAACGAGCTCCGCGACGACTTCCGAGGCTTCCGCTCGGCGGTGGGCAAGATCTGGGTCTTCGACGCGATCCCGGACGTCATGCGCTACGAGAAGGCCCCCTTCAAGGACATCGCGGCGGTGCGCGAGGCGCGACGCCTCTCGGAAGTACCCCCGGGCATCCGGCAGACGGACGACTTCCGGAGCGTGGAGATCGCCTTCAGCGCCCTCATGCAGACGCTCAAGATGGAGACCGCGAAGCGGCTCTACTCGCGCGTCGTGGTCGACTCGCTCACCGCCCTCAAGTACTTCTGCATGAAGGGCTTTGACGACACCACCGGGGCCCAGGTCTTCCTCCGCTTCATGGCCGAGCTCCGGATGACCTCCCTCCTCCTGGTCGAGACGCCGACGCAGGACCTCGCCCTTCCCGAGCGGATGCTCGCCCGGGGGGAGATCCACCTCTACAACTGGGAGTCGGACCGGCGGCTGGTCCGGGCGATCGGGATCGAGAAGTTCCGGGGGAGCGCCCACGACAACACGCTCCACCCCTACCGGATCGCGTCCCACGGGGTCGTCGTGGACACCACCGTCTCCATCTCGAAGGAGACCCGGGAGATGATCCCCTCCCCGCCGGCCCTCGAGACGCTCGCGGCCCGTCCCTCGGACAGCGAGCTCATCCTGGAGGCCGAGTGGGCCCTGATGACCCTGCTCGAGGACGTGCGGGAGCTCCTTGACCAGGGGATCGACGCAGAGCCCGTCCGGACCCTGGTGCAGAAGGCCCACGACGAGATCTCGGAGATGCGCATCCAGGAGGCCTTCGAGTTCCTCCTCCAGGCCCGCGAGACCGTGAACCACCTCATCCTCGTGAACCAGGTCTCCGAGGAGTACAAGGACCAGGCCGTGAACCTCTCCAAGGGCGTGCAGACCTCCCTCGACCGGGTCTCCCCTGGGAGCACGGCGGCGGGGCCGGGCGCGACCCTGAGCCCGCTCCTCGCACGCCTCGAGTCCATGCTCGGCACCCCGCAGGGCAAGGCCATGGCCGAGAACCTCCCCTCCTCCCTCCTCGAACGGGCCCGGGCGAAGATCCGGGCCGCCCCGACGCCCGTCGCCGAATCCCCCGCAGCGCCGCCGGCGGTCGCAGCGACCGAGCCCGCCCATGGGCAGACGGTAGCCCCGTCGGTTCCCGTCGAGACGCCTGCGACCCTTGCCGAGACCCCCCCGAAGCCCGCCCCGCCCGTAGCTCCCCCTTCTATCCTCGCCGCCCCGAAGCCACCCGAGGCCCCCGTGGAGGTCTCACCCCAACCCGTGTCCCGGATGGCCCCGCCCTCGACCCCGGAAGCCAGACCCGTGCCCCGCCCGGCAGGGACCGAGCCGAGGGCCGCCCCTGCGGTGAAGCCGGTCTTCACGGCTGGAGGGGGCCCGGCAGGGACGCCCGCTTCCGGGAAGCCGTCCCCCGATCGCCCCGGCCCAGCTCCGACCCCCGGGAGGCCGCAGGGATCCGCACCCACCCCGCCTGCGGTCGTTGCGCCTGCGCGCCCCGCTCCAACTCCCTCGTCGGCACCGGCCCCTTCCGTTCGGCCCGTGAACGCCCCACGGCCCCAGCCCCCACTGACCACGGCCCCCCGACCGATGGGGGCGAGCCCCGCGACCCCTTCCCGGCCGACGGGCACGGTCGGAACACCGCGAACGAACCAACCCGCCCCGGCGACGGTCCCGGGAGGAACGCGACCCTCGTCAACTCCCAGCGCGACACAGCGCCCGGCGGAACCCGCGGCTCAGAAGCCCGTCTCAGCCGTCACACCCGTGGTACCCGGGGTGACCCGGATGCCCACGCCCCCGGGAGGGGCTACTCCTTCCAAGTTCTCGGTCCGTACGTCGTCCATCGAGGACGGGCGCCCGGTCGCATCGGACGTCCGTGTCCTCGGCGACCGGAGCCTCCCGCCGCGATCCCCCTCCGCTCCTGCGGCACCCACCCCGAGCGTCGAGACGCGGGCGATGCCGAGAACCGCTCCGGTATCCGCTCCACCGCCCGCTCCCGCTCCGAAGGTCGAGGAGGCGGTCCGTGTCGTGCCCGAGAGACCGACCGAAGTACCCGCGGGGCCGAGCGCCGTACCGGCACCAGCGCCGGCTCCGAAGGAAGAGACGCTCGCACCCGCGGAAAGCGTCACTCCGACCGTGGAGCAGGCCGTTTCCGAGACCTCTCGAACGTCCCCGAGCGGGCCGGCTCCAGCAGAGAAGGGGCCGCTGCACACCCCCCTGCCTCGCGATGCCTCTCCACCCGCCGAGATCGAGGAGCCCGAGACCAAACCCGCACCTCCGAGTGAGGTGCCCACACCCGAGCCGACTCCTGCTTCCCCGGTGGAGGTTCATGCACCCGAGCCTACTCCCGCTCCCCAGGTCGAAGCGCCTGCTCCCGAGCCGGCTCCCGCTGCCCCGGTCGAGGTGCCTGCTCCCGAGCCTACTCCCACTCCCCCGGTCGAAGTGCCCGCTCCCGAGCCTACTCCCACTCCCCCGGTCGAAGTGCCCGCTCCCGAGCCTACTCCCACTCCCCCGGTCGAAGTGCCCGCTCCCGAGCCGACCCCCGCGCCCCCGGTCGAGGTGCCCGCTCCCGAGCCGACTCCCACTCCCCCGGTCGAAGTGCCCGCTCCGAGCGCCCCGATCGAGTCGGCCGCGCCCAAGCCCGAGCCAGCCCCCGAAGTCGTATCTCCCGCTCCACCCGCCGTTAGCGCAGAGGTGGTGCCACCGGCCTCCGAGAGCGCATCCCCTGCCCCGTTGGTCGCCCCTTCGGTAGCTGCGCCCCTTCCCCCAGTCACACCCGCCGAGGTTGCCGCGACGGAGGCGGTGGTTGCCCTCCCGGCGTCGGTGGCATCCCCTTCGGAAACTCCCTCAGCCTCGCCCGGTCTTGGAGAACCTCCGGTGGCCGCGAAGCCTCCGGCACGGAAGCGCACCCGCGCGGCGACCACGCACAAACCCCGCGGGAAGGCGGCCGCGCAGCCGGCCGGGGCCACGACCGAGGTTGGCCCCGAAGGAGCGGCACCTGCGGGCACTTTGGCGGCTCCGTCCGGGGATGGCACCGTGGCGGCCGCAGCGACCGGGGCCAAGCCGCGGACGACCCGCAAGCGTGCTCCGAAGGCAACCGATGGGGAACCCAAGCCGAAGCGCACCCGCCGCACCCGGAAGACCGAAGCGGTCGAGGGAGGGGAAGCTACGGGTGCCGATCCACCCTCGGAGACCGCGAGCTCGACGTCCGGATCCCCCTCCGAGGAGAAGCCCTCCGAGAGCCCCCCACCGTCGGAATCTTCTTCCGGCGCCTCGGGGTCCGATCCTTCGCCGGCTCCACCTTCCACCCCTCCCCCTTCCGAGAGTTCCGATCCTGGGGAACCCGTGACCCCGGCCACCGGAGGTGATCCCCCTGCGCCCGCTTGAGCGGCTGCCCCCGGTGCGGGTGAACGTCCCACCGCCGGGCGTGAAGCAGGTGGCGCCGTCCCCTCCCGTGGCGAAGCCCCCGGCCATCGGGCCCTCCCCTCCTGCGGCCCGCACCAAGTTCGGCATCCGGGGACTGGATTCGATGCTGGGGGGAGGTCTCCTTCCGGCCCGCCCCTACCTTCTCTCGGGACCCACGGGCAGCGGAAAGACCCTCCTGGGGCTCCAGTTCCTTCTCGAGGGAATCCGCCTCGACGAGAAGGTCCTTCTCGTGGCCGTGGACGAGCCCCCCGCCGAGATCTTGGACAACGTGCGCTCCTTCCGCTGGGACCTCTCGAGGATCCACACCCTCGATGCGAACCCCGGGCTCCAGGCGTTCCGACGGCTGGGCGACGTCCAGGAGATCAAGGCGCTCCACGACGTCAAGTCGATGCAGGAGATGACCGACCCGAACCGGAAGACCCAGACGGGGGAGGACATCTCCCTCCAGTCGATCTACCTGAAGCTCCGCCGTCAGCTCGAGGTCGTGCCCTTCCGGCGCGTCCTCATCGACTCGATGACCGCTGTCCGCCACTTCGCGCTGCGCGCGGGGGAGGACCTCCAGACCGAGCGGACGGAGATCCAGTCGCTCCTGCGCTTCCTCTCCGAGAAGGGCGTGACCACCCTCCTCACCTCCCAGCCCTCCCCCCCCACCGTCCTGACCCCCGAGACGGTCCTCTGCCGGGGCGAGATCTCGCTCTCCCGGCAGTGGGTCGGGCACTCCATGGAGCGGTGGATCTGGGTCTCGCGGATGCGGGGTATGGCGCACGACACGCGCATGCGCTCCTTCCACATCGGCACGGACGGGATCACCGTGGCGAGCGGCGAGGCCTCCGAGACGGGGGGTCAGGCGCCGGCGACCTCGCCGTAGACGGCGAGGACCTGCCGGGCCACGGCGGGCCAATCCCAGTGGGCGAGCGCGTGCGATCGCCCGGCTTCGCCCATCCGTCGGGCGAGCCCGGGGTCGGAGACCAATCGGGAGACCGGACCCCGGAGGGCCGAAACCAGCGCCTGATCAGGGAGCCCGGCATCCACCGTGAGACCGGTCGTCCCCTCCGTCACCAGCGAGGCGATGGCGCGGGTGCCGACCACGGGGAGCCCTGCCGCCATGGCCTCCATCACGGCGATGCTCATCAGCTCGGACGTGCTCGACAGGAGAAAAACATCGCTGGCCGCGTACCGCTGGGCGAGCGCGGCATCCGGGACCTCCCCGGCAAGCACGAGGCGGTCGGGTCCCAGGAGATGACGGAGCTCGTCCGCGTACGCAGGGTCCTGGACCGGGCCCACGATCGTGAGCCGGGCCCCCTCCACACCGGCGACGACGCGCACCGCCACGTCCCAGCGCTTCCTCCGATGGACCGCCCCCACGCCCAGGATCTCGTGCCCGGTACGGGCCGCCCAGTTGGGCTTGAAGCGGCTCGCGTCGATCCCGTTGGGGACCACCCGCGTCCGCCCGGCGACCGAGGGACCTACCTCCTCCGCGATCCGCCGCGCCACGTCCGGGGTCAGCGCGATCGCCCGCGCGGCCCGGGCGGTGGCCCGCCGCTCCAGCCAGTATCCCCACCGTTGGGACACCCCCGAGGTGCCGAACCAGTGACGGGAGTGGGAGGTGTAGACGTAGGGACGTCCGGAGAAGGCGAGGCGGTTGGCCACCACCGGGGTGGAGGCATGGACCACGTCCCAGGGCCCCTTCCCGAGGTACGAACCCAGCCGCAACGCGAAGCCGTACTCGTCCCGGGAGCGGCCATGACCGTCCCGGTTCACCACGGTCACGTCGGCACCCAGCGACCGGAGGCCCCGCGCGAGCCCGTCGATGGCCCGCTCCACCGCCCCCCATCCGGGTGGGGGGATGGGCAGCACCCCCGATCCGACCAACGCCACGCGCACGGGGGGGGCATGGGGGGTCACCGCTTAAGCCCCCCTGCCCTTGGGGGAGGGATTTCCGGCGCTCCGCCCGCGACCTCCCGATAGCTTGGCTTTATATACGAGCGCTTTCTTACTCCCCCCGCGCTCCTGGCGCGGAACCAAGAACATGTTGACCGGACAGACGCCGATACTGGTGCTTAAGGAAGGAACGAAGCGAGAGAAGGGCAAGGGCGCCCTGTCGAACAACATCGCCGCCGCGAAGGCGATCGCGGACGCCGTGCGCTCCACGCTGGGGCCCCGGGGCCTCGACAAGATGCTCGTCGACTCCATGGGTGACGTCGTCATCACGAATGACGGTGTGACCATCCTGAAGGAGATGGACGTCGAGCACCCGGCCGCGAAGATGATGGTCGAGGTCGCCAAGACCCAGGACCAGGAGTGCGGGGACGGGACGACCACGGCGGTCGTGCTGGCCGGCGAGCTCCTGAAGAAGGCCGAGGAGCTCATCGAGCAGAACATCCACCCCACGATCATCGCCCAGGGCTACCGCATGGCCTCCAAGAAGGCCCTCGAGACGCTCGATGCGATCTCGGACAAGGTGGACATCAAGGACCACCCGACCCTCGTGAAGATCGCGAAGACCGCGATGGCCTCGAAGTCGGTCTCCTTCAACCGGGACCAGCTCTCCGACCTCGCGGTCAAGGCGGTCACGAGCGTCGCCGAGAAGCAGGAGAAGGGCTACCTCGTGGACCTCGACAACATCCAGGTCATCAAGAAGACCGGCGGAGCGATGACGGACACCCAGGTCATCGAGGGCGTCATCGTGGACAAGGAGAAGGTCCACACGGGCATGCCCCCGGTGGTCGAGAACCCCAAGATCGCCCTGCTGGACGCCGCGCTCGAGATCAAGAAGACCGAGATCGACGCGAAGATCGAGATCAACGACCCGACCCAGCTGAACGCCTTCCTCCAGGAGGAGGAGAACATGCTCCGGAAGATGGTCGAGACCGTCAAGAAGTCCGGGGCGAACGTCGTCTTCTGCCAGAAGGGCATCGACGACCTGGCCCAGCACTTCCTCGCCAAGGACGGCATCTACGGGGTCCGGCGCGTCAAGAAGTCCGACATGGAGAAGCTCGCCAAGGCCACGGGCGGCAACATCGTGAGCAAGGTGAGCGAGCTCGGTGCGGACGACCTCGGCAAGGCCGGCAAGATCGAGGAGCGCAAGATCGGCGAGGACCAGATGACCTTCGTCACGGGCTGCGTGAACGCCAAGGCCGTCTCCATCCTCCTCCGCGGAGGGACGGAGCACGTCCTGGACGAGATCGAGCGGTCCATGGAGGACGCCCTGAGCGTGGTCGCCGTCGCGATCGAGGACGGCAAGACCGTCGTCGGAGCCGGCGCGAGCGCTGAGGAAATCGCCATGCGGCTTCGGGACGAGGCGGCCAAGGTCGGCGGCCGGGAACAGATCGCCTTCGAGAACTTCGCCGAGGCGCTCGAGACCATCCCGCGCACCCTCGCGGAGAACGCGGGCCTGGACCCGATCGACATCCTGATCGAACTCCGGAAGAGCCACAAGTCCAACAAGAAGTACGCCGGCGTCAACGTCACCACCGGCAAGGTGGACGACATGTTCGCCCAGAACGTCATCGAACCCATCCGGGTGGGCAAGCAGGCCATCGAGAGCGCGACCGATGCGGCGGTCATGATCCTCCGCATTGACGATGTCGTGGCCTCGAAGTCCAGCCCCGCCCCCGCCGGCGGCCCGGGTGGCCCCGGCGGCATGGGTGGCATGGGCGGAATGGGCGGCTTCGGCGACGAATAGGCCCCAAATCGACACCAGGGGGAGGCGACCCCTCCCCCTGCAACTCTTTCTCTTTTTGGTGGCGCGCGGAGAGCGCTGAGGGGGGAAGCGCACATCCCGTGAGTTCGCTTACCCCTGTTGATCAAAACCCGTCGCCGCTCAAAAGGTTGGTATCGCTTATCTGACTGCTCCTCGGCAAGGGCAACGGATGGGTTGTGCGCATGGAACAACGTCACCGTTTCGAGACGACACCCAAACACTGATGTTCTATTACGGCTCCAAGATGTGAGCATGCAGTCTGACTCCATACCGCTTGGGCACCCTGAATCCGCACAGCGGCTTTTCGCCGCACTGATTCAGAGAATCCCAAGTCTAACAGAATCTCCAGAGTCGAACTACGGCATTCAGAAGGGGTGGGGTCGAGTCTTCCTCTTCGGGCATACCAGGGGAACCGTCCTCAATGTCACGTATCGTGCCTCCCCGTTGCCAACCATCAAACTCACTTCCCCGGCAAGGATGGTGCCGCCTGGGGAAGAGCCAAGTCGGTTGCCGCCGTGGCTGGTCTGGGGGGCGCCACCCCAGAAACTGACGGATAACGGAACGCTTGACATGATCTTTGACACGCTCGGTACAGCCAAGTACTTCAAGGCCCCTCCCCAGAGGGAACCCTTCCCGTCACTGGACCACCCCATCATGGCCCAGTCCTCATACCCCGAACTGACTGCACTGGTCCGGGGTCCCAGATGGTTGCAACTCTATCGCTGTCTTGACTCTCTCCGGCCCTTGGTCGCCAATTCCTTGGGATTGCAGCACCCTTACCTGTGCGCGGGACATGGACCGGTGCTCCACTTCGTGGTTCCCCTTGATCCGACACGCACGGTAGGCGACGCAGCCAAGGTCGTAGAGATGTTCCAGTCGATGTGCGGTGAGGTCGAGGCGGCATCCGGTGCGATACCCTCGGCCCAATCACCACTTCCAATTGTCAGAATGAACATGGGATTCGGCATGAGCGAGTACGTGCTCTACAGATGCCCCCGTTGTGGCCAGATGGAGCCGACCGTATCGAAGCTAGCGCGAACGGGCCTACTCACGAAGGATTGGGTCAATTCTATGACGGTCAAGTGCCGAGTTCCCTTGTTTCGAGAAGCGTAGTGGATGTCCTCATGCCAGTGTACCTCATTCTTGCAATCTTCTTCGTTGTCCTCATCGGCGGTTTTGTCTCGGCCCGTCTCTTCTGGAGATGGTTCTTCCGAAGACGGAGGCGACCGTGAGTCGCAAATGGAGGGCAAGGTCAAGAACCCCCTTTCGCCCCCCTGGGAGGGAGAAGGCCTTGGTCGTCGTCCCGTGCGCGCTCAACGCACCCGTTTCCGCGTGTTCGAAAAGTGATTAGTCCGTCAGTCTCGGGACCCCACTCGAACAAGCTTATCTACATGGATTCCATGTAGAGGTCGATGCCCGCTGCGGGTCGTCTGTCCACTATCAATCTTCACGAGTCCACCCTCCGGGTACTCCGTTCCTTTATGGACGGGAAGCATCGATCCTACGAGGATGTCATCCTCTCGTTGATAGATGCTCATCCTCCGGCCGCCTACCTGAAGGAACTGGAACGCCGTATCCGGGAGGAGAAGAGCATCCCGGCTGAGGTCGTCTACCGGGAAGCTGGTCTGCTCTGAATGGCGCCCCCAATTCGGGTAGAGTACAAGGATACCGCCAAGGGCCAGTTTCTGGCATTGGAGAAGAGTACCCAACGGGAGATCCGAGATGCCCTCTCTCTTATTTCCCGGCGCCCCGATCGGCCGCCGTTCTGGCTGGACGTGGCCCGGGTAGACGGACAGCGGAACGGCTGGCGGCTCGTAGTCAGGGATTATCGAGTCGCATATTCGGTCCTCGGAAACAAGTTGCTCGTGACCGATATCCAGCCCGGACACGTTCTCTACCGCAATTGGGGCGTGGGCTGACCGGGAGCTAGACCCCTCCTGGGATCAAAGGACCCCTTGTGATCACTACCCCCAAGGGGAGCGCTGAGGGGGAGATTTGAACTCCCGCGGAGTGAACCCC
>JAJYEA010000029.1 GCA_021790425.1 Thermoplasmata archaeon | reverse complement strand
GGAGGGCGAAGAGGACCGGAAGGCGGTCGATCAGGCCCTGCAGGGGACCGATCTCGTCGGATTCTCGGCGCGGGGGATCCGGACGCTCTCCGGGGGCGAGTTCCAGCGGGTGCTCTACGCCCGGGCTTTGGCGCAGGGGGCGCCGCTCCTCCTCCTGGACGAGCCCACGAGCCATCTTGACATCGCCCACCAGCTCTCCGTGATGGAGAACCTGCGCCGGTTCGTCCGCTCCGCCCCGGGCCGCGCGGTGCTCGTCTCCCTGCACGACCTGAACTTGGCCTGCCGCTTCGCGGACCGCGCGCTGTGGCTCTCCGAGGGGCGACCTGTGGCCCTCGGACCCGCGAGCGAGACGGCCACGGAGGACCGCATCTTCCAGGCCTTCGGGGTGGAGACGGAGGTGCACCGGCGCGGCACCCGCGTCGTCATCTACCCTCCCCGGACCCGCAGGTCGACCGCCGGGACCGACCCCTCGCTCTCCCGCCGGGTCCACGTGATCGGCGGGGGAGGGAGCGCGTCGGAGGTCCTCACAGCGCTGGTGGAGGCCGGGCACGAGGTGAGCGCGGGCCCGCTCAACCTGCTCGACTCGGACCAGGAGACCTGCGTCGCCCTCCGGGTCCCCTGTCCGTTCGAGCCTCCCCTCTCGAGCATCTCGGAGGAGTCGCGCGCCGAGCACCGGTCCCTCCTCGGCCGCGCGGAGGCCGTCGTGCTGGCCCCCGTGGTCCTGGGGGACATGAACCTCGTGAACCTCGAGGACCCTCTCCCGTTCCTCGCGGACCGACCCTCCTTCCTGCTCCGGGGGACGCCGGAGTCTGAGCGGGACTTCTGCCACGGGAGAGGGGTCGAGGTCTACGCGAAGTGGCGCCACTCGGGCGCGGTCGAAGTGCCGGACATCGACGGGCTGCTCCGGGCGATCCGGGGTCTGCCGCCCCGTCCGGCCACAGGGCCGGGTCCTTCGACCTGACGATAGCGGCCATCGTACGGGGCCCGGGTACAGCCGGGAAAGGTCGCGCGACGGTCGATGTGACGAACCCCTCCCCCGTCCAGCCTCCAAGACCCGCGTGTCAAACGGCATCATTAATTACGCTTCGAGTTTGGGCGCGGCATGGTCAAGTTGTTGGAGTGGCAGGGAAAGGAGATCTTCCGTCGGTACAACATCCCCCTCCCCAAGGGCGGCGTCGCCCGCTCGGTCGGCGATGTGTCGCGGCTCCTGGGAGGTACGGTCCCGCTCCCCGCGGTCATCAAAGCCCAGGTCCGGGTCGGTGGCCGAGGGAAGGGAGGCGCCCTGCGCTTCGCGAACACCGTGGCCGAGGCGGAGGCCGCGGTCTCCGACCTCATCGGCAAGGAATTCAAGGGTGAGAAGGTCCAGGAGGTCCTGGTCGAGGAGAAGATGCCCCTCGCCGGGGAGCTCTACGTCTCGATCACCCTCGACCGCTCGCGCCGCAAACCGATCCTGATGTACAGCCGCGAGGGCGGCGTCGAGATCGAGAACGTGGCGGACGAGCAGATCGGCAAGATCTGGATCCACCCGTCGGTGGGCGTGCTCGAGTACGAGAAGCGGCTCGTCGCGAACCGCATGAAGCTCCCCGCGCCGGCCGCGAAGGAGCTCGGCGGGCTCATCGAGGCGCTCTGGAGGATCTTCCGGTCCGAGGACGCCGAGCTAGTCGAGATCAACCCCCTCGGGATCGTCGGCGACCACCTCGTGGCCCTGGACTCCAAGATTATCCTCGAGGACGACGCCCTCTTCCGTCACCCGGCCTACCAGCACGAGGGCGGCGAGATGACGCCCCTCGAGCAGAAGGCCCACGAGAAGGGGATCGCCTTCGTGGAGATGGGAGGGGACATCGGGGTCATCGCGAACGGCGCGGGCCTCACGATGGCCACCCTCGACATCATCCTGGAGAACGGGGGTCGCCCCGGGGTCTTCCTCGACCTCGGAGGTACGGACGACCCGGCCAAGGTCTCCGAGGCCTTCGCCATGATGGGCGAGGCGAAGCCCAAGGTCGTCTTCATCAACGTCTTCGGCGGGGTCACCCGGTGCGACACGGTCGCGACCGGGCTCGTCAACGAGATGAAGCGGAACCCGCCCGCCTTCCCCCTCGTCACGCGCATCCGCGGCCACAACGAGAAGGAGGGCATGGCGATCCTGCGGGACGCGGGGACGCAATCCTACTCCGACATCGCGGAAGCCGTGCGCCACGTGGTCCAGCTGGAGGGACGCCCATGAGCGTCCTGGTCGACGGCAGCTCGCGCATCCTCGTCAAGGGGATCACGGGCCACCAGGGAACGATCCACACCCGGGGGATGAAGTCCTTCGGGACGAACGTCGTGGCCGGCGACACCCCGGGCAAGGGAGGGACGACCGTGGAGGGCGTGCCCGTCTTCAACAGCACCCAGGAGGCGGTGGACGCGACCAAGCCGAACGTCGCCTGCCTCTTCGTGCCCGCCCCCTACACGAAGGACGCGCTCTTCGAGACCGTCGACGCGGGCATCCCGCTCGCGGTGATCATCACGGAGCACGTCCCGTTCCACGACATGCTGGACATGCTCTACTACGCGAAGGCGAACGGCACCCGCATCATCGGACCCAACTGCCCCGGCGTTGCCACCCCGGGCGGGGCCAAGGTCGGGATCATGCCGAACGTGATCTTCCAGAAAGGCAACGTCGGGGTGGTCTCCCGTAGCGGCACGCTCACCTACGAGATCGTGAACGGGCTCAAGGAGGCGGGGCTCGGCCAGACCACCTGCATCGGGCTCGGGGGCGACCCCGTGCCCGGGACCACGTTCATCGATGCCCTCGAGCTCTTCCAGAACGATCCCGACACGAAGGCGATCGTGATGGTGGGGGAGATCGGTGGCGTCGCGGAAGAGGAAGCCGCCGCCTACATCAAGGCCAAGCTCGACAAACCCGTGGTGAGCTACATCGCGGGGATCTCGGCCCCTCCGGGCAAGCGCATGGGCCACGCGGGCGCGATCATCACCCGGGGACGGGGGACCGCGGCCTCGAAGATGGCGGCCCTCACCGACGCGGGCGCGAAGGTCGCGAAGTTCCCCTACGAGATCCCCTCGCTGGTCAAGGAGTCGCTGCGATAGGCCGGCCACTCGTATCGGGCACCGGTCCCTAGCCCTCGCGGGCCCCGTCCCACGGGTCCCCCGGGGACCCGGACGCCGTAGGGAGGGGAAGTCGGCCGGGGTAAAGAGGCGCCGGTCCAGATGGTCGGGACCAGAAAGTTGGGCTCTGTAACAGCCAGCTTTCAACAAATCCTGGCTGTTGCAGAGGCGATCTTTTCCGTCGCGGAGATCAGTCGGTCATCGAAAACCAGGATGCGGAGCTGCACGAGCTATCGTGAAGGGAACCGCTCATCCCCAACAAGGTGGCCCTACCCGCGGGCACCCTGCGCGTGGGGTGGCCTGTGTCAATTTCGCTCCCCACCCTGTTTGAGCGCAGACCCCTTGCTTGGCCGCGCCCCGGCCAGGCGCGGAAGTGTGATCGTCGGGTACGAGGCACTCTGTCAGGATGCTGGTGGGCTGAACCTGGGCTGTTGCTTCGCCTCCCTTCCGCGAATCCTTCGTATCAAGAGGATGACCACCACCGATGCGCCAATCGCGAGACAAGTCTCGATGTACACGGAGTAGCTAGGTGTGGGTGGCTGAGACGATTGCGCGACCGTTATCACGCTTACGTTGGCGCTACCGATGTTGGTAAAGTAGACGTTCCCGTTGGCGGGATCATACGCACCCCTAAACGGGTAGGTTCCCACAGGGATCGAACCGACGACCTTCTGGGTCTTCTCGCTGATGACCGTGAGGTTGGCAGTATTGTAGTTCGCGACATAGAGCCTCTGGTCCTGTGGGTCGATGACCGCGCCCGAGGGGTTCTCGCCGACGGGAATGGACGCCACAACGATGCCGGAGGATACATTGATGACATGGACAAGGTCTTGGAAAGCATCGGTCACGTACAAGTACCCTGCTTGGGAGTCCAGCGCGGCCCCGCCGGGAGATCCGTCCAGCGAAATCGCACGGACTGAGCGACCGACAGAGACGTTGACCACCGACACGTTGAAGACAGAGGCCGTACCGGAGTTGATCGCCAAGATGTCTCCACTTGTAGAGTCATAGAGGACGTCAATCGGATTCACTCCCACCGTAATCGAACCCACGGCTCGGTTGGTCGAGGCATCGATGACCGTCAGGTTGGTGGACGGGCTAACAAAGGGAGGGGTACTCCCTCCGGTATTCAAAGAGTCAGCAACATACAGATATCCATTGACAGGGTCGAAAGCAATGCCGTAGGGCGAGCCACCCGCCGGAATGGACGTAAGAGCAGCGTTCGTCGAACCGTCGATGACGGTTACATTACCGTCAAGAGAGTTCGTGACGTAGAGGTCACCGTTAATGGTATCTGTCGCGATTCCCAAAGGGCCATGACCCACTCGAACCGACGCTACCACGTTTCCTGAGGTCCCACTGATCACCTTGACAAGACCACCCGACGTACCTTCCCCCCAAGTGGCAACGTACACATTCCCGTTCACAGGATCATAGGCGATTCCCATGGGATAGCTTCCGACGGAGATGTTTCGAACCGCACGATTGCTGCACGAACCGGGCAGGACGTGTAAGAGAGGCGGGCTCAACCCGGTTTCCGGCCCCTTCGCCAAGTCCTTGTCCCTCCCGGGGTCGAATGCAAGAGTGAGTCCAGAGCTGATGAGAAGTAGTGCCACGGATACAAGAAGGGGCGCTCTCCCAGTCAACGGGACGGGCCCATGTCGTTCGAACACCGTACCGAGAGACCTGAGAATCTATATGTCGCTTTCACTGAGCCGACGGCGCACCACCCCGCAGTCCAACGAAGCCTTCATAGACTCGCTCTACCATACTATACCCTAACATGCGTCAGGAAGCCCGGGGGGAGCCGACCGCATGACGGGAAAGCGCGGATGGGCACTGGGCCGCCGGACCGCCCAGATCACCGTTCTCGGCCTCTTCCTCGGTGTGGTGGTCGTCTCCCTCGCCGGACCCATCGGGGCCCGCGCGAGCCTCACCCCTCAATACGGCGGCACGCTGTCCGTGAGCTACAGCGTGCAGGACCTGACGACCGGGTCTCCGCTCTCGTGCGGCGGCTCCTTCGCGCTCTACGACGACATCCAGTTCACGGCGTACGCCCAGGGAGGCACCCCTTCCTACACCTACTCCTGGAACTGGGGGGATGGCACGGGAGGGGCCGGGAACCCGGCGACCTACGCCTATAGCGCGGCCGGCACCGTCAACCCCACCGTGACCGTCTCCGACTCGGGCGGCAACACCGCGAGCTCGGGCCAGGGATGTGACTTCACCGTGACGGGGGGTAGCTCGAGCTCGGGATGCCCGAACCAGAGCTACTACGGCTCCGGCACGCAGCTCGACCTCCAGACCACGGTCGACTGCGCCCTCGGCGCCGGCTTCTCCGGCAACCTCGCGATCACCTTCGTCTCCATGGCCTACCAGGAGAGCACCTTCTGCCCCGGTGCCATCGAGTCCGGATCGGGCAGCTGCGCCCACAGCGGGCCGGGGTGTGCCTCCGGGAACCCCAACGCCGAGGGGATCCTGCAGGAGGGGACCGGGGGACAGTGCCCCCCGAGCGGGGGAGCCTTCCCCGTGAACGGCTACAGCCCGTCCACCTGTAGCACCTGGGGCGGCAGTTCTTCCAACTGGGGTGGGATCTACTTCAACCCGCAGTGCTCGTTCCAGTGGGCGATCAGCTACTACAACTCCAACGGGTACGCCTTCTGGGGAAGCTACCTGTCGGGGGCCTACTGCAAGTGGGCGCCGGTGGGCTTCGCCGGAACGGGTTCCAAGCTCTGTGACTCCGCGAACGGGTATCCCAACGGGGGCGAGAACCTCGCGAACCTGCCCTGGGGGACCGTCTGTCCGAACGCCGTCTGCGCGAGCGCCTCGATCAAGATGACGGACCTGACGACCGGGCAGGACGTGAGCTCGGGCCAGGGAATCTCCCCCGGGGACACGATCGAGTTCCAGTCGTTCGTCCAGGGGGTGGCCGGCGGATACTCGTGCCTGTGGAGCTTCGGGGACGGCACCTCGGCCACGGGGAACACCGTGAACCACACTTACCGCACGGCCAGCGACTACCGCATCGTGCTGAACGTGATGGGGTCCCAGAGCCACGAGCGCCTCACGACCGCCACGCCGCTCTCCCTCAATGCGCAGATGTCCGCGCCACCCGGAGACAGCCCCACGTGGCTCTACCTGGGAGCCGGGGTGGCGGTGGTCGCCGCCGTGGTCGCGGTCGCGATCGGATGGGACCTCCGACGGAGGAAGCGGCGGGCACCGCCCCCTCCCGAGCCCAGCCCCATGCCCGAGCCACCGGTACTACCGTAGACGACCGGGTCGGTTCCAACTTCGATCCCCCACCAGGGCTTTGACGCGACGTGCTCGGGACCAATTCTGAAGGACCGATAGCGGGTATCCGACACTTGAATCGATGAACCCTAGAGCGGCTGCAACCCCGGGCGTGGATGCTTCCAAAGAGTTCGACCCATGGGAAGGTTGAAAAGGGGGAAAATCATCCCGGGAGCATGCAAGACAAGGCGTGCCTACGAGAGCGGCCCCCGCGAAACACCCGACGCATGGCCGGACTCCTCCTGTCGGCTTCGTTGCTCCTGCCGATGCTCTTGGCCGGGAGCGTTGTGGCCGCCCCGGCGGTCCACGGGATCACCTTCGCCTCGACCCACCACAAGGGAGGTGGAGGGGGCACGTGCACGGGAGGCACCGTCACCGCAACGACCAGCTCCAACTGGGCCGGGTACGCGGTGCAGACCTGCCTCAACAGCCCCGCCTCGGGAGTCGTGAGCTTCGTCGGCGGCACCTGGACGGAGCCCACGGTGCAATGCACCGGGACCGCGACCTCCTACTCCGCCTTCTGGGTGGGGATCGACGGCTACTCGAGCAAGTCCGTCGAGCAGATCGGAACGGACTCGGACTGCGCTTCGGGAGTCCCGTCCTACTACGCGTGGTACGAGATGTACCCCAAGATGCCCTCGAACCTCGTCATCGCGATCCACCCGGGCGACGTGATCACCGCGACGGTCACCTACATGGGCTCCGGCAAGTTCACCCTCGCGATCAGCGATGCCACCGACGGGGCGTCGTTCAGCACGACCCAGATGTACACCAAGGCCGCCCGGTCGAGCGCCGAGTGGGTCACCGAGGCCCCTTCCGGAGGGAGCGTCCTGCCCCTCGCGAACTTCGGCACCGTCCAGTTCACCTCCTGCACGGCGACCCTCAGCGGCATCACCGGGGGTATCCAGAACAGTGCCTGGCAGAGCTCCCAGATGACCATGGTAGGATCGACGGACACGAAGGCCACCACGAGCAACCTCGGGTCCAACGGGGAGTCCTTCTCCAACACCTGGGTCAACGCGAGCTGAGCCACCGATTGCTCCCGGGGACGCTCCCGCCCCCGCCCGGGGGACCGGGAGCGATCCCAACCGGACGCAAGCCCTAAAGTAGGGCGCTCTATGCCCTCTCCAAGGCGAGCCCGATGACGAACTCCAAGCCCAAGTCTACGCCCCCCGAGCGGCCGTCGCGGGAGCGCTGGGAGAAAGAGTTCTCCGGGCAGACGGGAAAGGATCTGCGATCAGACCCCCCCGCCCCCGTGATCGGCCACCCGCGGGGAGAGGAGAGCGCGTTCTACCTGGAGAAGCTGGGCTTCCCGGGGGAGTTCCCGTTCACGCGTGGGATCCAGCCGACCATGTACCGGGGGAGGCACTGGACGATGCGCCAGTACTCCGGGTTCGGCACGGTGGAGGAGACCAACCAGCGGTTCAAGACGCTCCTGAAGGAGGGTCAGACGGGGCTCTCCGTGGCCTTCGACCTCCCGACCCAGATCGGCTACGACCCCGACCACGAGAAGTCCAAGGGGGAAGTAGGGAGGGTGGGCGTCTCCGTCTTCTCCGTAGAGGAGATGCGGCGGCTCTTCGCCGGGATCAACCTCGCGGACGTCACGGTCTCGATGACGATCAACGCGACCGCACCCATCCTCCTCGGCCTCATGGTGCTCACCGGAGAGGCGAGCGGCATCCCGCGGGCGAAGCTGGGAGGTACGGTCCAGAACGACATCCTGAAGGAGTTCGCCGCCCGGGGGACGTACATCTATCCCCCCGCGGCTTCGATGCGCCTCGCGGTGGACGTGATCGAGTTCACCACGAAGGAGATGCCCCTGTGGAACTCCATCTCGGTCTCGGGCTACCACATGCGCGAGGCGGGGGCGACCGCAGCCCAGGAAGTGGCGTTCACCATCGCGGATGGCATTGCGTACGCCCGGGCGGCTGCCGAGCGGGGCATGCCGGTGGACGACTTCCTTCCGCGACTGTCGTTCTTCTTTGCGGCCAACATCCGGATTCTTGAGGAGGTGGCCAAGTTCCGGGCCGCCCGTCGGCTCTGGGCCCACGTCGCGAAGGACATCCTGGGGGCCACCTCGCCGCGCTCGCAGATGATGCGCTTCCATACCCAGACGGCCGGGTCCTCCCTGACGGCCCAGCAACCGGAGCTCAACGTGATCCGGACCACCATCGAAGCGCTCGCAGGTGTACTGGGAGGGACACAGTCCCTCCACACCAATTCCTACGATGAGGCGCTGGGGCTCCCCACCGAAGCCTCCGCCAAGCTCGCCCTTCGCACCCAGCAGGTCCTCGCAGAGGAGAGCGGGGTGGCGAACACCGTCGATCCGGTCGGGGGCGCCTGGGCCATCGAGGAGATGACGGACCGGATCGAAGAGGAGGCCCGGCACTACCTGGACGAGATCGAAGGCATGGGCGGTGCCGTGAAGGCAGTGGAACGGGGATTCTTCCAGGAGGAGATCGCCCGCGAAGCTTTCCGGACGGCCCGGGCACTCGAGGAAAAGACCCAACAGCTCGTGGGGGTCACCTCCCACACTGACACGGAAGAGGGCTTCGACCTCTTCCCGGAGAAGAAGGGTCGGGGGAAGCGTTCCGCCGGCCTGGCGATTCCAAAATCCCTGGAAGAGAAGGCCGTTCGTCGCGCAAGGGCGTACCGCCAGGGGCGTAACGCATCCAAACTCAGGTCCACCCTCGAGCGCCTTGCCCGGGAAACGGAACGGGGAGCCAATGTGATGCCCCTGGCCATCGAGGCACTGAAGCAGGGGGCAACCCTAGGGGAGATCTCCGACGAGTGGCGGAAAGTCTTCGGGGAGCACCGCCCCACACGACAATGGAAGTGAGATTCGACCATGTCGGGATCGCCGTTCGAAGCCTGAAGGAAGCTATTCCGATCTGGGAGTCGCGCCTGGGAACTCGTGCCTCGGAGCCTGAGGAGGTCGCGAGCCAGAAGGTAAGGGTGTGCTTCCTCGGCTCAGGAGAAGCGCAGGTCGAGCTCCTTGAGTCGTTGGACGCATCGTCCGCGATCGGAAGGTTCATCGAGAAGCGAGGGGAGGGACTTCACCACGTCGCATTCCGGGTTCCGGCTCTCGCGACCCACCTTCAAGAGCTGTCAGCGGCTGGAATCCAGCTAATCGACACGATCCCGAGGGTAGGATCGAGAGGGCATCTGGTTGCGTTCGTACACCCCTCTTCGACACTTGGAGTCCTGACCGAGTACTTGGAGCAATCCTTATGAGCGAATGCTAGGGAGAGCCTAGCAGTGTGAGGCTCATTACGTAAAAACTACCGGCGTTCGACAATTCCTTAAATACCCTGACCGACATACATACTCCTCAGAGCCAAAGGGGGAAGAACCGTGTTGTCAAGAAAACTAAGGACAGGGCTTGAATACGTCGGAACGTCTCGGATGAGAAGGGGAAAGCGCATTGGAGTGCTATTGGCAGTCCTTGCAGTGATCCCTGGCTTGGTCGCGGGTTCCGTGTACATCAGCAGCGGGTCCAGCCCGACCCTGACGACCACACCTTCTGGGGTCAGCGCTATTTCGTGCGCGTGGGACACCCTTTCCAACACCACGGACTCATCGACGTGGGTGACTGTCACTGCAGGAGCCTCGGCCACGCTAACCTTTGATGTAGTGAAGTCTGCAACCTACGAGTACTTGGTCGACGAGATGGCACTCGTCTGCACTCTTCCTGGATCGTTCCACAACGTCTACATTAACCTGACCGCTACGACGGCGGCGACCGCTTACACCGGGGCGAGTTGGCTTTACGCCAACTTCCAGGGGTTTTCGACTGTTAACGCCGGCACTGGTTCGGGCGCAGGGACCGTTTGGACCCCGACTGCGTCGCCAAACGCTGTCCTCAACCCCACGTCCAAGACCGCGTGTGATACGAGTGGGGGAGGGGTGTACATCCCGTGGACTGGACAGACGGCAGGAAAGGCGGCTGAGTCTTGGACTTACTCGCTGAACGCTACCGTTGGCTGGACTCACGACGGGTGCAACTCGAACGCCGCGGGTGGCGCTCCTACTTCAATAGATGTTACCTCAGGCACGGGGAGCTTTGCCTATTTCTACGTGTCGTTCGGGGCAACTTCGGTCGCGTCTGGCGGCCCGAGTGGCGGGACTGCGCCGGTCTTCACGGCAGGCACTGCCGTCAACTGAGAGCGAGGCCACAAGAGAAGAAGTCGTACGGCCAACCCGGTTTCCATCGGGGGGAAGGGCATCATGTTCTTCCCCCCCAACCCGTTTTAAGTATTGTGAGTTCTTAGTAGTGTCGGAAGGTTTTCGGCGTTCGTTTCCATGACTCAAGTTGAAAGGTGCCGGACCGCATTAGTTCTTGCCGCCGTATTGGTGGCATTGTCCCCCGCGTCCGCCCTTGGCATCGCGTCGCCGACCGCCGGGGGGGGGTACGTCACTCTAGGAACGCAGCGCTTGTTTGCCGGGGAGACGGTGAATCTTACGGGAAACAACACGCCCTTCAATGTCTCCTTTCCCGCAGTCTTTCCGGCTCATGGGTTTCTGAGGTCTGTTTCGCTCCAAGTAGAGACTCCGCTTGAGAACGCTCAAGGACCCTCCAATGTGACCCTTAGGAGTTCGGGCGGAGCCACCATGTGGGATTGGCCCTACACTTTGGGCTCGACGAGCGTCCAGTCAACTCAGGGCCGACCGCTGTACGCGGACAATTCGACGGCGACAGGAACAATGGTGTTCCCGGAGATGACCAACCCGTACGACTCGATGTACTCAGGGAGCGCAGTAGTTAGATCAGTCCCGGGTCCGTACCTTGGGGAGAACTACTCACTCACGCTTCAGACAGGTCAGGCCACCGTGCTTTCCCGGAACAGTACAGTTCCGTTCCTCCCCATGGCCGATCTCACTTGGGCAACAGACCCATCGTCCGTCTGGTCCCTGGCGGACACGGATTACGGAACCACAAGCGCGCTGCTCGCCACCGGAGACGTCAATGGGACCATGAACCTGTACTCCTACCGACCGGGGAGCAGTGGGAGCCTGGTCTTCTCCACACTTCTCCGTGCCGGCGCGAATGTCTCAGTAGCGGTCGGGGATGTGTACGGCACCGGATTCCCCGTTGGAATCGGCGCAGCCTCCTCGTCAGTATATATCGTCGGTCCCAACGCGGAGGGAATCTGGGGAGGGACGCTACTAGAGTTACCACCTGCCGAAACCGCGACTGGGGCCAACATTGTTGCTCTCACCGAGGGTAGATCAGGGGGTACCCCCTTGGTGGTGGTGGCGACCAGCGATGGTAAGCTCTTCGACTCCGCATGGACGTCTGCATCTGGATGGGACAATCCGATGCCACAGGTGGCTAGCCTTGCATGGGTCCCTAGGGGGCTCAGCAGTGCACAGGCTTCGAATGGAACGCTGCTCATGGCCGTCGATGGGGGGTCCACTGTCGAACTTGCGGAGATGACTTCCACCGGCGCGTACCGGGAACTACAAGACCTGAGCCCTCCCGCCGGATCTGCGATTCAGGCCGTCTTGAACGAAACCGGGCTTGGACTCCTCGTCTTAGGCGCAGATGGTACGCTGTACAGAGCGACTAGCCCAACTTGGACTCTGACCCCCCTGTCCCTTAGTCTCGGGCCGATACAATCGATTGCGATAGGAAGCTTCGCGGGCTCTGACATCGCCACCCTCTCGGCCGATAACTCATTGTACGAGCTTCGTGATCCGCTACGTTCTTTGGCACCCGTACCAATCGCTGTAGTCGTCCCTGGTAGCGCACCTTCCCAGATGGGGCCCGTCTGTGTTGCAGGAGTGTACGGGATGGACGAACCAGATGCCCTTATCAGCTACGAGAAGGCTTCACCTGGACCAGGGGTCGAGTCTTACATCGCATCCGCAGAGTACGCCCCCTTATTCAACCAGACAACCCCTGAGGGGTGGTTGCATTCCATCCAGGGAGAGGCTTCTCGTTCTACCTCATCACGCGACTCCTACGGCAACTCCATTGTTCGAGTTGGTGTCAACCTCACGGTCATGGGCGGGGCTGTTGCACTCGTGGACGACTTGGCGAACTGGAACGCCACAATCGTCCTCAACGTGACCCAGTATGTCCTGAGCACATTTCCCCAAGGCGCGAATCACTCTTTGGAGGTGGCTCCCTCCTTCGAGGCCTCGGCGGCAGGGGGGGGATCTGTCCATCTTGCTATGGACGTACTCTACTCGGTCCCTGTCCCCCCTGCTCCCCCGTCCCTGTTCTCGACCGTTGCAGAGATCCTCCTCGCTCACTGGATCTGGTTCGTATTGATCCCGGCCGTACTCGGCCTTGCGCTGTTCATCGGGGGTCATGCGAGGTACAGTATCGTTCCTTCGAAGAAGACTGGCTCCCGCCTCGACTCAGAGCGGGACCGTGTCCGGACTTAAGCGCCGTAGGAGGCACGTGAGCCCAGCGCCTCCCTCAAGCCCCACTTCTACTAACCAGGCGTTCGCGGACGCTAGATGATAGCCATCCTACTCGCACCGACTTGTAGACTCAATCTAACCACCCGACCAATGACGGACAAGCGACCAGTTACGACTACTTGAACACATACGTCGTGTAGTAGTAGCCGGCGTGGTTGTCGCCACCTAGCACAAGCACGTAGCTGTCCTGAACTCCAGCGTCGTACACCATCGAGGGACTATCTCTGGAAACGCCGGGACCCGTCATCGCCTTCCAGTTCCCGGTACCCCCTGACCCTGCTGCCCAATACCAAGCCCCAGAGGCATATCCATACGCATCCGTGTCGTTTTTCGATATAACGCCGCTGTATCCACCGTACATCATGGTAAAGGTCCGGTAGGAGTCATAGACCATGCCGCTCCCCTCTCGACCCACCGGGTAGCAGGCGTTGACCGTGTTCCCCCAAACATCCGCCGTGGATGTGCATTGCTGGGTCCATGCGGCCCCTGTGAACGACCAGGCGTCGTCACAGAAGGAGTTCTTGTTGTCGTAGACGCACCCACCTCCCGTGAAGGTGCACGATCCGCTCGAGCACGTCTGGTGCTCCCCCCCGTAGAGCAGCAGGTAGTTATCCACGGAGTCATAGATCAGCATCCCGCTATCGCGCGAAGTAGGGGTTGCACTCGATCCGGTGTCGTACCAGTGTCCCCCGTAGAATTCCCAAATGAGGCTGCTGTCGGCGTCCGCTTCGGACGAGCCCGTGCAACCGGAGTTGCAGATGAGCCCCCCAAAGAGAATCACGCAACCAGTTGTAGGGGGAGATGTGACAGTCCCGATTTTGCAGTCATTCTGCACTGGATCGTAAGCCATCATCGCCCCGAACCGTGGCTGCGGGCTGGGAGAGCATGCGGAGGAATTGGTGGTGTCTCCGTTGCTGCAAACCTCGGTCCACGCGCCTCCGGAGAACTTCCAAGTGTCGCCGCAGAGGTAGAAGTAGTAACTGTTGGAGGTCGAGCACTGGCTCCCAGCATCGGACCCTCCGAACAGCAAGACCTCGTTGTCTCCGCCATCCCAAACCATGGAGAATTGGGACCTACCATCAGGCGAGGGGCTCAGTGGATTCCCGAGCTGCTTCCAGCATCCCCCGGCAAACTCCCAGGTCGCACCCACGTAGGTCGACCCACTGCCGGTATAACCCCCAAAGTACACCACGTATCCATCCAAGGCATCATAGGCCATGCCGCCCGCTGTCTCCGAAGTGGCGGGGCCAGACGGCGGATAGGAAGACCAGCCCCCCGACACCGGGCACCCCGCACCCGCGGAAATGTACGCAGTCTGCGCTGTTAGGGTCGCCGTCCCTCCGAGAAAGGCGGTCCCCAGAGCCGTGCCGCTGGCTACCCCTAGGATCAAGGGCCACAGGTACCACTGAGAACTCCGATGGCCCTCACCAGTGAGGTACGAACTCCAGCGTCGACGTCTCAAGATGCTCCGAACGACGGCTAATTCCAAGGACGAATCCCTCCCCGTGGCATCTCGCCTGAACGAGGCCACTGAGCCACAGGAGCACGACAGCACGAGACAGCTAAAACTCGCAAGTGCGCCCGGATGGTACATGCCATATATGCCTTTCAGTCCCCCAACGATTCTAGCATTGATAATGCTAGGAGCGGCTTATAAAGTCGCCCCCGGAGAATTCGGGGTCTGGGACCTTTGGCTTCGGCCAAGAGCAGTCCCGGAGCACATTTCTGACGCCGAGAGGTTAGGAAATGGGCGATGTGCCCCGCATCGCTTGACATGCCGCGACATGCCGCGGCGCGGTTTCGGAGCCTTTATTAAGCGCTTTCTACCTCTAGTTGAGGGGGGGCAGTAGGGTAGGGGCCGTAGGGCAGGTACCACCCCCCGAAGGAGGGACAGAGGGGGTCATGCAAGGCAGAACGGCATACTTGGTATTACTCTTAGTTGTCGTGCTTCTTGCCGCGCCGTCGGCCTTGTCCTTTTCCCCTGTTACTGGGGCGGGTCCTGTCTCTTCTGGGGCCCTCGGGGCAGAGGTTCTCCCGGGCCTGCCGCCCTCAGGTCACGGCCTACGCACTGAGGAGGGCCCCGGGGCACTCCTTTCCGGCCCGACGAGTTCAGAGGCCGATGTCCATGGCTCGGCGCCGCCCCTTACCGATGCCTCGCCCCTCATCGGCACGTCGGTGCCTTCTCCCGCTTCGGACGGAAGCTTTCACCCCTCGGTCGCACCGGCCGAGCCCTCTTCAGATTCGGCTTCCCAGGGTACGGCGTCAGGGGTTCCCATGGCTTCGCTAGCTTCGGTTGGGGCGTCTAGCCAGGATCAGTCTACCCGGCCATTAGCCGCCGCCGCCCCCAGCCGGCCCGCTTCGCAAGTCAGTGAGACCACGTCTACAAAGGACCCAGTAGTCGGCGCGAACCAGCCCACAACCGCGCCCGCCGGGGGGGGGTACACGGTTGTTCATCCCTCCAACTTTGGCACAGCCCTGGTCGTCGGGGCAGCATCGATCGCCAACGGGGATGGAGCGGGCGGGTACTGGTCGGAGCCATGGGAGTACGTGGACAAGTACGGCGACGTCTACGTCGCCTACATCGCGAACTATGCCGCCAATGGCTGCTTCTCAGGGTCCGGCGCCGGTTGGGCGGTCGCCTACGCGGTTAGCGTGAACCAAGGAAGCTCGTTCTACACGAAGTGCATGTTTGCCCCCGGAGCTGCCCAGGCCTTTGTCGACCCCAGTATCGCCGTCAGCCCGACGGGGGGAGTCGTGTGTCTGGTTGCCAATTACTGGACCACGGCAAATACGAATGGCATGGGAGATTACTATTACTATTGCACGACGAGCGGGGTGACGGCCCTTCATGGAGGGACCGCCACATGGGGGACCCTCACCAACTCGTCTACGTACAATGGCCTATGCGGGACGGGAGACGGGGCCGGTGACGGGGACGTAGGATCGGCCTATGGGATCATCGACAGCAACGGGTACTTGCTCGTTGCGGCGTGGGGCTACCAGTACTCGGCCTGCACCAGCTTTGGGATCGAGTTCGACGAGTGGACCGCCCCCGCTTCCGGCCACACCCACAACTCCTACTTCATTGCATTTACCGGTGCCACATCCCTCACTTCCAACCTCAATGGGTACGGATACTACTATGGCACTTCCGTTGCGCTGGACTGCAGTCAAGCTACCGCGAACTGCGCGATGTTTTACGAGGCATCAAACTACAACACGGGAACCCCCAACGTTTGGTATGGAGAGTACATCACGTCCACCAACGATTTTTCGACCTGGAGCGGACCTACCATTCTCGCGCGCCATGCCTGGGTAACAACCACGGTCAACGTCCCCGTGGACGTCTGGCTAGGAGGTGCTTCGTACGCACCCTCTGGGACCGACTGTGGAGTGGTCTTCGCCTACGATGCTACGGCGGGGAGCGGAGCTCCGTCGACTACACTGAACTACTCTTACAGCTCCAACGACTTCTCTGCCCTCTCGGCGGGGAATTCTCCGGTGGGCGGTGCCACCAACTACGGGGATGCCTCCCTGGCGCTTTCAGGCTCTTCTGCGATACCGTTTGTCTCCTTCAATGACACCACTCCCAACGAGTGGGTCACGGCTGCCCCCTCTCAGTCGGGCACATTCTCCTCCAGCAAGCAGGAAATGAGCCAAGGGTCTTGGGGGGGAATGATCGGGGTTTGCACACCGGGAAACGGGTGCACCGTATGGGAAGTGGACATGGCTTGGACCTCCACCGCGGCGACGCCTCAGACCTATTACAGTGGGGTCTACGCAGTGAGCGCGAGCGGGGGCTCGACATCCCCTGCGAACATCGACAAGTACCAATCAACCACCTTCGGTTCCGTCACCGTTTCAAATGGGATCACCGCTTACTCCTATGCTTGGACGAACCTACCAGGATGCAGTTCAGCCAATTCCGTATCGCTGGCTTGCACCGCCACGTCCACTGGGACCTTCAGCTCCGTCACCATCACTGTCACGGATGCGTGGGGTTTCACTGCCACCGTCACGATGCCGTCTTTGGTCGTGAATGCGGACCCCGTGGTATCGAGCTTCTCAGCCAGCCCTGCCTCCGGCGGAATCGATGCTTACCAGACCACTACCTGGACGCCCACTATCACAGGAGGCACAGGAACTATTTCGCTCTACACCTGGACCTCATCCTCGGGCAGCTTCGGCTGTGCCAACTCGGGTTCCACCAACTCGTGCACCCCTACAGCGGCGGGCTCCTTCACGGTGAGCCTCATCGTAGAGGACTCGGATGGCTGCTACTCCGGAGGCGCCTCCACTTGCGCCTCACCAGGGACAGCCGCACCGTCCACTAGCTATACTGTCTACGCGGACCCCGTGGTCTCCACCCTAACCCCCAGCCCCGGTTCGGGCGGGATCGACGCCTATCAGTCCACGACGTGGACCCCGTCCATCACGGGCGGATCGGGAACGATATCGACCTACACATGGGGAGCCTCCTCCGGGAACTTTGGTTGCGCGGGCTCTGGATCTACCGACGTCTGCACGCCCACTGTGGCCGGAACCTACACTGTAAACCTGATCGTGAAGGATTCCAACAACTGCTATTCAGGAGGGGCAAGCACATGCGCTTCACCGGGCGCAGCGGTGACCTCGGCCGGCTTTGTCGTCGACAGCGATCCCGTGGTCTCGTCCTTCACCCCTAGCCATGCTTCCGGGGCAATCGACGTGGGGCAATCCGTGAGCTGGACCGCGAGCACCACCGGTGGTTCCGGCACTATCTCGACCTATACCTGGGGTGAGTCCTCCTCGAACTTCGGGTGTTCGGGATCGGGCTCCACCTACACCTGTACTCCCACAGTGGCTGGCGCTTACACGGTCAATCTCATTGTCAAGGACTCCAACAACTGCTATTCAGGAGGGGCAAGCACATGCGCCTCGCCCGGCGTCGCCGTAAGCTCCACCAGCTTCACGGTGGACTCTGACCCGACGCTGGGCGCCGTGAGCACCACAGCCCCCATCTCGTGCTCCAGTTCGTGTTCCGCGGACGCAGGTCAGAGCCTTACCGCCTCGACTTCCGCCTCAGGAGGGAGCGGGGGATACACCTACACGTGGTCCATCTCAGCCGGAAGCGGCTATTGCTCGGGCAGTTCCACGACGGCCACCCTCAGCTGCACCGTCGGAGCGATCGCGAGCACACAAACCTGGACCGCTGCGGTATACGTCACCGACTCGAACGGATGCAAGGCCCCGAGCCCGTGCACAGGGAGCACGACATCGTTTAGCGTCTCTCTTCTCGTGGACCCTAGCGGCGCCACCACGACTAGCGCCGCGGGGATCTATCTGGGTCAACCGGTCACCCTGACCACAACTCCCTCCAATGGTGCCTCGCCCTATACGTACTCATGGACTTCCCTGCCCACAGGGTGCTCGAACAACGCGGCCGCATCCCTTACCTGTACGCCCACGGCGGCCGGCACGTACGTCGTAGCCGAACAGGTCACCGACCACAACGCGTACGCTGTCGGCAGCTCTGCGGCCACACTCATCATTCAACCCGCACGATCCGCCTACCCATCGGTTACCAACCCGCTTACCCCCGTCATCTTTGATCATGTCGGTCAGCAAGTTCGTTTCAGCACCGTCGCCACAGGAGGCACGGGGAACTACACGCTCTTCCGATGGCTCTCCTCTTCCGGTCAGTTCGGTTGTAATCCCGTCAATGCAGACAACATCACCTGTACGCCTCTCTCCTCGGGCTCTTACAACCTCAGCGTCAACGTCACCGATTCCAATAACGATACATCGAGGACTGCGACGCTTGCGGGATACGTGGTCTACCCGGCCCTGGCGATCTCTTACTTCAATGCGACCCCGCTGGTCAACGACATCGGCCTTAGCACAACGCTCTCGCTGACGGCCGGTGGCGGGAGCGGGGTATACACCTTTGCCTATGCAGGGCTGCCTGCAGGATGCACCTCAGCCAACGCGAGCACGATACTCTGTGCGGCGGGAATCCCCGGTTCGTTCATTGTGCGTGCCTACGTGAACGATTCCACGGGGTCCGTCAATTCCACGGTAGCGGTCAACTACAACCCGCTGCCCTCGATTGCTACGTTCTCGTCAAATCGCCTCTCGACCGATGTGAACCATCCTCTGGTACTGTCGGCCTCCGCATCGGGGGGAACGGGCTCGCTGGCCTACGTGTACACCGGACTGCCTCAGGGATGCGCGACAGTGAACCTGAGCACGGTTACCTGCGACCCGAGCACCCTAGGAACCTTCAGTGTCAGGCTCTTCGTCAACGACTCGCTGGGGGCTTCTGCATATGCGCTCCTGACGTTCTCAGTCAACCCGGCTCTGGGAGTGTCCAGCACGCTTCTTTCGAACCCGACCGACCAGTCATTGGCAGTCTATTTCTCCACGACAGTAAGCGGGGGGACCGGTCCGTTCGCGTATGCATGGAGCTTTGGAGATGGAGCTGCCTCGAGCGCTCCGAGTCCGGCTCACCTCTACTCTTCGGCCGGTACGTACACCGCAGTACTGTGGTTGAACGACTCAGGGGGTTCTTCCGCCCAGTCCATCTTCGTGGTAGTGGTCCATCCGAACCCAGTTGCAACCGTATCAGCGGGCCTCTCACCAGTGGACGCAGGGGTCGCGGAGACTTTCGACGGCAGTTACAGTCTGGGGACCGGGAGTTTCAGCTTCGCTTGGAGATTCGGAGACGGCGGCTTCAGCGGCGCCCAGAATGCGACGCACACTTACTCACTGCCCGGCTCCTACGTGGTGCGATTCTGGTCCAACGATAGCCTGGGTGTTGCAGGGACCGCTTTCCTCGTGCTCACGGTGTACCCGGCCCTTTCTGTAGTGGCCTCGGCCTCACGGACAATCACCGACGCCAATACCAGCCTCACATTCAACGCGGTGACCCAAGGCGGAAGTGGGATCACCGCCTACTCGTGGAGATTCGGGGATGGACTGTCCAGTTCCCTGCAGAGTCCTTCGCACAGCTACGTGGCCCCTGGCACCTACAACGCGGTGGTCTACGCCAATGATTCCTCCGGAGGCTCGGCCATGTCTCCCGTGTCGGTCACGGTCCTTGGGGCCTTGGTCCTCACTGCAGGCTCAGTCTCGAATTCTACAGACATCGGCAGTGTGCTCGCCTTCGCGGCCTCGGCCAGCGGAGGGACCAGTCCACTTTCCTTCCAGTGGTACTTCGGTGATGGTTCCAACGCGGGAGTCCCCGACCCAACCCACTCCTACGGAGTCGCCGGACAGTACATCGTGCGAGTTTGGGCCAATGACTCTGTTGGGGGGTCCCAGTGGGCCGCCTTCAGTATTGCAGTGTTCCCCGACCCAACTGCGGTCATCAGTTCGGCCGTTCGATCAGTGCTGGACGTGGGTCAAATCACCAGCTTCACTGCGGTATCCACCCCAGGAAGCGGGAGCCCGGTCTATTTCTGGAGTGGCCTTCCTGACGGGTGCCCTAGCGCATCCGCGTCTATGCTCATCTGCGCCCCTTCGGTTGCGGGGACATACGAAGTATTCTTCCATGCCCAGGACTCTAACGGGGTCAACGTAAGTTCCACACCTTTCGTACTCACCGTGGACCAGGCCTTGATGACCCCGGTTTTCGCACTGACTCACACCTCCATTGACGTTGGGCAGTCGGTGGACTTTTCGACCGCGGGGTTGGGAGGGTCGGGCGTCTACACGTATGCCTGGTCGGGACTGCCAGCTGGCTGTGCCAGCTCCGGGGCGAGTGTCCAGGCCTGCACTCCCTTGGTCGCCGGCGTCGTCAGCATCCTGGTAACCGTAACCGACTCGAACGGGAACTCAGCGTCGACCTCGGGATCCTTGGAGGTCCTACCCGCGGTGACGGTTGCGCCCCCGAGCGTTGCACCAGCCGAGGTCGACCTTGGCCAGAACATCACCCTAGCGCTCGCTCCGGATGGGGGAACCGGACAATACACAGTGACCTGGCACGGCCTCCCGGTCGGGTGCGCTTCGACCGACGGCGTGAACTTGACGTGCACGGTGGTCGTGCCCGGAACCTACTCGATCTGGGCGTCGGTCGGGGACTCTAATGGAGGTGCGGCCTCCTCGGACCCAGCCTTCCTGACGGTGAATTCCCCCCTGTCCCTTGCGCCGTCCCTCTCCTCCGCGACCTCACGAGCCGGGGACGCGTTCTACTTCGAGTCCGGTGTCTCCGGAGGGGCATCACCTTACGTCGGGTACCTTTGGTCCTTTGGGGACGGTGGGTCCAGCACGCAGGCGAACCCCCAGCACGTCTACTTGGGCCCCGGAACCTACTCGGTTTCTCTCACGGTGAAAGACTCGGCCGGGGCTACGAAGACGGTCAGCATGACGGTGACGGTGCTCAGCGCGGCCGCCCCTCCGGCCCCAACGATCTTCGGGGGGCCGGTCGATCTCGGATACGCACTTATTGCCCTCCTCATCGCCGTGGCCGCGTTCTGGGCCTTCCTCGTGGGACTCGCCCTTCAGAGAAGGCCCCCCAACCACGAACCGCAATAGGTCCCACGGAGACCCACGGAAGCGACGATGGGAACGGCTTGCTGACAAATCCTGTGGCTGTTCGACACGCACTTCTCTTTCGTGACGTCGGTGTACCCGGGGGCATTGTCAACAGAGCGGAAACTCACATGGGGTAGAGTACGCTACAGTGGGGCTTCGAGACGATGCCGGGAGTTTCCACGGGAGTTGCTCGGGGCGAGCATCTCCCGCTAACGCTTCGAAAGGGCCCTCTACAGGCCCCGGAGCCGCTCCACCATCTTGACGGCCGCACGCACGGCGTCCGCCGCCTTCTCGATGCGGTCCTGTGCCTGCAACCGGCTCTCTCCTGGACCCGAGATCCCGAACCCGAGGGGCTTCCCGGAGGAGACCGACAGGTCGAGGAGCTTCCGCGCCGACTGGTTCGCCACCAGTTCGTCGTGGCTCGTCTCCCCCTCGATCACGGCTCCCAGCACGATCACCGCGTCCACGTCCGGCTTGTCGAAGAACGCCTTGGCCGCGAGCGGCATCTCGAAGACCCCGGGCACCTTGACCTCGCCCGTGACCTCCGCGTGGAGGAACTCCGCCTCCTCCCGTGCCCGCTCCAGCATCAGGGCGGTCACGTCGTAGTTGAATTCACTCGCGACCAGCGCCAGGCGGATCGCGTCCCGTTCTCCCTTAGGCGTACCGAGCGATGGCATTTCCTATCCTCCTCTTGGGTGAAGGGGCCCCCGTGGGACCCGCATCTCTGAAACCTTGGCGCTGGCCCGTCCCGGCCCGGCGCGTGAGCCGCTCCGGGTGCAGGAGCATGTCGCAGGCGTTGACGGCGTGCTCCTCGGTACGCCGTCGCGCCAGGAACGTGAGCTCCCGGTCGTCCCGGGCCTCTCCCTCGAACACAAATACCTCCACGATCGGCTTCCCCTCCTGGACCCCGGTGCGGATGAGCCCCTGGCTCGCCTCGTGGGCACAGGTGCGGTCGTACTCCGCCTTCCCCGGCATCCCGAGGGCCATCACGAGCTCCGCCCCCTGGTCGCGGAAGAGCCGGAGCGCGGCGACCGGCAGGTCCTTGACCCCGGGGACCGTCGTCCGCACCACCTGGATGCGCCCGTCCAGATCCCGCAGGGTCCGGGCGGCGATCGCGCCCATGTTGACGCGGGCGAAGGTGGTGTCGGCGATCCCGATCGTCCTCACGCCTTGGCCATCCCGTGGAGCTCCAGGATCCGCTCCACGATGTGGTTCGAGCTCAGCATCTTCTCCGGCACCCCGGAGAGTCGCACGATCCTCACGTTCACGCCGCGCTCGGCGCACTTGCGCCGGACCTCCTCGTCGTTCCAGCGCTGGTCGTAGCCGAGCGTGATGATGTCCGGACGGACCTTCTCCACGGTGTCGTACATGTCCGTGGTCGATCCCAGGATCGCGCGGTCGACCGGCTTCAACGCCTCGACCATCTGCCGACGCGCCTCCTCGTTCACGACCGGCGGGCGCTTCAGCTTCGTCGCCGTCGCGTCGCGTGCCACGACCACCACCAGCTCATCGCCGAGCTTCCTCGACTCCGTGAGGTAGTGGAGGTGACCGGGGTGGAGGAGGTCGAACACCCCGGTAGCCATCACCCGAACCATTTGGACCACGCTTCGCGTATCTCTTCCCCATATACAAAAGGCCATCCCTTCGCCTCGGCCTTCCGGCGGGCCGCCTCGGGGGACAGGGGGCCGCCATCATCCGAAAGCATCTCCATCAGGGCGACCGACTCGGTCAGCCCACCCAAACGGGCCAGGGTCCCGGAGAGCTCGGTGTGCCCAGCCCTCTCCTGGAGCAGCCCGCGGGCCGTGTGGAGCATCGGGACGTGCCCAGGTGCGAGAAAGTCGTGGGTGAAACGTTCCGTGAGGGCCCCGTCGCTCAGCGTCGAGGCGTCGCGGACGAACTCGCCGACCGCCCGGATCGTGAGCGCCCGGTCTCGGTCGGGGATCCCGGTGAAGGTGTCGCGGTGGCTCACCGCGAGCCCGAAGGCGCTCCGCCGGTCGTAGCCCAGACGCTCGGGGAGGAGGCGACCCACCACGGGGCGCCGCTCGGCAAGCTCATGGAGCATGTCCTGCTGGTAACCAATGCCCATCCGCTCCATGACCTCGGCGGGGGCAGTGACGCAGAGGAAGCCGCCCGCCTCGTGACGGAGGAGCGCGACCATCTCCGCGGTCATCTTCTCGGAGAGCACGACCATGTCGGTCTCGCCCTCGCGGTGCGGGTCGTCGAAGATCAGGACGGGGTCGCCGCGGCGGAGGGCCTCCACCGCCGAATACAGGGAATGCTCGAGCCCGATCCCGCTCCCCAGCCGGCCTGCGCCGGCCTGCGATCCCGCGGCCATGGCGGACCAGAAAATCGAGGGTATTTAAACTGCTTGTAGTTACAAGTTTGTTGGTTGGTGACCCCAGAGGGGATGGCAAGCTCCACCCGGTGAGGGCAGAAGGAGTGGCTCCGAAAGGAGGTGATCCATCTGCAGGTTCCCCTACAGATACCTTGTTATGACTTAGTCCCCCTTGCTGAATCTAAGTTCGAGCGACCCAAAGGGAGTCACCCTCACTCAGGCCCAACTCGGATGACTTGACAGGCGGTGTGTGCAAGGAGCAGGGGCGTATTCACCGCGAGATGTTGACTCGCGATTACTACGGAATCCATTTTCGTGAGGGCGAGTTACAGCCCTCAGTCCAGACTGAGAATGGGTTTCAGGATTGCCTTCCCCTCTCGGGGTCGGATCCCATTGTCCCATCAATGTAGCGCGCGTGTCGCCCGGGAGATTCGGGGCATACGGACCTACCGTAGACCTCCCCTTCCTCCGCTTTAGCAGCGGCGATCCCTCCAAAGTGCACCCGCCCTCGCGGACGGGCTCGCGATTGGAGGCGAGGGTCTCGTTCGTTATCTGACTTAACAGAACGCCTTACGGTACGAACTGACGACGGCCATGCACCACCTCTCGGAAGATCTGGCAAGGTCTTCAGCCTGGCCTTCATACTTCCGTCGCTCCCGGTGAGTTTTCCGGCGTTGAATCCAATTGAACCGCACGCTACTCCCGTTGCGGTGCTCCCCCGCCAATTCCTTTAAGTTTCACTCTTGCGAGCGTACTCCCCAAGCGGCAGACTTAACACCTTCGCTCCGGCACTGGGTGTCCACTCAGGACCCCCAACACCAAGTCTGCAGCGTTTACACCCTAGACTAC
>JAJYEA010000100.1 GCA_021790425.1 Thermoplasmata archaeon | reverse complement strand
CGTCATGGGGCGCCAGAAGGCCTCACCCATCTCGCGGAGGCTCACGGACCCGACGAGCCGCTCCCGGGCGTCAACGACCGGGAGGGGGTGGGCACGGAGGGAATCCGTCCGGGAGAAGAGCGTGGTCGAGGGGTCCTTCTCGCGGAGGGGGGAGGCGACGGGGTTCATCTCCTCCGCGATCGGGAGTTCCGCGAGCGAGGGGAGCCCGCCGACGTACCGGGCGAGCTCGATGCCGGAGAGCGTCCCGAGGAGCTTGCCGTCCCGGGGGTCGACCACTCCGATCGCGTTGCCGTCGCAGTCGAGCAGCCGTCCGGCCACCTCGGGGAACGTCGCCCGGGGGGGGACGGTCGTGGCGATGGACATGAGGTGCCGCACCTTGGTGGTGAGGGAGAGGCTGCGGCGCCGCCCCACCGTCTCGTAGGAGAGCATGCCGGCGAGCTTGCCGCGCTCGGTCACGGGGATCTCCCGCGCCCCCCGGGACTGCATCCGCCCGAGGGCCACGGAGAGGGTCTCTCCGGCGTCGACGGTGAAGGGATCGGGAATCATCATCTCGGAGGCCGTGGGCCACTTCTCTGCCATATCTATCGGGGCTACGGAGAATACGGAGGTAGAAGAAGTTCGCGGGGGTGGGACACCACCGAGGCCGCCGCCCGGGCCCCCCTCGCCAGGGAACGCTCGAGCGTGAGGCCCGTGAGCCAGCCCGAGTAGAAGGCCCCCCGGAAGGCATCGCCGGCGCCCGTCACCCCGGCCGGGCGGCGCACGCGCACCGCCGGGGCGTGGACCTCGCCCCGGCGGGTGTAGGCCGTGGCCCCCCGTGCGCCGTCGGTGACCACCGCCACCGGGACGACCTCGGTGAGCTCGGCGGGGGAGCGGATCCCCATCGCCTGGGCCACGGCCTCCGCCTCGTGGCGGTTGGCGAAGAGGAGGCTCGAGTGCCCGAGCATCTCGCGGACCCCCGCCGGGGACCACCGGTAGTGGATCTCCTGGGCGGGGTCGAAGCTGATGGGGATGTGCCGTCGCCGGGCCTCGCGGGCCAGCCGGAGCTGGTAGCGCGGGTCCCCCGTGGTGAGGTGCACCCACCCCACCCCGTCGAGGTGGGGGAGGGGCTCCCGCGCCGTGGAGCCCATGGCCCCCTGGTCGATCAGCGTCACCTGTTCCCCCGCGCGGTCGCGGGCGATCCAGCAGGCGGGCGTGAGCTCTCCCTTGCGGACCCGCACCCCGGAGATCCCGACCTTCTCGCGACGCAGGAGCGCGCGGAACTCGTCGGGGAGGTCCTCGCCCACGAAGCTCGCGAGCTCGACCCGGAGCCCCGTGCGGGCAGCCCAGCGGGCGATGTTGCCCGCGGTGCCCCCCAGGAAGACGCGGCGGGACCGCACCGGGACGGTCCGGTCCGGCCCCGGGAGCTCGTCCACCCCCATCTCGTGGTCGAGATTGAGATGCCCGACCACCAGGAGGTCCCGGCGGGGTCTAGCGATGCTCATACGCCCCCTTCATGATCGTCCCGAGCGGACGCACGACGAGGTGGAACGGCAGGGCCGGGGCCGAGTGGGTCAGGGTCCCGCTGGAGGCGAGGTCCGCCCCGGTGCGGGCGTAGGCGGCCACGTTCGCCGCCGTGATGCCCCCCGTCACCTCGACCACGGTCCTCTTCCGGAGGTCCTCGGCCGCGAGGGCCGAGAGGATCGCGCGCACCTCGCGCGGGGTGCGGTTGTCGACGAGGATGCGGTGGGAGCCGCCCCGGACGGCCTCGACGGCCTCCTCGGGGTTGCCGACCTCCACCATGAGCTCGAGGCCCCGGCGCTCCGCGGTGCGGTGGGCGAGGCGGAGCGCCCGGTCGAATCCCGCCACCCGCTGGTGGTTCCCCTTGACCAGGAGCGCGGAGGCGAGGTCGCGCCGGTGCGACTCTCCTCCCCCGTGCACGACGGCCTCCTTCTCGAGGTCCCTCAGGCCGGGGAGCGTCTTGCGCGTCGCGGCGATGCGGAAGCCCGGGCGGACCGCGCGCGCCCGCGCCACCACGAGGGACGTCTGGGTCGCGATCCCCGAGAGGTGCATCACGAGGTTCACGATCGTGCGCTCGACCGCGAGCATCCGGCGCGCCGGGCCGACCAGGGTGAGGACGACGTCCCCCCTCCGGACCCGGTCCCCGTCCCGGGCCCCCTCCTGGGCCTTGAGCCCGGCCCGGCGGGCGAGGAGGGCCGCGGCGCGGAGCCCGCTCGCCACCCCCGGGGCCTGGGCGATGAGCTCGCCCCGGGCCTCCACGCGGGGGGGGAGGATCGCCCGCGACGTGACGTCCTGGGAGGCGCGGTCCTCGCGCAGGAAGCGCGCGAGGTCCTTCTCCCATGCGTACCGGGTCATCCCTTCAGGGCCTCGCGGAACCGTTGGATCTCGGGCCGGAGGTCGGGGCGCATCTTGTCGAACTGGTGGGCGTCCAGTTCATCCATCCGCTTCCGGGCCCCGTCCCGGTCACCCTTGAGGAGGAAGAACTCCCCCTGGCGGAAGAGGACCTCGAGGCGGTCCGGCTCGAAGCCCACCTCGCTCGCGAGCCGGAAGGCCTCCAGGATCTCGATCTCGGCCACGTCGAGGCGGTGCTGTTGTTCCAGCACGCGCGCCTGGGTGAGATGGACCTGGATGAGGCCGAACTTGTCGCCCGAGTGCCCGAGCTTCTGGCGGGACTCCGAGTTGAGCTTGTCGGCCTCCTCGATGTCCCCGTGGGAGAGGAGCACGTCGGCCATGTTGAAGAGCGCCCAGCCCTCGAGCCGCGTGTTGTGGGCCTTGCGGGAGATGTCGAGCGACTCGTGGAGGGAGGCGAGCGCTTCCTCGAACCGTCCCGCCTCGATGAGCCAGAGCCCGTAGTTCATCACCGCGGGGGCGAGGAGGGAGAGGTCGTTCGCCCCGCGGAGCTCCTGGATGCCGCGCCGGTAGTCGGCCTCCACCTCCTGCGGGGGGACCTTCGAGAGGTAGCGCTTCGCGTCGGCGACCAGGAGCCGGGCCCGGGCCGCCTCGGCCTGGAGCCCCGCCCGCACGAGGAGCGAGATGGCCCGCGTGTAGTTGTCGAGCGAATCCTCGTAGTGCCCCTGGTAGGTCGCGATCCCGCCGAGCATCCGGTAGGCCATCCCGCCGATCCCGGGGTCCTCCGTCCCGTCGAGCTGGGAGACCGTGTCCCGGATGATCACCTCCGCCTCCTTCCAGCGGCCGGCGTGGGTGTGGAGCTTCGCGAGGTGGAGCGAGACGAGGGGGGAGGGGGGGATCTCGGCGAGGACCCGGATGGCCCGGTCGACCTCGCCGATCACGTCGAGCGAGAGCGCGAGGTCGACCAGGAGGGTCTCCTCCTCGCGGCGGTCGTGGTCCTCGATGGTCCGGAGGGACTGCACCGCCTGGTCGAAGTAGACCACGGCGGCCTCGTGGTCGCCGAGGGTCTTCGCGGAGGCGGCGGCCTGCCGGTTGTACGGATAGGCCTTCGCGTAGTCGTGCGCGAGGAAGTAGTGCCGGGCCAGGTCGTAGACGTTCGTGCCGTCGCCGGGGCCGAGGGACTCCAGGGCGAGGGCGGCCTTCTTGTGGAGGATCCGCTTCCGCCGGTCGGTCATGGTCCGGTAGACCTCGTTCCAGAGGTCGTCGGCGACGAACTGGTAGGTCTCCTCGCCGCTCTCGCGCAGGGTCCCCTTCCGGATCAGGCCGTCGATGACCTCGGCGAGCCGCTCCTCGTTCCCCCCGATGGTCTGGTAGAGGAGGTGGAAGTGGAAGGAACGGCCGAGGACCGACGCGTGGGAGAGCCCGCGCCGCTCGTCCTCGCTCAGCGACCAGAGGGTGGCCGTGGTCGGCGAGACGGCCTCGCGCGTGGCGAGGTTCGGGGCGGTCCCGCTGATCCGGAAGAGCTGCTCGAGCGCGAGCGGGTTCCCGTGCGAGACCCGGATCCACTCCTGCACGGTGTCGTCCGGGAGGTCCCGGCCGCGGGTGAGCACCCGGAGGAGCTCCCGGCTCTCCTGCTCGTCGAGCCGGCGGACGTCAAGACGGTGCACCAGGGAATCCTGGGTGAGGTCGCCCAAGAGGTCGCGCACCCGCTCGGGGAGCTCGCTCTCGGGCCGGACCGTCGCGATGATCTTGATCTTGCGGCCCCGGGCGCGGCGGCTGAGGTAGCCCAGGAAGTCGATCGAGGCGTGGTCCGCGTTCTGGAGGTCATCGATGGCGAGGAGGATGTTCCGGCCGCCCGCCACCTCCTCGATGTGGTCCGCCATCCGGTCGAAGAGCTCCCGTTCCTCCTCCTCCCGGTCGGACTCCCGCCGGGACAGGGCGGAGAGGAGGCGCGTCTCGCGCTCCTCGGGGGACTCGGAGGACATGCCGACGGGCAGGAAGGCCACGGGGAGGGCGCCGCGTCCTCCCCCTCCGCCCGGCCGGACGAGCCCGAGCTCGGCGAGGCTCTTCACCCCGTCCGAGGAGGACTCCCGCTTCCGCTGCGAGACGAGGGAGTTGAAGAGCTCGTGGAGAAGGCTGAACGGCTGGGGGATCTCGAGCGCCTGGGCCCGTCCCTCGAGCACGAGGAAGTCCTTCTCCCGGGCCAGGGCCACGGCGGACCGGAGGAGGATGGACTTCCCGATCCCCTCCTCGCCGCTCAGGAGGAGGAGCGCCACCTCGCGCGCGGTGGGCACGAGGAGGTAGTCGCGGACCTGTCCCTGCACGTCGCCGCGTCCGATGAGTGGGTGGGGGGCCCGGGACGCCATTTCCTATTTCACGAACGGAAGGGACACCACCGTTCCCGGAGTCCGGTGTCCCCGGATCTCGACCTCGAAGACCCGGCCCACCGTGCGGAGCGCCGGGGGGAGGTAGGTGAGCGAGATCCCCTTCTGCAGGGTGGGCGAGAGGCCCCCGGAGGTGACCTCCGCGACGGCGTTCGGTCCGTCGTAGACCTTGGCGCCGTGGCGGGGGATGGCGCCCGGGGCGTCCACGAGGAGGCCCGTGAAGACGGGGTACTTCGCCTCGGCCTTCTGCTGCTCGAGCGCCGGGCGGCCCACGAACTTGTGGTCGAAGGCGAGGAACTTGTCGAGCCCGGCCTCGAGCGGGCTCCGGTTGCCATGGAAGTCCGTGCCGGAGAGGAGGTAGCCCTTCTCCATGCGCAGGGAGTCCCGGCATCCCAGCCCGCAGGGGACCGCTCCGGCCCC
>JAJYEA010000099.1 GCA_021790425.1 Thermoplasmata archaeon | reverse complement strand
TGGCGGACGATCCACCGGCCGAGCCCCTGGAAGAGCCGCTCCCGTCCCCCCACCTTGGGGAGCGGGGCACGGTCCCCCGAACGCCTGCGTGCGGAGAAGGGGGTGACCCGGGACTCATCGTCCATGGCGTGGCCGTAGCCTCATGCCCTAAAACCGTTACGTGGGCACGTCCGGTTGAGGGCCCGACGGCAGGGACTTCGCGGAGAGCCTCCGCGGTGCGGGGTCGCACGCCTGGTGGATTCGGGATTCCAAGGGGTGCACCCCCCGGCCCGCCATGAGGCGTTCCATCGAGCCAAGGGAGAGCGACCCTGCTTTCAGGAGTGGTCGACCTCCAAGCACGCTCCCCCGCGTCAGGAACATCGAAAAAGTGGACCGGTGCGATAACCTACCGGCCACACGCCGAGCGGGCGCCCGCAAAAGGTCCACTCGCGAGGGGGTCTTCCACCGGAATATGTCGCGGATAGTCCGGGGAACAGAAGGACTTAAGGTATTACGCGTACTACATGTAACCGATAGCCTTGAAGGTTGTCTATGGCAATCATGCCCGCCAGAGGATGGTACTCCGTGGAATCTCGCGGACGGAAGTTGAGGACGCCCTACAGAAGGGATCCAAGACCCGACAAGGGGACCGGATTGTTGCGGTCTACCGATATTTCGAAGTGGTCTTCATCGTTCGCGGAGATCGTTACTTCGTGATCACGGTCAAACCGAGGTGGTAAGATGCCAGGAAAGTGCCCGTTGTGCGGCAAGGGAGAGCTTCGTCACAAGAAGATAAGCGAAGAGATGTTCGGAGTTAGCCTAGGGAAATTCGATGGCGAGGTCTGCTCGGAATGCGGTGAGTCGTTCCTAAGCTCCGATAGCATGGATGCGTTGGAAGCTCGAGCGAAGGAGCTCGGGCTCTGGGGGCTTGCATCCAAGGTCAAGATCGTCAAGTCGGGCAACTCGCTTGTCGTCCGGATCCCCGCCGCGCTTGCCCGCTACTTGAAGGTGAAGAGCGGCCAAGAAGTCACGGTGTCGCCGGACCGGGAGAAACGGCTCGTGCTTGAGCTGGCGTGAGTGGTTGCGCACTCAGCGCCGGCTCTGTGCCGTGACCCAGCAGGGATTGGAATCCACGGCCCCCGCGGTCGGCCTGAGGGGCGGACCGTGCGTTGACCCTTCAGCGTATCAGCGTCCTCGTGCCGGATGTCATCGACCGCGAATCTCATCGGACCCCGAACGGGATAGCGCCCCGTTCGACAAAACTCTCAAGTGCCCGACGGTCCTCCCTTCCGCGCATGACCGACGCAGGCTTCCGGGTGGCAGACCTCGACTCCCGATCGCTGGCGAAGCAGACCTCGCGGCTGCTGATCATCCCGATCGGCGCGCTGGAGGCCCACGGTCCCCAGAACCCCCTGGGCGCGGACTCAATCCAGGCGGAGGTCACGGCCGCCGAGCTCGCCCCCAAGGTGGGAGCCCTGGTGGCCCCGCCCCTCTCCTACGGGGTCTGCCCCGGGGCCGCCCAGTTCCCCGGGACGGTCACGATCCGCATGTCGACGATGGCATTGCTGGTCGAGGAGGTCGTCGCGGAGTTCGCCCGGGTCGGGTTCCGGCGCATCCTTCTCCTCTCGGGCCACGGCTCGATGCAGCACATGGCGGCGCTCCGCGAGGGGGGCCAGCGTGCCATGGCCCATTACCCCACCCTCAAGGTCGCGGCCCTCTGCGACTACGACTACGTCTACGAGCTCCGGGGAAAGGAGGCTCCCGCCTCCGATGGCCACGGCGGGTTCCTGGAGACCTCGCGGCTCATGGCCCTCGTCCCCGACCTCGTGGGACCGGAACGCCCGGCCGCGCAGCTCACGACGAGCCGCTACGCCCTCCACACCCCCACACGGGAGGAGTGGCCCGAGAGCGTCATCGGGGACACGCAGGGGTCCTCGGCCGAGGCCGGCCGCCGCATCCAGGCCCACGTGCTCGACCGCCTCCAGAGATTGGTCCAGGAGGTCCTCCCCGAATGAGACGGCCGGAGGAGAAGGGCATCGTCATCCGGGGGGCCCGGCAGCACAACCTCAAGGACATCACCCTCGAGCTCCCCCGCAACAAGCTCATCGTCATCACCGGGGTGAGCGGGTCGGGCAAGAGCTCGCTCGCCTTCGACACCCTCTACGCGGAGGGACAGCGCCGGTACATCGAGAGCCTCTCGGCCTACGCGCGCCAGTTCCTGGGGCAGATGACGAAGCCCGACGTCGATTTCATCGACGGACTCTCCCCGGCCATCGCCATCGAACAGCGGAGCGGGAGCCAGAACCCCCGCTCGACCGTCTCGACGACGACGGAGATCCACGACTACCTCCGGCTCCTGTTCGCCCGGATCGGCGTCCCGCACTGCCCGACGCACGGGGTCGAGATCTCCGCGCAGGGCCTGGACGCGGTGCTCGACTCCCTGGTGAAGCAGTTCGAGGGGAAGCGGGTCGAGCTCCTCGCCCCCGTCCTCCAGGAGAAGAAGGGGGAGCACCGCGAGGTGCTCGCCCGCCTCCGGAAGGAGGGGTACGCCCGCCTCGTGGTGGACGGACAGGAGGTCCGCGCCGCGGGCGAGATGCCCCCCCTCGCCAAGACGAAGAAGCACACGATCGAGGTGGTGGCCGACAGCCTGGTCCTGTCACCGGACGAACGCGAGCGGCTCGCGGAGGCGGTGGAGCTCTGCCAGCGGCTCTCGGGCGGCACGTTCTTCGTGCGGACGCCCGACGGGACGCGGCACCTCTACTCCACCGCCCGCGCCTGCCCCCTCTGCGGCTTCTCCCTCGGGGACCTCGAGCCCCGGATGTTCTCGTTCAACAACCCCTACGGCGCCTGTCCCGAGTGCTCCGGGATCGGCGCGAAGCTCCACGCCGACCCGGGCCTCGTCATCCCGGACAAGTCGAAGCCCCTGACGAAGGCCATCCCGGTGTGGGGGCTCACCCCCGAGTACGCCGAGCTCCGCGCCTTCGGGGAGCTCTACGGATACGACCCGAACCACCCCATCTCCGAACTCCCCGAGAAGGGGTGGAAGGCGCTGCTCTGCGGGTCCCGCGACACGGGCGACCGCCGCTCCCAGTCCTACTGGTGGGGCGGGGGATGGCGGCGCGAAGGCCTCCTCGGCGCCATCGAACGCCGCTGGAAGGAGACCAAGAGCGAGAGCGCGCGGGAATACTACATGGGCTTCATGACCTTCACCGTCTGCTCGGCGTGCGGCGGCCGGCGCTTGAAGCCGGAGGCGCTCGCGGTCACCGTCCACGGGACGGACATCGCCGCGCTCTCCGCGCGCTCGGTCGAGTCCGCGATCGCCTTCTTCCGGGAGCTCGCGCTCACCGAGAAGGAGCGCGCGATCGTCGGCCAGGTCATCAAGGAGATCACCGCGCGCCTCGGGTTCCTCGACAGCGTGGGGCTCTCCTACATCACCCTCGACCGGGCCAGCCGCACCCTCTCGGGCGGCGAGGCCGAGCGGATCGCGCTCGCGACCCAGATCGGGAGCGGGCTGGTCGGGGTGCTCTACATCCTGGACGAACCCTCCATCGGGCTCCATGCCCGCGACCACGAGCGGCTCCTCAACACGCTGAAGAAGCTGCGCGACCTCGGGAACACCGTCCTCGTGGTCGAGCACGACGAGGCGACGATGCGGACGGCCGACTGGCTCGTGGACATGGGCCCGGGGGCCGGGATCCACGGCGGCAAGGTCCTCTTCAGCGGGCCCACCGAGGAGATCCTCGGCGCGAAGGGCTCCCTCACCGGCGACTACCTCTCCGGACGTCGCTCGATACCGGTCCCCGTCGACCGGCAACCGGGGAGCGGCCGCTTCCTCGAGGTCCACGGCGCGCGCGAGAACAATTTGAAAGGCATCACCGCCCGCATCCCGCTGGGGACCATGACCTGCATCAGCGGGGTCTCGGGGAGCGGGAAGAGCACCCTCGTCGAGGACATCCTCTACAAGGCCCTCCGCCGCCACCTCGGCGTGGGCAAGGAGCCCCCGGGGCGCCACGAGTTCCTCGGCGGGGTCGAGAACATCGACCGGGTCTTCTTCATCGACCAGTCGGCCATCGGGAGGACCCCCCGATCGAACCCGGCGACCTACACCGGGCTCATGACCCCCGTCCGCGAGCTCTTCAGCATGCTCCCCGACTCGAAGGCGCGCGGGTACGGGCCCGGTCGGTTCTCCTTCAACGTGGCCGGCGGCCGGTGCGACGCCTGCGAGGGGGACGGGGTGATCCGCTACGAGATGCACTTCCTCCCGGACGTCTACGTCCCCTGCGAGGCCTGCCACGGGAAGCGGTTCAACCGCGAGACGCTCGAGATCCTCTACAAGGGCAAGAGCATCGCGGACGTGCTCGACCTGTCGGTCGAGGAGGCGCTCGGGTTCTTCTCCGCCCACCCCCGCATCCGGAACCGGCTCCAGCTCCTCCAGGACGTCGGGCTCGGCTACATCAAGCTCGGCCAGAACGCGACGACCCTCTCCGGCGGGGAGGCGCAACGGATCAAGATCGCCTTCGAGCTCTCCCGGATCGCCACCGGGAGGACGCTCTACCTCCTGGACGAGCCCACCACCGGGCTTCACTTCGAGGACGTGCGCAAGCTCCTCGAGGTGCTCTTCCGCCTCCGGGCCGGCGGGAACACCGTGGTCGTCATCGAGCACAACCTCGACGTCCTCAAGTCCGCGGACCACCTGATCGACCTCGGACCCGAGGGGGGCGAACGGGGCGGCGAGATCGTCGCCCGCGGGACCCCCGAGGAGGTGGCCGCGGTCGAGGCCTCCCACACGGGGAGGTTCCTCAAGGAGAAGGCCGGGATCGTCCCGTTCCGGGAGGATGCCGCACGCCCCGTGCGGGGCCGGTCCATGGCGAGCCCGGTTCCCTGACCTTCTCGCGACCTGCGCACCCGCATCGAGGACCGGGGCCTCGATGCGTCGCCTGGCAATACAGGGTTTGCACCAATCGGTTCGGGGCTTGCTCCAAAACGCATATACCCCCCACCCCGGGATGATTTGGGGAGATGAGCGGACCCGGGAGTTCACCGAGCGCACGAGGGACAGAGACCACACGAAATCGAACGACGTCAGCGAAGGGCCCGGGTCGATGGGTCCTTCTCGGGCTCATGGCGTGCCTCGTGCTGAGCGGGATGCCGGGCGCCGGCCTGGCGGCCCCGGGACCAGCCCACCTCCCGGCCGCGAGTCCCCTCCTATCGGGATGG
>JAJYEA010000098.1 GCA_021790425.1 Thermoplasmata archaeon | reverse complement strand
GTCAATTCAAGCGCTCATCGATGTGCAGGCTTGTCGGATTTGTACGCGGTGCCTGCGTTGACCAAGCAACGGAGTACGCAGGAAATGCAAGCGGTCTCGAGGGGGCGAACTTCTTGCACAGTCTCCACCCATTTCGACGACCGTGGCGGCCTTCGGGAAGGGGCCCCTAGAGCACGGTGGGAGCATCTGGACCCAGGCCCGAGATACTGGCAGAGTGCTTCTGCCTACGAGATTCTCGTTGTCTCTCGGAGTGAAAGGACTGAACGCCGAATGCAGGGGGTGAGATTTGAACTCACGAACTCCTTCGAGACCAGGACCTCAACCTGGCGCCTTTGACCATGCTGGGCCACCCCTGCACAGGCCGACACGACAAGAGACGAGCCTTAAAAGTGCTCCCTCGGGCGATCCGGGGATCCTGCGAACGCGGCGGGCCTACGGCGATGCCCGCGGGCCCTCGGCATCCGCGGCGTGGGCCATGTGGATCAGGATGATCTTGAACCAGGGGGTGTATCCCGGGGAATCGAGCCGGACGGTGTCGTAGAGCTCCGATAGGGTCACCCACCGCGTCTCGGCCACCTCGGCGGGGTCGGGCTGGGCGGGTCCATCGAACGTGCCTACGAAGACGTGATCGAACTCCCGCTCCGTGAGCCCGTTCCCGACCGGGACCTCGTAGGTGAAGGTGAAGGTCTCCCGCAACGGGCAGTCGATCCCCATCTCCTCTTGGAGCCGGCGGTGCGCGGCAACGTCGGTGGCCTCTCCTGGCCTGGGGTGGGAACAGCAGGCATTGGTCCAGAGTCCGGGCGCGTGGTACTTGGAAAGGGCCCGGCGCTGGAGGAGCATACGCCCCTTCGAATCAAAGATCAGGACGGATATCGCACGGTGCAGCCGGCCCCCCTTCTCGTGCGCCTCGAGCTTGGAGGTCTTGCCGATCACGTGGTCGTCCCAGTCGACGAGGACGACCTCTTCCTTGGAATCCGCCGTTGCCATCACTGCCTGAATCCTCCACGGCTATATAGTGACTCTGAAGCCAGAAGGTCGTGAGATGCCGGGGCGCTCGACTCCCACCAGCACGGGAGCTACAGAAGTATGTGCTCCACCCGGGCCTCCTGGACGAGCTTGCTCTCGATGCTCGCCAGGGTCTCCGAGACAGTGGACTTCGACAGACTGAGTATCTGGGCGAGGTCCGTCAGGGAGGCCCGGCGGGGCACGTCCCAGTATCCCGCGTCCATCGCCACACGGAAGATCGTGCGTTGCCGGTCGGTGAGAAGGCTCTTGGGCCCGATCACGCTGTCGTGCCGGATGGCGCCGATGGAGATCTCGGGGGCGAACTTCCGCAGGCGCTGGTAGAGATGTTGGACCTTCTCCTTCGAGGCCACCACCACCAGCTTGACGACCCCGCCGTCGAAGGCGGTCGGGTACCGGGGAAGGAGGTGGAGCTCACGGGTGATGCTCGTCACCGGGGTCGCGTCGAGGACGAGCCGGAAGACGATGGTCGTCCCCTGACGGTCCATGATCTCCGCCTCGTGGACACCGTTGCCGGACTGCAGCTCCGCCAGCATGGCCTCGGGATCGAACGTGCCCGTGACCATCACGTCCTCCATGATCTGTCCCCCTTCCAGCTCCATCCGGCTGAGCAGGAGGAATCCGAGGTCGGGGTGCGCGGTGCTCACCGCATGGTGATAGGTGGGGTAGTTCTCATGCAGCGGGAGGAGGAGCTTGCACACCAGGATCTCGGGGGCGCTGCGGTCCTTCGCCGAGGACTTGTTCGAGCTCAGGCTCACGGTGCCTTTCATGGTCCCTCGGTGGTTCCTTGAAGGCCTTTTCCCTATTTAACATGGGATATGTGGCTTATAAGCCTCTTCCGAATTTTGACGCCCGGGGCTCTTCGGCGTGGTCTTTCGCTCGAGATGCCGGTGTTGGAACGCGACTTCGGGTTTCGACTGACGACCTCTGACGAGTTCGCGGATCGCCTCCGCGTCCGGGCCATCGGGCATCCGGCCTCCGTCGGATGGCGCCGGGGCCGGATGGGCCCGGCCGGATTCGAACCGGCGGCCAGGTGGTTATGAGCCACTCGCTCTGACCGCTGAGCTACGGGCCCCCACCGCTCCCGTCAGAGCGCCGCCAGGCGGATTCTCCCGGCGAGGGGGGTAGCCCCCCGCCATTTTGAACCGCCGACCTTTCGGTTAACAGCCGATCGCTCTAACCGCTGAGCTATGGCGGCAATGTTGGAAGCAGTGGATCCGTGGTTCGAGGTGGCTATTTCTTGCCCCGGCCGGTCTTTTTGCCAGCAGCCACGCTCCTCTTAAGCTTGCGGATGGTGTCATTGAGATCGTCCAGCGACCGGTCGAGATTCTTCCAGTAGTCCCGCCCCTTGTCCGTGGGGACGGCCCCTTCCGCGGACGGCTCGATCACGCCCTCCCGCTCGAGAAGATGGAGGGAGTAGCGCACCTTGTGGTTCGGGAGCTTCATGACCTCCGAGAGCTTGAGGATCCCCATCGGACGCTCGTTCGTCAGTTTCTCGAGAATCGTGACGTTCCGAAGGAGAGATCCATCTCGAGGAGTATGCGTTCCACCAGCGGCGTCCCGCTCTCGTCGTAGTCCTCGTCCGTGTTGTTTCCAAGCCCTGACATGCTAGACACTGTTCGAAGGTATTGGGTCCCACTATTAAAAGGTTGGCTAATTCTCGAGGAAGGTGTGGCATGAGCTAAGCTCCCATGAGGGATGCTAACGCTTCCCGAATCCTCAAAGTGACTGAGTTTGCCGGTACCGTATCGGAAATCCATCTGGGGGAGGTCGAACCCCCGGATGGGCCCCCCTGCCTCAACCTTAAAACCACCCCGCGTGTGGGGCGGCCCGTTCCATGGGCCCGTAGCTTAGTTTGGCTGGAGCACCCGGCTGATAACCGGGAGGTCGAGCGTTCAAATCGCTCCGGGCCCATCTAACCCCGCCGGGAGGGCAGGGTTCAATTGCCTCCCTTCCTTGTCGATGTTCCATGGCGCGATGGGCCATCGCCCTCCACGGAGGTGCGGGTCGTTCCTTGGCATCACGGGAGGCTTCCCCCGTTCTTCGGGAGCTCTCCCGGGCCACGGCGGAAGGGGCCGACGTGCTGCGTCGGGGTGGAACGGCGCTGGACGCGGTCGAGCGATCCGTCTACCTCCTGGAGGAGTCGGGGATGTTCAATGCCGGCCGGGGGGCATGCCTCACGGCCTCCCGGACCGTGGAGCTCGAGGCCGGCCTGTGCCGCGGGAGCGACCGGGCCACGGCGTCCGTGCTCCGGGTGACCGACGATCCCCACCCGATCTCGCTCGCCCGCTTTCTCCTGGAACGGACGGACATGGTCTCGATGCATGGGGACGCGCTGGAGGCACTGATGGAGCGGGGATCCCCCCGACCCAGGACGCACCTGGTCACCGCCGACAAACGCCGTCGGTGGGAGGCTCTGGCGAAAGCGGTGAAGCGACGTGGATCCTTCGTCCGCAACGTCCATCCGAAGACGTTCCCCTTCGTGCTGGACTCGCTCAAGAGGCTGGGCGTCGAGCGCCATGGGACGGTGGGTGCCGTGGCCATCGACACGAGCGGCGACGTGGCTGCCGCGAATTCGACCGGGGGTCACTGGATGAAGCTCCCCGGCCGTATCGGGGATTCCCCGATCTTCGGGGCCGGGTACTACGCGGACCCGAACGGGGCGGCGGCCGCCACCGGCGTGGGAGAGCACATGGTCCGCTCCCTCCTGTGCCGCACCATCGTCGAGCGGATGGCGGAACGGGGGGCGCAAACCGCCGTTCGCGCCGGGTTCCGGGACCTCGAGGCCATGCTGGGCGGCGACAACGCGGGGGTCATCGCGGTCGATGCCCGGTACCGTATCGGGATCTGGCACAACACGCTCGGCATGGCCCACGCCTACCAATCCAGTTCCATGCGCGTTCCCACCGCCCGTTCCGGCGTGCCCCGACGGCCACGGAAGCCCTGAGCGGTCTTCGGTCAGTTCCGGGTCTGGCTCCGTCTGCGACCGAGGCGGAACTCACCGCGGTGTGGTTCGCCCATCTTATGGCTCCCGGGGGCCTGTCACCGACCATGGCCCCCGCCGTCGTCCGCTCGGGATGCTCCTCCTGGACCTCGGACGCGTGGTGGGGGAAGGTGTACCCCCGGGGACTTCCCGACGGGGAACGGCTGGCACGGTACTCCCTGCTCTACGACACCGTGGAGGTCGACTCCTCGTACTATCGCGATCCCGGGCCCTATCTCACCCGCCGGTGGGCCTCGGTCACCCCGGAGGGATTCGTCTTCACCCTGAAGTTCCCCCGGGACCTCATGGACCCTCGGGCCCCGCCCGGGGAGGAGGGCATCCCGACGTTCCTCCGGAACGCCCGGAACCTGGGCGAGAAGCTGGGGCCGATCCTCCTCCAGTTCCCTCCGTGGTTCAAGCCCGGGCCGAAATCGTGGCCCTTCCTCCTCGATCTCCTGGGCCGGCTCGAGTCCCCCCTCCAGTTCGCCGTGGAACTCCGGGATGCCCACTGGTTCGGGGGGGAGGACTTCGAACGCCTCATGCACGCGCTTCGCGAACGTCACATCGCCCTCGCGTGGTCGTACCTCACCTACGTCGATGTCCCCCCGGAGATCACCTCCGAATTCGTCTACCTCCGGTTCATCGGGGACCACACCACCATCCCGGCGGACCGCCACGGGTCCGTGCAGGTGGACCGCACCGCGGAACTTCGGCTATGGGCGAAACGTGTCGAGGCGGCCCTCGAACGGGTGAAGGCGGTCTACGTCTTCTTCAACAACCACTTCCAGGGCTTCGCTCCGGAGTCGGTCAACCTCTTCCGCAAGGAGCTGGGGCAGCCCCCGGTCGAGTATCTCGTGCGCTGATCGGAGGCCCGGGTCGGCGGGAGTCCTACGACTCCTCGGTCTCGTGGCGCTCCGACTCACGAAGGAACGCGACGAGGAACCGTTGGGCCTTGTCGGAGTCTCCATCGCGCAGCAGGAGATATCCCCGGCACAGCTGCGCTAGGTGCTCTCGCCGTGCACCCGCGCTCCCCCCCTCCGAGTCAGCACGGTCCAACGGGACACTCTCAATCCGTTTCACGAAGTAGGGGTATATCTAGGTTTGTACAGCGGCGGCCTTGGGACATAATTCCCCGGCTCGTCCTGCGTTGACTACCCCGCCGTCCAGGCCCTCCCAAGTGTTGGGTCCAGCCCCCACAACCATCTC
>JAJYEA010000097.1 GCA_021790425.1 Thermoplasmata archaeon | reverse complement strand
CCTCTGGAAACCGCGAAGATCCTGGCCTATCAGAAGAGCACCGGGCCCATCCCGCCGAAGGCACCGAGCCTGCTCGCGATGAAGGGCCCGTACGACGTCATGGCCATGGCCGAGGCCTACCGGGACGCCGGGCAACGGGCGTTCGAGACGTTCTTCGCGCTCATGCGGAGCGCCACGGACAGCTACCGCACGCTCACCTCGGCGGCGATCCGGGACTCCCCGATGCTCCGGTACACCCGTCCCCGGCCGCCCTCCGAAGAGGATGCGCGCCGCTGAGCGGGGCCGGTCGCGACCCCGGGCCGGGGGGCGAAGGTAATCTACTCGCTCTCGTACGCGGAGCCGCCCGATCGGGCGTGCCGCGGTGGCTCAGCTGGTAGAGCGGCTCCTTGGTAAGGAGCAGGCCGAGGGTTCAAATCCCTCCCGCGGCTCTTTCGCATTCCCGGCCCAGGTCCGGGGCCCGACCTTCGGTATCGGGGTGGGGCCATTCCGGCTCGTGCCCCCCTTTCGCGCGGGCGTTGCCGCTGCGACCCACCCTCGGGCGCTCCCATGGCGGGTTCGCACGGCCCCGACATCGACCTCCGAGGGCCCGCGGCCTCCCGCGCCGACCGCGCCCTCGAGCGCTTTAGGAGGGTCGAGGGGATGGTGTGGGCGATGAGCGAACGACCGACGGTCCTCTCCCTCGACCTCGGGGAGACGGTCTTCTGGGACACCCGGGAGATCCTGGCGGCCCAGACGGCGGCCAGGGTCGGCGCGCTTGCGGCCGGCATCTCTCGCGCATCCGGGGCACCGTTCACTTTCGAAGAGGTCGCGGGGGCGCGGGAGAGGGTGCTCTCGCGTTGGGGGCAGAGGGGACTGCTCGCCAGCAGCCTGCCGAACGTCGACCTGGTCCGGGAGGTCCTGGCGGAGCTCGGGGCGCGGCCCGAAGGGGTCCTGGAGGACCTGGCGGAACGGTATTCGAGCGCGGGGCTGCGAGAGCACCCGCCCCAACTGAACCCCGAGGCCAGGGTGCTCACGCGCAGCGTCGCCGACCGCGGCGTCCCCGTCATCGTCACCTCGAACACCTCGCGCTCCGGTCGAACGTGGAAGGCGTTCCTGACCGAGGTGTGGGGCCTTCCCATCCGGGAGGCTGTGACCTCGTGCGACCTGGGCGCGCGCAAACCGGACCCTCGCCTCTTCCTCGAAGGCGCGCACCGCCTGAACGTGGAGCCCTCGCGGGTGCTCCACATCGGGGATCGCTGGGACCGTGACGTCGTCGGTGCGGAGGGGGCCGGGATGCAAGCCGCGCTCTATCGGGGGCTCTGGGGCCGGTATTGGAACCCCGAGGAGGGCCCGCCCGTCCACCCGCCCTCAGGTACGTCGGTGCCCTGCCTCGACCACCTCACGGACGCCTCTGCGCTCTTCTAAGAAACCTCCCGGGCGCCGGGCCAGTCCCTCCAGCCGAGGCCGGGGGACGGACGGCCGGTGGGCGAGGACCAAATAGCCTGGCCTCCTCCTTGAGGATCTATGCCACGCGGGAAGCTCATCTTTCGGTACACCGGCATCGAGGTCCGCGACCTCGCTCGGTCGCTGAAGTTCTATCGCGCGCTCGGGTTCCGAGTCCTCTTCCGGGGGACGATGGGACATGGCGGGGTATGGGTGCACCTGCGGCTTGACCGCCAGGTCCCCCGCCTCGAACTGAACTGGTATCCTCGGGGAAACCGGTTCCGCAGCCCGTACAAGCACGGGTCCGAGCTGGACCACCTCGGCTTCCGGGTCGACGACCCGGAAGCATGGGCGAAGCTCGCCTGCCGGCACGGTGGCAGGGTGGTGGCCCGTGTGAACGAACCCCGCGAGTGGCTGGTCTACGTGTCGGACCCCGACGGGGTCTGGCTGGAGTTCATCGGGGACCCCGCCGTCCGCGACAAGAAGAAACGCCGCGCCTGACCGTCGGACGGTTCGAAGGCGGACGGCGACGCGGAGACGCTAGCACCTTCAAATACGGCCCCCCGATGGCCGCGCTCACGATAGCGGGGTAGGGTAGTCAGGTCATCCCGACGGGCTCATAACCCGTAGATCCATGGTTCAAATCCATGCCCCGCTACTACCTTTCTGGTAGCCGCGGCTCTGCACTTCGTGCTGAACTTCACTAGGAACGCGCCGCCAAGATCACCCCGACGGGGGGATGGTCGGTTCCGTGGACCCTGAGGAGCTGCTCGGCCCGGTCCCATCGAGCCAACAGCTCCTCTCGCCTCTTCGGGTCGGCGGCGTTCTTGAGAAGGTCCCGCGGGAAGTAGGCCAGGGCATGCGGGAGATCGACCTCCACGACCTCGGAGGAGAGCACCACGCCACCTGCCTCGCCCAGAAGCCGTCCCAGCCTCTCTGCCGTGAGGTAGTGCAGGTCGTCGCGTTGTCCCGTCGTGGCCTCGAAGAACTCCTGTCGAAGGTCGTACATCTCCAGATGGGCGCGTTGAGCATCGTTGACCGCGACGGGTAGGGATTCCGCCAGGAAGATCTTCGGTGCAACACGGAGCATTTCGCGAAAGACCTCGACCATGATCGGCTCGCTTCGAAGCGACCGGATCCCGTGAACGCAGAGCGCGAGGTCGACGGAGGTCGAGGCCAGGGGTAGCTGGCGAGCGTCGCCCTTCACCGGACGGACCCTGTCCCGGTAGCCCGCTTGGGTGAGGATCTCTCGGAACATGCCCCATCGTTCTCGTTCCAGCGCGATCACCCGACCGGTCTCGCCGGTCCGGAAAGCAAGGGGGACCGTGGCGATCCCATGCCCACCGCTCCCCACCTCGAGGACCGTGCTCCCGGTGGCGACCGGCGCGTGCTGAAGGACCTGGTAGCGTTCCAGCATCTCGCACCTCAGCCAATCCGCCGCGAGCGGGGGGTTGTCGAAGAGGGGAACCTCCTGGAGGACTCGGGCGAAGGCGGAGTCGACCCTTTTCAGCTGGACGTCGAATCGGGACACGGGGTCACCTCAGCGACCAGGACATCCGGGGGTCACCGGTCGGGCCGTCCCCAGGCGAGAGCGACGGGTAATCCTTTCGGCCGCAACGGTAGCTGATCCGCAAGGTCCCAGACCACGTCCTCCCGCTCGCGCGGAGCCGGGAGCCGGGCGCGGCGGGACTACCGGGCTCCGCGTGACCCACGACTGGGGGAAAGGGGTCGAAGCCGCCCGCTCCCGCCGGCTCCGAACCGCGCTAGGCGAAGAGGTCTTCGAGCGGGTTCCCCATCTCCTTGACCTCCCGCACCTGGACGCCCTTCGACTGAAGGTCCTGCAGGAGGCCCGGGACCTTCTCGGGCCCGCTCAGCTCGAAGATGTAGTACTCCCCTTTCCGGTTCTCCGGGGGCAACGACGACTCCCCTCCCATCACGCGCACGCCCACCGTGTACCGGTTCGACCTCATTTCGGAGATCCGGCTGAAGAGCGAGATCTTCCCGGCCCGGATCGCGATGACGTACCTGCCGATCTCCCGGGCCTCGAAGAGATTGTGCGAGGAGTACAGGACCACCTTGTTCCGGCTGAGCTTCAGGATGAGGTCGCGGATCTCGGAGGCCACCTTGGGGTCCAGGTTGGCCGTGGGCTCGTCGAGCAGGTAGATGTCCCTCTCCTGCAGGAAGATCCGTGAGACGGAGACGCGCTTCTTCTGGCCAGCGCTGAGCTCCGAGTAGAACTTCTTTCTCAGCGGTTCGATCTCGAGGAGGCGAAGCACGCGCTCGACATCCTCCTCCCCCGCCCGCTCGACCGATGCGTAGAACCGGAGCGCCTCCTCGACAGTGAGCCCATCCGGGATCCCGTCGACGTGCGAGAGGAAGTGCAGTCGGTCGCGGGTGGCCTGCTCCTCGATGGACCTCCCGCCGATCTCGATCCGGCCCGAGTACGGCCGAAGGATCCCGGCCATGGTGCGGAAGAGGGTGGTCTTGCCGGCCCCGTTGGGGCCGAGCACCACGTAGATCGCCGGCTCGGAGGCGGTGAAGCTGACCCCGTCGAGGACCTTCTTCCCGAGGTAGCCGGAGCTCACGTTCTGACAGGCTATCTCCGGGCCGGCACGACCCGACGAGTGCTCTCCCGAGGTGGCCGCCATCTTACCCTCTCACATGGCCGAGAGGTACCGCTCTCTGCCCATCAGCCGCGTCGAGGCGAGAAGGAGGACCGCGACGAGGGCGACAAAGCCTAGCGAGGCCCCCACCGTGACGTAGTAGTACTGGGACCGGTCGACCGCCTCGGCCAAGATGAGCACAAGCATGGGGGGCGCGACCCCGAGGAGGGGAGCGACGCCCGCCTGGCTGTTGTAACCGATGCGGGGGGTCGAGAGGGTCGACCAGATCATCCCACAGCTGGCGGCGAAGAGCGAGCTCGCGTAGGTCATCGGGATCGTGTATCCAAGGACGGAGTTCTCGAGGTCGGTCGTGAGTGGGTGGCCCGTCGCGAGGAAGCCCCCAAGGCCCACCGCAAGGGCGCTGCCAAGGACGATGGACGAAAGCCCGACGGTGGTGAGGAGGCAGTTGACGAACAGCGTGCCGGGTCGGATCCCGTACGCGATCAGGTACTCGAGGACGCCCTTCGAGCGGTCGCTGACGAAGAGCATCATCCCTCCCATGGCCCCGAGCGAAGCGAAGAGCGGGACCTCCAAGGGGAACGTGGCTTCGAAGACCACCGCGCCCCTGGGGCTCCGAAGCAGGACGGTCGTCAGGATGAGCGAGATCATCAGACCGACGCCCAGGAAGAGCCTGCCCGCGTAGAGGCCCCGACGGAACGTGACCGAGGTGACGGAAGGAAGCCGGCCTCTGCTCACTGCCGTCGGTCCCATGTGCTCGGTCTCCGAAGCTCTGCCCCCGTGGGCCATGATGGAGCGGGATTCGTTAGGCTCCGACCAGCGACCGGGCTCGGCATATCAAGGGTGGCCTGGACACCCGAGTGCGGTGCGCGGCGAGCCCTCCGGGGACGAGAGACGTGGACGAACCCGGGAAGTGGCGCGCAGATTCGGTAAACTACGCTTGACGCAGGATTGTCATACCTCCTGGCACCCACCCCCATTGTGGCCGACGCGTTGCTGCTGCCTCGGACGGTCCTGGAGTGCCGAAGCTGTCACTCCGGTCGGCTCCGGAAGGGCCCGCAGGGCTACGTCTGCGACCACTGCGGCTTCGCGCCTTTCGGGGAGCACCGGGAGAAGGTCCCCCCACCCTCTCCAGTCGCTGAGAAGGGTCCCACCGTCGAACGACCTCGGCCATCCTCGCCCCTCTCCACGTCTGCGATGCGCCCCCCCGAGCCGCAGGCGGTCTTGTTC
>JAJYEA010000096.1 GCA_021790425.1 Thermoplasmata archaeon | reverse complement strand
GGGCTGGAAGGGAGGGAGGGCCCCTTTAGGTTCGTCGCCCGCCGGCGCGTGAGGACGTGGAGGGGCTCCGCATCGACTCCGGGAGCTTCTGCTCGAGCTCCGGCTCGGAGAGGAGGTCGGCGTTCTCGGAAGCGACCATCCGTCGTGAGTGGGCCCTCCCCTGGTCGCGGGCACCTTCCTTGATGCCACGCACCTGGCGCTCCAGCTCCGCCATCACGTCGGCGGCGGCCTTCAGCAGGTTGTAGTCGGTCCTGGAGGCGTTGTAGATGCGGCTCTGCCCGTGCAGGCGGACCTCGATGGTCATGGACCCCATGCCCCGCGTGGGGTGCGTGGTGACGTGGACCGAGAGCATCCGGGGCGCGTCGGCCCGGCCGATGCGCTTCAAGCCCTTGCCCAGGACCCCGTCGAGGTCGGTCACCAGCATCGGGTCGGTCCCTGCGCCGAGCCCGCTGATCTGGATGTAGACCCCATCCGTCGACGGCGCGTGACGGACCGCGAGGCCTAGCAGGTCGCCCTGGGAGACGAGCCCGAGCGGGACGCCCCCGTCGGTCACGAAGAGCCCGGAGGCCCGGTTCCGGGCCATGAGCTTCGCCGCCTCTCCCGCGGTCGCCCCACGCGCGATGGTGAGCGCCGGGCGGGTCATGATGCTCCGGACGAGCGCGTCCATGGGGTAGGTCTCCACGCCGGGGTCCCGCTTTCCGCCCACCATGGGCCGGAAGAAGGCGTTCCCGACATCGGTGAGGCTGACGGAGCCCACGAGCGTCCGACCGCCGTCGACGACCGGGAGCGGGTGCTCCTCGAGCTCGCGCAGGTGGGAGGTGAGCGTGCGGCAGGGCTCGTTGTCCCGTATGGCCACGTTCGCCGGGCTCATGATCTCCATGACCCCGTGCTCGGCGAGGCGGGGGAGAGTGGGGATCACCCGCACCAGGTCGGTCCGCGAGACGATCCCGAGGAGCTTCCCGTTGCGAGGGTCGACAACGCACCCCGCTCTCCGCCCCGAAGCGAGCAGCTTCTCCGCGATCGCGGGGAAGGGCATGTTCAAGGACAGGGTCGGCGGGAGGACCATCACGTGCTCGAGCTTCGTCGAGATGGTGAGGGTGTGGCGGCGCCCGAGGGCGTCGTAGGTCACCATCCCCGCGAGCTTCCCCTGGCGCAGGACCGGGATCTCGTGGATGCGCTTCGCGCGCATCGTCCCGAGCGCCTTGGACAGAGTGTCAGAGACGTCAGCGGTGATCGGGTCGGAGGTCATCATCTCCGAGGCCAAGGGCCATTCCTGCGGCATGATCGGCCCGGAGGGCACCACCCCCCTCGTAAATAGTATGCGCGTGGAACGGACTTCTCCTTACCGTTCCCCCACCGTGCTCCGGAGGGGCGAACCGACGGGAGTGCTCCCCGGATCTCCACGTGTGGAAGAACGAGATGCGGGGTCGCTGTGCAGGGATCGGTGGAGGGTTCGGGGAGGGTTACGGAGGGAGCTCAGATGTCCCGGGTCATCTGGTACCCGTTCTCTCCGTCCGAGTAGTACCCCTTGAGCAGGTCCATGACGGAGAACCCGAACCGGGTGTAGAACCGGATCGCCGTGCGGTTCCCCACGCGGACCTCGAGCGTCACTCGGACCATGCCGCGAGCCTTGCAGCGTTGGAGGAAGACGTCCATCAGGTGGGCGCCCACCCCCCGGTCCCGCCAGCGGGCTTCGACGGCGAACATGAGCACCCGGGCCTCCCCCGGCACCTGGTTCACGCCCAGCAGGAATCCCTGGGGGATCCCCGCCCGGTCCTGGGCGACCATGAACCCGGAGGGCCACTGCTGGCTGAGAGAGGTGTAGAGGGAGGGCTCGTAGTGCTCGCGGAGCGCCTCCGCGACGATCTCCGCGATCCGGGGGATGTCGCGAGGGTGGAAGTTCCGCAGGAAAACCTCGCCGCCGGCGATGGGCTCGAGGGGGTGCCCCTCGAAGGGGCGGGGGGCGGTGTCAGCGATACATCTCACCCGCCCGAGGCTCCTCCCTCAGGGTCTTCATCGACTCCGCCTGCTGGACCATGTTCTTCCGGAGCTCCGTCTCGATCTCGGCGGCCTTACGGCGCAGAGGCTTGGTATCGAAGACCATCATCGGGACCATGGGGTTGATGACTTCCAGGATCTTGGCCGCGGCCCGGGCGTCGGGGTGTCCCCGGTGGGCCTGGGAGACCAGGCAGAGCACGGGGGTGCTGCGGTCGACGCTCGAGAGCAGGAGCGCCCCGGCAAAGCCCGTCACGAGCCCATCCGCCCGCTCGAAGCGGTAGGTGTCGAGCAGGGGAGCGGCGGCCTTGTTGGCCATGGCGACCACGCGGACCTCTCCGTCGCCGTCACCCTCCTCCACGGGCTGCCCTTCCAGGGCCACGACGAGGTCGATCCCCTTCTTTTCCGCGAAGTCCAGCAGGGACTTGCCGATCGCGTTCAGAAGCCCCGGGGCCGGCTGGATGTCGGAGAGGGCGGCGACAAGCTGGTTGCACTTCTTGTTGACCCCGCAGACGGTGCGGCTGGCGTAGAAGCGGACGGGAGGGCTCACGACGCCGCCCTCCATCACGACGGTGGGAGGGAACTCCTCGCTCACCATGTACGCGATGGGGGACATGTCGAGGGAGTGGCGCAGGTAGCTCACCGCGACGGACCCGACGAGCCCGTGGGTGGGGAACCCCACCACCAGCATGGAGCCCTTCAGGGAGTTGTTCTTGAGCTCGATGATCTTTGGGTCCATGGCTTCGGTGCTCCCTCGCTCTCGAGCAAAGGAGGATTGGGGTTATTCGCCTTTCCTTGCTGCTGACGCACGGGAAGCCGGGAGCTGAAAGGCGGGGTCACTCCGTTCCCACCCCTTGGGGAGGCGCCTCACCGGAACCGTGACGAAAGGGGCCGACGGTCCACGCTGGGGGACCTCCGACGCACCGTGCTCTGGCGACTGACCCGCCTACCGGATGCGGCTCTCTCCCGGTCGTCGTTCGCGCGGGGGGGGGCTCGTTGGCTCTGAGGGGGAGGGGCTTGCGGGAGGAGGAGGAGGGGGGGGTGGGGGGGCGGCCTGGGCTGCGGCTCCCCGCTCCGGTTGGCTGACCAAAGGCGGGAGGGAGCCCAGGGCCTCCCGTTCCTTGCTGGTGACCTTGAGGAAGAGCACGGAGCTGGGGAAGAGCTCGAACCCTCGGCCCTGCGGGTCGTCCCGGACCTTCACGGCCATGTGGGGCGGGAGCCCGGTCACGTCCACGGCCTTCCCCTCGTTCTGCCAGGAGTGGATCATGGCCCCGACGAGCTTCTCCAGGGCTTCTCCGTGACCGGAGGCGAAGAGGTTCACGGAAGCGACCCGCTTCTCGTCAGCGTCGTAGACGACCACCGGGAGAGACTGCGTCTGCTTCTCCCGGTCCGCGCGGGCGAGGGCGACCTCGTTCATCAGGGCCTCGCGCACCTTCTCCGAGTCGTCCACGGTCTGCTTCAGGCGGGCGATCTCCTGGTCGCGCTGCGACAGCCGGTCGGTCAGGTCCTGGACGAGCTGCTTGACCGCGTCCAGGTCCGCCCCCTGGGTGTCGATGAGCCCCTTGTAGTCCTCGTGGTCGTGGGCGGGAAGCTCGTGCTCGTGCTCCCCCACCTCGTGCTCGTGCTCAGGGAGCTCGTGTTGATGCTCCGGCATCTCGTGCTCGTGCTCGGCCACCTCGTGCTCGTGCTCCGGAAGTGGGTGATCGTGCTCCGGGAGCTCGTGCTCATGCTCGACCGCCGGATGCTGGTGCTCCGGCAGTTCGTGGGAGTGCTCAGGAAGTTCGTGCTCGTGCTCGGCCACCTCGTGCTCGTGGGGAGGCACCTCGCCCTGCACCGAGGTGGCGGCGCTCTCTGGAGCATCCCCGGGAGCGAGGTCGTCGTCGGAGCTTGCGGTCACGCTCTCTGCCTCTGGCTCCGGTGAGGCCTGCCTGTCGCTGTCGTCCGCGGACGACGAGGACGTGGCCTCCGCGACGATGGCGGGGACCTGGTCCGGAGTCGCTTCCGGAACCGGGGCAGGCTCCCCTTCTGGAGGAACAGGGCCGTCCTCGGTCAGGACAGGGGGAGTAGGGGCGACTGGGCTCTCGGCTACCTCGGCAGGGACCGCGGCGTTGTCGGCCCGGTCCGCGGGCCCCTCGGGCGCGTTACCATCCCGGGGGGGCACCCAGTCCGGAGGAGGAGGGGGGAGCGCATGCCCATGGGGGGGCGGCGACTGACCGGAGAGCAGGGCGGTCAGGGGGACGTCAGAAGGCGACGGCGGGACTGAGGTGTCCGGGAGGGGGGGAGCGCCAACTGGCCCCGCCGCCTTAGCACCCGCCGGAACTGGGGGAGTGGCGGCAGGCGAAGTGACGCCCGGTGAGGCGGGAGGAGGCCGCTGAGCCGGGGCGAAAGCGGTCGCGGCGCTGGGAGGGAAGCGCGGCTGGCCTGGTGCGGCGTGGGGGGTGCGGGAGGATCCCTGGTCCGAGATCCAGGGAGGGATGGAGGGATCGGGCATCCCCGGGGGTCGGGGAGCCGGCTTGGGGAGGGGAACGTTGTGGACCCGGTTCTTGTGGGTGTCGAGCATCCTGGCGGGGAGTTCGCGCCCACAGAACTCGCAGAGGGCGAACTCGAGAGGAGCCTGACCACTCCCGCCCGCCGGGGGCGAATATCCCCCCGGGTACCCCTGGGCCACGGCTCCCTGACGTAGGAGGTGGGGAAAAGGGTAACGCTCGGGCCAGAACTCGAGCCGGCTAGGGTCGCGACAAATGCGCGTGGCCGCGCCAGTGAGGGTTCCGGTCGCGGACCTCAGGCCCCGGTGAGCAGGATCAGCGTTGGGATGAGGGAGATGACGATGCCGAGCCAACCCAGGAGGATGCCGTAGAGCAACATGCGATAGGCCCGTTCCCAAGGAATCCGGAACGGTAACGTCCACCGGTCGGCCCCTCGGTCGGCAAGGAACGAGATGAGGGCCAGTGTCCAGGCGCCGGCGACCAATACGATAGGGATGAGGATCATGCCCGCCTGACCCCCCAGGAGAAGTCCCGAGGCCGTACCCGTGGCTGTCCCTGTCGCAGTTCCAGTCGCGGTGCCTTGAGCGAAACCGAACCGGACCGTCGCCATGACCACCACACTTCCAACTGACGCGAAGGCCACACCGAGGATCGCGTACCTTCGTGGGAGGAACCGAAGCTGGAAGGACAGCACGAGGAAGAGTCCTGCGAGAAAAGCGACCAGAGAAGCCGCGTAGAAGATGGAGGAGTGGAAGAGGAGTTGGTTGACCTGCAACGGGTTCACCGTAAGGTAGGTCAGATTGAACATGAGTGCGAAGAGGAGATAGTCG
>JAJYEA010000005.1:75294-91111 GCA_021790425.1 Thermoplasmata archaeon | reverse complement strand
CTTGCGCACCGCGGCAACGTCCGCCCGGCCCTCGGCGTCCACCGGGACCCAACGAGGACGCAGCGACAGTAGGTCCATCGACTTGACGAAGGAGAAATGGGCGCTCCGGGGCAGGACGACCTCGCGCTGGCCCGAGATGTTCCGGGCGATCCAGAGCGCGGTCAGGTTGGCCTCGGTCCCTCCGGTCACGAGCGACCCGTTCGCCCCGAACGAGGGGGCGTGGTAGAGACGGAGCAACATCGCCAGCACCTCCTCCTCCAGCCGCGAGGTGCCGGGGCAGAGGCCGGGGTTCCCCAGGTTCGAGGTGACGAAGAGGTCGGCCGCCCGGGCGGCGATCGGCAAGGGTTGCGTGCACATCGATCCGAAGATCCGTCCCCGGGAGAAGTCCCAGTCCTCCTGCCGGGCGGCGCGGAGGCGGGCCATGACCCGGGCAGGGTCCTGGGGCTCGGCCGGCAGCTCCGTCACGGAGTGGGCTATCGCCGGCCCCGCGACCGCCGGTCGGGAGCGCCGCGGCTTCTTCCGGGCGCGTCGCGAACCAGCGGGAGGTGGGGCCATGCCCGGAAGCGTTCGAGGGCGTCTACTCGATCTGCGCCTTCTGGAGGTGCCCCGAGAAGTCCACGAAGACGGTCTTGATCTCGGTGAACTCGTCGATCGCCGTGGTCCCGGCCTCGCGTCCCCCGTTCCCGGTGTTCTTCACACCCCCGAAGGGAAGCTGTACCTCGGCGCCGATCGTCGGGGCATTGATGTAAGTGATCCCCGTCTCGAGGAGGTCCATCGCCCGGAAGGCGAGGTTGACGTTGCGCGTGTAGATGGAGGACGAGAGCCCGAAATCGATGTCGTTCGCGATGCGGATGGCCTCCTCGTAGCTCGGGACCTTCATCACGGAGAGCACCGGGCCAAAGATCTCCTCCTTGGTGATGCGCATGCCGTGCTTCGCCTCGAAGACGGTGGGTTCGACGTAGAATCCCTGGTCGTAGATCCCTCCCTTGAGCTTCTTGCCGCCCGCGAGGAGCTTGGCCCCTTCCTTCTTCCCGATCTCGAGGTACTCAAGGACCTTGGACTCCTGGTCAGCGCTCGCGACCGGGCCCATGTCCACGCCGGGGGTGAGGGGGTTCCCCACCTTGAACGTCGTGAGGCGCTTCAAGAACATCTCCATGAACTTGTCGTAGACCTTCTCGTGGACGATGAGGCGGCTCGTGGCCGTGCAGCGCTGTCCCGAGGAGCCGAACGCGCCGAACAGGGCCCCGTCAAGGGCGAGGTCCAGGTCGGCGTCGTCCATGATGATCTCGGGGTTCTTCCCACCCATCTCTAGGTGGACGTACTTGAGCGCATCCGCCGCGGTCCGGTAGACCTGACGGCCCGTGTCAGTGCCGCCCGTGAAGCTGACCGCCTTGACCCGGGGATCCGTGGTGAGCACCCGTCCGACGCTCCCCCCGGGGCCGGTCACGACGTTGAGGACCCCGGGAGGGAGCCCCGCTTCCTCGTAGACCTTGCCGACCTCCACCCCGCACCGGGAGGTGGTGCTGGCGGGCTTGAAGACCACCGTGTTCCCGGCGATGAGCGCGGCGGCGATCTTCCAGTTTGGGATCGCGACAGGGAAGTTCCACGGGGTGATGGCGGCGACGACCCCCTTGGGCTGGCGGAGGGTGAGGCAGTACTTGTTCCGGAGCTCGGACGGGACGGTCTCCCCCAGGAGCCGGCGTCCTTCCCCGCTCATGTACAGGACGAAATCGATGGCCTCCTGGACATCCCCCTTCCCCTCGGGAAGGATCTTGCCCATCTCCTTCGAGACAAAGGCTCCCAGCTCGTCCTTGCGGCGCCGGAAGATGCCCGCGGCCTCCAGCAGGATCTCGCCCCGCTTCGGGGCCGGGAGTTCGCGCCAGTGGCGCAGGGCGGCCTGGGCGGCGTCGACCGCCTGCGTGGTCTCCTTCTCCGTCGCCGAGACGAAGCTGCCGAGCTCTTCTCCGGTGGCCGGATTCTTGGTCACAAAGCGCTTGGCCCCGGCTGGAACGACCCACTTACCTCCGATGAACAGTCCAAACTCCTCGGTCATGACAATCCCTTGCGGCACCCGGATGGGGGGTACCTTGAAAGCCTTTCGGGAAGTCCCATCCAAGGCGTCGCGCGTCCGGTCCTGGGGGTCCGTAGCACGGTCCGGCGTTATGGCATGCTGAATCTGGCGGTTTTATATGCGGTCGGGCCATGTCTTTCGTTGGTGGAAAATTGAAGTGGCGCACCGCCCGGTCAGTGGGACTTTACTCGGTTTTGGTACTTTCGCTACTTTTGGGCTCCGGCGTCGGCATGGGATTGAACTCGGTTGCCGCACCGGTCGCTGCCCCGCACTCCGCGACAACCTCCGCTCCGGCACCTCGGGCGTCCGCAGGGGACTATGTCGTCTGCGGGGCCAACAATCACCCCGTGGTGAACCTTCACAACGTCTCGTTTGGAGTAGGGAACATCACGGTGTGCAACCACGCCTCCCTCACGTTCGAATACGGGGTCATCTCGATCCTGAGCGTCACGACCGTCGGCAACTCCTGGTGGGCCGGCAACCTCAATGAGCGCTACCATGTGAACGTCACGAACGGTGCCCAGCTCCACTTCATCCACGCGGTCCTCAACACGAGCGCCGCCTCCCCGGACGCGGACCCGTTCCTGAACGTCACGGTCTCCCAGTCCAGCATCCTCAGCCTGGACTCGAGCAACCTCTCCTTCTCCGGCTCCGTCTACGTGACCGGACAGTCCCTGCTCTTCCTCAACCGGTCGAACGTGCAACCGAACACCGCGATGCCCAACCCGGCGAGCGCCCCCGCCTCCCTCGTGGCGGACAGCGCCTATGCCCCCACGATCACGGTGAACTCCCTGAGCTCGCTCGTGACGGCGGGAAGCACCATCCAGAACTACTACAAGAACCCGGCATCGTCGACCCCCGCGCTGGACGAGAACTTCTCGAAGGATTACTCGGCCGCGGCTCCGCTCCTTACGAACCTCACCCTCTACGCCTCCTGGACCCCGCAGGACCCCAACCAGCTGGTCGGTGACGTCTACGACCAGTGGACGGCGGCCACCCTGGAGGTCTTCCTCAACTCTCCCACAACCGCCACGGCGACGGTCAACTTCACCGCGTACGGTCTTCACTCCTCCCCGGTCACGCTGAACATCGTTCCGGGGCTCGCCGCCTACTACCTCCCCATCAGCGCCGGCTTCGTCCAGGCCCCGATGAGCTCGAACGGGCTCGCCGGGCTCCTGGGACAGATGCAGCTCGGGAGCGCGGGATTTGCCGTCACCAGCATTTCCTACGGTGGAGTCGTGGCCCTCGAGGGGATGAACCTCTCGCTGGTCCCCTACCATGACTACAACGTGACGATCCGCAACCACTCCCACTTCTTCGGGGTGGACACCCGGCTCGACGTGAACTACGCGAACGCGAGCGCCGGATGCGGCAACACCCCCGACCAGTCGAACAAGGTCATCTTCTCGGACGGGTCCTGGGGCGACCTCGCCAACACGACCCCGTACACCCTCTTCTCGAACGGGAAGACCTGCTCGGGTGTGGATGCCTTCCAGGTGGACTCGCTCGTGACACCGGCGAGCTTCTACTGGGTCTACTACTGGGCTGGGTTCTCCGCGGTGGGCCCCACGGGCACCGCGGATCCCGGAGTAGAGCTCGATGCCTACTCGCCCGTGGACTCGAACGCCACGTACCAGTCGAACCCGGCGCACATGTCCGCGCTCTACTACGCTGCCTTGGCTTCGCGCTCCCTCCCTGTCGGAGCGCCGTTGAGCCAGTACGCGAACACCTCGCTCGCCGGGACCACGGAGGTCGCGCTGGCCGGAGCGTACGTCACCCACGCGACCCTCGGCCCAGGGCTCCCCGTCACGACCTACGTCGGGTCCTTCACCCAGGACGTGGTCACGATCAACGGGACCTCTACCCCCGCCTCGGTAGGTGGGACGGTCACTATCTCGGACGGCGCCTGCAACTGGCCGTACGCCAACCTCGGATGCGGGGCCATGTCCCTGCCCAAGGTCCAGCTCCCCATTACGACGGCCGACCTCCAGATGGGCCCGATATCGGTGAACGCCGCCTACGGGACCTGCACGGGAACGGGATGCCAGGTCTACGAGGGTGTCGCCCTCTCCGTGTCCATCACGATCATCGACACCAACTGGTACGAGATCGCTGGAGGAGCCACGGTCCCGGTCTACCTGTACGATGTGTACGGGTCGAGCAACGACTCTGCCCCGATCATCGCAGGGGACCCGGCCACCATCTCTGACGCCTCGTTCTCGGCCGGGAACAACGACGCGACCGTCCAGTTCCAACTGACGGTCCCCTTCCATGTCCCGACCTCGCCGGTCCCGCACCTCTGGGCCGCGATCGATCCCCACCATGTCGCGCCCTCGAACGGGACGAACGACAAGAACGGGACCTTCCAGTACACCGCCCTTCCGGCGCCCACCCTCGGCACCCTCACCATCCAGGCGATCGATGGGTGTCTGAAGACCCCGCTCAACCTGCCCGGGTCGGCCCAGAACTCGTGTAACACCGTCATCTTCGAGACCACCCTCACGAACTCCGGGGATGCGCCCGTCGGGGTGAACTCGGTCTTCAAGTGGGGAGCCACCGCTCCGACCACCCAGATCGGGGGGATCCAGTACGACTACCTTAACCCGGGCGAGTCGGCCCTGGTCAACGTCACGATGCCGGTCACCTACCTCACGACCTCGGGATACGTGTTCCTGACGGTCACCTCCCCGTCGGGAGCCGGCGGTCCGCCCCCCATCAACCTCTTCGCTCAGAGCTCCCAGTTCGTGCTGAACGACTACACGAGCCTGGCCGAGCACAGCTTCTCCGCGAGCATCGTGGTCCCGGGTGGACCCGGCCCCACCAGCGCCAGCCTGAACAAGACCATCTTCCGCGTCGGGGACGCGATGGGATTCACCTTGGGCCTGGCGAACTACGGCAAGGCCGCCCTCGCGAACGCGACCCTGAGCATCCAGAACCCCTCCGGCCTCGGCTGGGAGGTAGTGGGCAACTACTCGAACATCTCCGTCCCTGCCGCCACGGTCGGGACCGGGATCGGCTGGCTGAACGTCAGCGGATACTGGCACATCAACGCCAAGGTGATCGGGACGACCCTCGGCCTCCACCGGTTCCAGATCGCGCTCAATTGGTCCAACGTATGGCTGTACGGCCTGAAGACCCTGAATTACAGCTACACCTACAACGCGACCATCGGGGCTCCTCAGGTGACCATCCCCGGTTTCGGCTTCACCCCCCAGACCATGGACCTGGGTGCCGTCCGGAGCCTATCGATCGCGGGTCACGTGTACTACGAGACCTACAACGGGTCCCCCACGGCGACCATCAGCACGCTGCTGATCGATCCCCAGAGCGGCCTGGTCTGTGAGGCCTACGCGGGAACCACGGCCTCGAACGGGAGCGCCATCCCGGCCATCAACCCCGGCGACCCCGCCGGTTCCCTCTCCGGATGCCTGACGGCCGGAACCTACAACCTCCAGGTGAAGGTGAGCTACCTCGGGGCCACGTGGTTCTTCAACGTCTCCAGCGCGCTGACGCTGAACTCCGTCGTGGTCACCCAGTCGTTCGTGGGCTCCCTCCTCTTTTGGCTGATCATCATCGTGGTGGTCGTGGTGGCCGCCGTACTGGGCTTCCTCTTCTACATGAAGAAGTTCGGCAAGGGCAACCTGGTGGAGTGCGGGGAGTGCGGCGAGCTCATCCCCGAGTCCGCGGTGGCCTGTCCGCACTGTGGTGCCGAGTTCGAGAAGAACCTCGTACGGTGCAGTCGTTGCGGCTCTTCGATCCCGGCCGTGAGCACCGTCTGCCCGGAGTGCTCGGTGCTCCTGGTGGGCAAGGAGGCGGATCCCTCCGCCGAGGCCTACGGGAAGTTCTCGGAGCGCTATCGCGTCCAGGCCCGCAAGGAGCTGGGCGACAACTACAACGAGAGCTCCTTCTGGGAATGGTGGCGCCGGCAGCCCACCTACATCCCCTTCGCCACGTGGAAGCAGCAACAGCAACCGGCCGCCAAGGGACAGGCCCCCCAGACCATGATGTCACAGGGGGACAACATGCCCGCCGGCGGTATGGGCCGCTCCCCTCCGCCATCCGGAGGGGCCGGAGGCCCGGTTGGCCCGGGAGGCTACCCGGACCACCAGGCTGCATCGGCCGACGAGGAAGCCTCCGCCCAGCAACCGGGCACGATGAAGGTCTGCCCGTCCTGCGGCAAGGGGATCAACGAGTCGTTCCTGCTCTGTCCCTTCTGTGGTGCGGTGACCCGCTAGAATCCCCACGTCATGAAGGTACTGATCACCGGCATCGACGGCTACTCAGGGTGGGCCCTCGCGCTCCATCTTGTGTCCCGCGGCCATGAGGTGAGCGGCATCGACAACCTGGCGACCCGGAAGCGGGTCGCGGAGGTCGGGAGCCACTCGGCGACCCCCATCCGGACGATGCCGGAACGTCTCAAGGCGGTCCGGAAGCATCTCGGCAAGAACATCCGTTTCCGGCAGGGGGACCTCACCGACTGGGCGACCGTACGCGCCCTCATCCGCAAGGAGAAGCCCGATGCCGTGGTCCACCTGGGGGAGCAGCGGTCCGCCCCCTACTCGATGATCGACGTGCACCATGCGGTGGAGACCCAGGTGCAGAACGTCACGAGCACCATCCACCTCCTCTACGCGATCAAGGACGAGGTCCCGAAGGCCCATCTGGTCAAGATGGGGACCATGGGGGAGTACGGGACCCCGAACATCGACATCGCCGAGGGGTTCTTCGAGATCGAGTACATGGGACGGAAGGACCGGGTACCCTACCCCCGCCAGGCCTCCAGCTTCTATCACTGGTCGAAGATCTTCGACTCGGGGGACGTCATGCTGGCGAACAAGCTCTGGGGGCTCGCCGCGACGGACGTCATGCAGGGGGTCATCTACGGCACCCGGACGCCCGAGATCACCCGGGACGAGTTCCTGACCCGCTTCGACTTCGACGAGGTGTGGGGGACCGCGCTCAACCGCTTCTGCGTCCAGGCCGTCCTGGGCCTTCCCTTGACCCCCTATGGAAAGGGAGGACAACGGCGGGGGTTCATCGCCCTGGAGGACTCCATGCAGAGCCTGACCCTGTCCGTGGAGAACCCGGCGTCCGCGGGCGAGTATCGGGTCTTCAACCAGTTCGACGAGGCCTACTCCGTCACCGACCTCGCCCGCATGGTCCAGACGATCGCCTCCCGGAAGTTCGGGCTCGAGGCCACCATCGCGAACACCTACAACCCCAGGGTGGAGGCCGAGGAGCACTACTACAACCCCCACCATGAGAACCTGCTCCGGCTGGGCTACCGTCACTCCCGGACGCTCGAAGCCTCGCTCGAGGAGATCCTCTCGGACCTCATCCGCTTCAGATCCCGGCTCGAGGCACGGCGCCACGTCGTGATGCCCCGGATGAACTTCCGGGCCTCGGACAACCGGAAGCCGCTCCACATCAAGGGAAAGGCCTGAGACCGGGTCCCCCGGTGGCAACGGACGGACGGGTCCTGCGCGGGGACCTATTCCCACTCGATCGTGGCCGGGGGCTTGTCGGTGATGTCGTAGACCACCCGGTTGATCCGGTCGGAGAGCTCCCGGGTGATCTTCTCGGAGATCTCCCGGAGGACCTCGTAGGGGGGGTGCATCGCGGAGGCGGTCATGGCATCCGTGGACTCGACCATGCGGATGGCCACCGTCTCCCGGTAGCTCCGGACATCCCCCATGACCCCGGTGCTCTTGAGCGGCAGGAGCACGGCGAAGTACTGCCAGGGCGACTTCATCTCCCCTCGGGCGACCGCCCGCTCGATCGTCTCCTCCACGATGGTGGTGGCCCGCTGGAGGGTAGCTACCCGCTCCTCGGTGACCTCACCCAGGATCCTGACGGCAAGTCCGGGGCCCGGGAACGGCTGGCGTTGGGCGCTGGGAACGTGCAGCGAGGCGGCGAGGGAGCGCACCTCGTCCTTGTAGAGGTCGCGGAGGGGCTCCACGACCTTGAGCTTCATGTTCTCCGGGAGGCCCCCGACGTTGTGGTGGCTCTTGATCGTGTCCCGGAGGCTACCCCCGCTTTCGATCCAGTCGGGAGCGATGGTCCCCTGGACGAGATACTCGGCTCCCGAGCCGGCGGCTTCCTGCTCGAAGAGCTCGATGAACGCGGCGCCGATCGCCTTCCGCTTCTTTTCCGGGTCCGTCACCCCGCGCAAGCGGTCGAGGAAGAGGCGTCGACCGTCCACCAACCGGAAGGGTAATCCCGCCTCGTGGAAGACGGTGGCCACCCGGTCGGGTTCTGAGGCGCGCAGGAGGCCGGTGTCGACGAAAAGGCACTCCAGACGCTGGTCGAGGGCCCGGTGGCTCACCAGGCCCGCCACGGTGCTGTCGATGCCCCCCGAGACGGCCGCGATGGCACGTCCGGGAGCGGGCACGCGCTTCTGGACGTCCGCAACGAGCTGACGGATCAGCGATTCAGTGTCCTTCATGCTTGGGAGCCTCGGCCGGCTCCTCCTTCCAGGCCTGGCGGTACCGGGCGAGCTCGGTCTCGATCTTCGGGTTGGAGAGGGCCAGTATCTCGGCGGCGAGCAGGGCGGCGTTCTCGGCACCGTCCACCGCCACCGTCGCGACCGGCACGCCGCGGGGCATCTGCACGATCGACAGGAGGCTGTCCATGGCGACCCCGCCCGAGAGCGGCACGCCGATCACCGGCCGGGTCGTCCGGGAGGCGATGACCCCGGGCAATGCCGCGGCCATCCCGGCCATGGCGATGAAGATGCGCGCGTCCGAATCCCGGATGATCGCGTCCAGCCGCTCCGGGTTGCGGTGCGCCGACGCTACCTGGACCGTGGAGGTTATCCCGAGACGGGCGAGAGCGGCGTGGGCCTTCTCCGCCTGCGCGAGATCGGACTTGCTGCCCAGGACGATCGCGACCTCTGCCATCTCAGACGATGGGGGTCAGCGTGACGTGCGGGAAGCCCTCTTTCTCGTCGATACCCATGGCATAGACGAGGGTCCGCGGCCGGATACCGTAGATGCACGGGGTGTTGTCGATATCGATGACCCGGAAGTAGGTGTCCATCATGTTGATGATCTCCGAGCTCACCATGAGCCCCGGCTTCAGGACGCCAATGCCCAGGTTGCCCAGCATCTTCGTCCGCTGGACCGCCTGGAAAAGCCCCGTGATCGCGGGCTGGTCTCCCTGCTGGTACTCCAGGGTGTCGAAGGCCGTGTATTCGATGTAGGGCTGCTTTTGCCCGTCGCCCCGGACGGCGCGCTCCACCTCTTCGTAGGCCCGCTGGGCGTCCGCGCGGCTCGACACCCGTCCCATCGGGAGGATGTACGAGGCGGAGGACTCCGTGGCCGTGTAGTCGATGATGCGGACCCGGCCGTCGAAGGTGTTGGGGGGTATGTGGGCCACCACGGTCTCGCGGAGGCGTTCGGGCGACTCACCACCGGCGAGCACCCCCATGATGCCGCGGCCCTGGCTCAGGAAGTTGAGCATGGTCGGAACGAAGAGCATGTAGTAGTCGTCGATCGACACGTTGATGTCGATGTCGAACGCGTTGTAGGATCCCCGCCGGTAGCCTCCGCCCAGGAGGTTGTCGAAGGCTGCGACCCCGGTCGAGAAGTGCGAGGGAGTGTCGGCCACGGTCCCCCAGGCATGGCTCGCGGTCCCGTTCGCCTTGAAGCGGGGCATGCCGAGCGCCCGGAAGCGTCCGTTCACCAGGGTAGCCGCGTAGCGCGGGGCGGCGATGGTGGTGGCGCGGAGCTTGTCGAGACGGATGTGGCGGACCCTCCGCTCGTCCATCTCCTCGCGGGACAGCGCGATCAGGCCATCGACGAGATATTCGATCCCGCCGGCATCCGCCTTCTCGAGGACCATCACGACGTTGGCGTTCGAGCCCTCCACGAGGTCCTTCTGGACACACATGACGAACTCTTCCATCTCGAGGCCGTACTTGTGGGTGATACCCTCGAGGGAGTCGATCACGACCAGTGCCTTCTCGGGGAGGATCTTCTCGATCCGGTCGTAGAGGTGTTCCACCTCGGGCATCCGGGTGTGCTGGAGGAGCGCGGTGAGACGCGTGCGGTCCACCTTGGTCGGCCGCTCCTTGCTCTCGCCGATGCTCTTGAGGAAGTCCTTCGCGCCGGAGACCCTCGCCTTCTGGTCCGGGCTGACGTCCCGGGGGACGGGGGGTGCCTCCTTCGAGACCAGCATGTCCAGCAGGATCTTGCCGGCATCGAAGATGCGGGAACGCATCTCGGTCTCGCGGAGCCACGGGAACTGGTTGTAGAGCGCGTCATCGGAGACACGGGTGGAGAGGTAGAAGCTCTGGCCCTTCTTCCCCGCCTTCTCGAGAAGCTCAAGGCAGAAGGTCGTCTTGCCGGTACCCGCGCCTCCCTTGATGATGAGGCTCCGGCCACCGTTGCCGCTCAGAAAGGTCAGAACTTCCGACGGTACGTCGGAGACCGTAATGCCACCTTGTGTCGTCACTGAAACACCCTTGTCGAAAGTAACACTGACACTTATATAAACAATGGGAGGAAGTCGCGGGACGGCGTGCACTACCGCTGGGGGTTCTTCTGAAGACCTTCCCTTGGAGGGTACGTTTGTGGGTTCCCGCGAATTTCAGTGCGCGGAAAGCCGGTCGTAGCGGTGGTCGACCATCGGGACCAAGGTGCCGAGGTCCCCTTGGAACGTGTTGATGTCGTTGAGGAACGTCGCGAGCGTGGGGAGGAGCTGGGAGACGAAGGAGGAGGGGGGTCGCTTGCCGGTGATGGGCGGCGAGGACTGTCCCAGGAACCCGAGGGTCAGCTTTCCCCCTCCACCGGCCACGAGATAAGGGAAGACTCCGACCTTCTGGGTGAGCAGGCCCACCGCGCTCGAGGGCTGGAACCCGGGATCGGTGCGTCCCGTCACGCACAGGAGACGGTTGACCTCTCGCTCCCCGAAGGAGGGGATGGCCCGCGAACCGAGGAAGACCCGACGTGCGACGTAACCCCGTTCCACCAGCCGGCGCTGGGAGCGGCGCAGTCCCAGGGACCGGTGGAGATAGATCGGGCCCGATCCGGCCACGGTGCCAGATACCCCTCGCATCATCTGCGCCACACCCGAACGGACGCGCCCGTCTCCCGGGGTCGGTTCCGACCGGCCCACGAGCCCCCGGGGATAGCGGACCGTCCCCTCCATCTCCAGGATGTGCGTCCAGAGACCCTCGGGGTCGAAATAGACGGGGACGTTCCCCGCGGTGGGCTCGCAGACGACCAGATCGGAGTCTCGGGCCTGCCCGGGGGCCTCCCAAAGCTTCGAGAGCGCCGCCCGATCGCGGGCATCCCGCAGGAAGAAGACCCCGAGGGCGTACCCGGAGAGGGTCCAGAGGAGGACGGTACCCGGAAAAGTGGCCACCGCATTGAGGTAGCTGGCCGCATGGTCGGCGAGGGGACGGGAGAGCCCGACCGCAACGAGCGAGTAGCCCAGGCAACGGGGGTCGGGCACGTAGCGGTCCTCGAGCCACCGCAGATCGTAGGCCTTGCGACGGGAGCGGTGGTAGGACGTCCGGGAAAGGCCGCTCAGCCGGAGCCGGTCATTCTCCGTCTCTTCTCCGTGGGCGAGCATGGCCCACAGGGTGAGCGCATCGCTTCGCGAGACGGCCGTTACAGGGGGTCCCTGGGCACCTTGCCATGTCATGGCATGGCATACACGCGAAGGGACCTGGGCTGGAACATTGTATTATGTCCGGCCACGGGGTTCTTCCTCTGCGACGAAGGTGCAACGACCATGGGGAAGAATACATCGAGGAGAACGTCTTGGGCGACTCTTAACGTTTTGGTCGTGGTGGGCGCGGTGGCGCTCCTCGCGGCCTATCTGCCCGTTCCCGCGAATGCGGCGCCCGTCCCGTCGACGGCCGTCACGAGCGCGTACGGGTGGGCCTACGGCGGGAATGTCAGCCGTACCGTCACCGCCTCCGGCCCGAACGGGAGCTTTGCGGTCCACTACTTCTACGGCTGGAAGGTCATCGCCAACCTGACCAACACCTCGGCCAACACCTCCCAGCTGGAAGTGCAGCGCTGGTTGGTGGGGGTCCTGTACGAATCGGGGCGCACGAACGGCGCCGCGCTGAACCTGACCGTGATCGGATGGCAGAACGAGACCGGGTTCGCCAACCTCACCTCGGCCTCCGCTGTCACGCTCGGGAACGGCACCCAGGTCGCGGCGCTGGGCCTTCTGAACGACCACGCATGGGGGGCCGGGAACATCACCGAAGTCCTCAACGCCACCTGGACCACCGCGACCGGGGCGCAGGACAAGGGCTACATCTACGCCTCGCTGGCCGCTCAGGCCAACGTCCAACTCTCCTTCGCGCCCGCGCTCGGTCTCTTCCCCCTGGCCCCGTCTCCCGGGGAAACGTGGAACTCGTCGAGCAACTTCACGGCCAGCGGCGACTACCAGGTGGGCTGGCACATCGATGCCCAGGTACCCTGGGGGACCTACACGGACACGGGAAAAGGCTCCCCGATCGCGGTCCAGGCCTCGGGCACGGCGCACCTGACCGGAGCGGATCTGGGTAACATCTCCCTCGCGAACGGAGAGTCTGCGGACGTCGTCGTCATCGCGGTCGGCGGTAACGGCTTCGACTTCGACCACCACGAGGGACTGATCTTCCTGCCGACCGCGGGCGACATCTACGACTCGAGCAACCTGAGCTCGTCCGCCACGACCGGCACTGCCGCCACCACGAACTTCGGGACGGACCGCATCGACGTGAACCACGGACGCGTGGTGGCCGCGCTGAGCACCTACTCCAGCTCGAGCGTGATGGGGCCCTCCCCGGCCACCGCCACGCCCGCCACGGCCACCCTCGGACCATCTACCTCGGTGCCGGTGGGGACCCTCCAGGCGACCCCGATGACGGTCCCCCAGGCTGAGTCCTGGTGCCTCCAGAACTGCCCGACCACGACCCACAGCACGTCGGGAAACGCCCTCGGAGGGATCATCCTGCTCGGCCTGATCGCGGTGGTAGCCATCGTGGGCGTAGCTGCCTGGTCCGGACGCCGGCGCCGGCCCCGGTCCGGTATCCCGGTCCAGTCCGTCCCCGGGCTCCCTCCGCCCGGGACGGTGATCGGAGCCCCGTCGGGGTATGGCCTGCCCCCGCCCCCCCCTCCCCCGCAGGCACCCGGAGCCAAGGACCCGGTAGGGTTCTACTACTAGGGGTGCCACGAGAAGACCCAACGTCCGTCCGAACCCGGCGGGGCTGGTCCAAGAGAAAGGATGCGGACCAGCCCCGCCAACCCATTCCAGCAACTCCTCTGAACCCCGCGTTCAGGATCGTGGCGGCATGAGGGCCGGGAGGGACGATCCCGGTGGTCTCAGCCAAGGTGGGAAACTCCACGCGGGGGTCCTGCCAGACCTACGCGGGATGGAGGTTGCGGAAGAAGCTCAGGGCGGCGTCCAACGCCTTCTCGAGCTCCGGCCCGGAGGGACCCGTGGCGGTAGCGGCCGAAGGATTGCCTCCTCCTTTCCCTGCCCACGACTCCCGCGCCGCCACGAGGGCGCTCATCGCGGGATAGCGGTCGGGGGACCCTGAGGCGAAGAAGAGCATCCCCCGGGGGCCGTCCGACGAGGCCAACAGGGCGACGACCTTGGGGTCCCGGGTAAGCTCCCGGGCCAGGTCCTTGAGGTCCGCGGACCCGGGGGGAAGCAAGACCCGCACCACCCGGAACCCACCCGGTAGCGCAAGGGTACGGGTGCCATCCCCGAGCAACTGGGTGGCGAACGCCTTGACACCCACGGCCTCCCCCTTCCGGACGGACTTCTCCAGTTCGCGGACGCGTTCGGTCACGCCGTCGAGCGCCGCGGGAAGCCCCTCGGCCGGGACGGCCAGCTTCCGGGAGAGCTCTCGGAGGATGCGCTCGTGCCCCTGGAGGAGCTCGAGCGAACGGTCTCCGGCGGCGAAGTTGACCCGGACCATCCCGTCCTGGATGCGTTCGGTCGAGAAGATCTTCACGAGCCCGACCTCGGAGGTGTGCGTGCAATGGGTGCCTCCGCACGCCTCGATGTCGAACCCGTTGATCTCGATGATCCGCAGGGACTTCCCGGGTACGGCACCGCCCTGGTAGAGGGTGAACCCGAAGCGGGCCTCCGCCTCGCTGCGGGGGGAGAAGTAGCTCTTCACGGGCCGGTCCTCCCGGACCACCCGGTTGGCGATGCGCTCCACCTCGGAGGTCTCCTCGTCCGTGAGCCCCTGAAAGTGCGTGATGTCGAGCCGGGCGCCATCGGTCCCCTTGTAGGCGCCCGCCTGCCAGACGTGGTTTCCCAGGACCTGGCGGAGAGCCCCGTTCAGGAGGTGCGTGGCCGTGTGATGTTGCATCAACTGACGCCGACGGCCCTCGTCGATGTGTCCCTCGACCTCCTCTCCCGCCTTGGCGGTGAACCCCGTCGCGGAGCCCAGCCGGTGGAGGACGTGGGGGCCCTTTCGCGAGACCTCGACCACGGGGATCCCCCCGAGCATGCCGGTGTCCGTGATCTGCCCACCCCCGGTCGGATAGAAGTACGTGCGGTCCAACACGGCCCAGGGACCGTGGGCCCATACGACCTTCGCGCGGAACCGGGTCGTATACGGGTCGAGATGGTAAAGCACCTCCGTCGGCGGCACGTCCTGCGGAAGCTCCGGCAGGGGCTCGGAGGGGGAACCGCCCGAGTCCGAGTGGGCCGCGGATTCGGGGCGCTCGTGAAGGCGGGCGACCTGGGCGAAGAAGTCGTCCGGTATCGCGGGGGGGTGCTTCAACTCCTCGGCGGCCACGTCCGGGGTGATGCCCATCGAGTCGTAGAGCTCGAGGAGCTCAGGGACGCCGACCTGCTTCCCGTCGTCCGCGAGGCGCGCCTCGAGCTTCCGGACGTAGGTGCGGCCGCGCTCGACGGTCTCCCGGAACCTTCCCTGCTCGACCGTGAGGACATCGAAGATCTCCTTCTCGGCGGCTCCCACCTCGGGGAAGCTCTTGGCCACATGGCGGACCATCGTGTGGAGCAGGTCCTCGAGGGTGATCCGGCCGGGGTGGTGGTCCAGGACGCGGATCATCCTCCGCAGCAGGAGACGGGCCAGGTAGCCTTCCTTGACGTTCGACGGGACGACCCCGTCCGTGAGCATGAGAGTGAGGCTCCGGGCATGGTCGACGAGCATGGCCGCCTCGCGGAGCGAGAAGTCCGAGGGGAGCTCCTGGAGCACGTCGTGGAAGACCGCCTCGTAGATCGTGGGCGTCCCTTGGCTCTCCCAGACGATCCGCTCGAGGCCGTAGCCCGTGTCCACGATCCGAAGGGGGAGGGGCTTGATCACATCCCCCTGCTTCGAGTACTGCATGAAGACCAGCGTCGCGATCTCGAGGCCCTCGAGCCCCACGGAGAGGGAGGGGCCCATGTCGCCGCCGCCCTCCCACACCTCCTCCTTGTAGGTGATGGCGGAGCTATTGGCACCGAGGGAGCCGGTGAAGAGATCGTGGCAGAGCTCCACGGTCCGGTCCTTGAAGTAGACCTCGTGACCGGGGCCATTGAAGGCATGGTGGGCCAGCATCTCGAACTCCGTGAGGTGGCGGAGGGAGACCCCGACCTCGCCGATGTCCATGAAACGCAGGCAGGGCTGGGAGATGACGAGCGGATTGGCCGGAGGCTCGATCGCCCCCGAGGTCACCCAGGGCTGGAAATCGTAGATGGAGGCCTGGACGAAGAGGACGTCGTCGCGCCAACGGGGCACCACGGGGTAGCGTGAGATCCGGGTGTGGCCCCTCTCCTCGA
>JAJYEA010000005.1:0-75284 GCA_021790425.1 Thermoplasmata archaeon | reverse complement strand
CGGAACTCGTTCACCGTGAACGACTTCGAGAAGGGGCTCTTGCCGATGAACGAGTACGGGGTGCACGGGGTCTCGGCGCAGACGCTCCGGTCCCCGGTCGACCAGAACGCCTCGCCGCACTTCGTGCAGACGCGGCGGCGGAAGCCGTTCCGGCGGAAATAATCGTTCTCGTACTCCTTCGGATCCATCGCTCGTGAACGGTGGCCGCCACACACACAAAGCTTTAAACGATGGGCCCCCTCCTCGGGCTAGGTGTACCGGCGATGAGGACGTACGTCAAGATGTACTTCAGCAGCGAGGGAGCGGGACCGCTCGACGTGGTGGAAGACCTGAAGAAGATGGGCTTCCGGACCGAGGTGGGCGATTACGATTTCTCCATCTCATGGGAGACCCCCGAGCAGTACGGGTCCATCGTCCGCAAGCTCCATGGCACGCTGGCCGGGAGCCGGGTGCGATACACCATCATGACCCGGGACTGAGGTCCCACCGCTTCGATTCGAAGTTCAAGGGGCGGCGCGCTTCGCGGGTCGCCCGCGGGTCCCGGTCGCACAGTACCGTTGTACCGGGCATTCGTCACAGCGGGGTCCCGTCGGACGGCAGATGTTCTGGCCGTGCTGCACGAGCAAGGGGTTCACGGCCTTCCAGAGCGAACGGGGGACCGAATGGCGGAGCACCTCTTCCGTCTCCTCCGGGGTGCGCGTTTCAGTTACCCCGAGAAGATGGCTGATCCGATGGACGTGGGTGTCGACGGGGATCGCCGGGGTGTCGTAGGCGTAGACGAGGACGCAGTTCGCGGTCTTCCGACCCACCATGGGTAGCTCGAGGAGCTGGTCCACGTCGGTGGGCACATTCCCGCCATACCGATCGACGATCTCACGACACGCCGCCCGGATGGCCTTCGCCTTGGCGCGGGAGAAGCCGATGCGGCGGATCCGCCGCGCGATGTCCGCCTCCCGGGCCCCGGCCAGTGCGGCGGCCGTGGGATACCGTTCGAACAAGGATTCGGCTACTCCGTGGGTGACCTCGTCGCGGGTCCGCTGGGAAAGGATCGTGCTGACGAGGACCCGGAACGGGTCGGTGGAGCTCGCATTGAGGTACGGGACCCGCCAGTCCCCGACCTCGTAGTGCCGGGCGAGGAGACCCAGGACCTTCCCCCAGGGGTACTTGTCCCGGAGGAGGCCGGGAATCCGCCCGGAGGCTTCCTTCACTCCGAGAAGAGAAGTCCCATCCCCTGGGCCGCGTTCTCCTGCTCCTCTACGATGCGCGTGTGCACGCGCTCGGCCTCGTCCTTCGGGAGTGGTTGGGCGGTCGGGGGGACCTTCTCGTCGGCCCGCTTCATGGCCTCTTCTCCTCCGCTCAGATAGAGGAAAAGATCGCTCGCCTTCCCTCCGAGGGGGGCGGCGTCCTTGAACACGCGGGTCTGTCTCCAGAGCACGTCATCCTTCAGGACCTCCTCGACGGCGTCCTGCTTTTCCTTCGGGAGCACGAAGATGCGCCACGACATGTCCGTTTGGGATATCCGGGAGGTTATAAGGCCGGCTGATATCTTACGCCCCGGTGCGCAATGGAAGACGTAGTCGTCCGTGTCCTGGAGAAGGTCGAGCTCAAGGATCCAGTGCTCATCGTGGGTCTCCCGGGGCTCGGTAACGTCGCGAAGCTGGCCGCCGACTACCTCAAGGAGGCCATCGGCGCGACCAAGTTCGTGACCATCTACTCGAAGTACTTCCCACCGCAGGTCTACGTGAACGAGTCCGGCATGATCCGGATGGTCTCGAACGACCTCTACTACTACAAGGCGAAGACACCCGAGGAGCGCAACCTCCTCATCCTCGTGGGCGACTACCAGGGGATCAGCCCCGAAGGGCAGTACGAGCTGACGGACAAGGTCCTGTCGCTCGTGTCGGGCATGGGCGTCCGCCAGGTCTTCACGCTCGCGGGCTTCGCCCAAGGCCACATGGTCGAGAACCCCCGGGTGATCGGGGCCGCGACCTCGAACTCGCTGATCGAGAAGATGAAGAAGCTGGGCGTGGTCTTCGCCCGGAACGAGCCCGGGAGCGGGCTCATCGGTGCGAGCGGCCTCTTCCTGGGTCTCGGCGAGCTCTACAAGATGGAGAGCATCTGCCTCATGGGCGAGACCTCGGGATACTTCGTGGACCCCCGGAGCGCCGAGGCGGTCCTCCGCATCCTGCTCAAGACCTTCAACATGGACGTCGACCTCTCCGACCTCGAGGCCAAGGCGAAGGAGATCGACCGGATCGCCTCGCGCCTGCGCGAGACCGAGGCGAAGCTCGTCACGGACACCCCCTCGACAGGCGGTCCTTCGCAACCGAAGGAGGACCTCGGCTACATCGGGTAGTGCGCAGCTCCCGGGCCGGACCGGACCCCCTCCCGTCCGCGGCCTCGAGACCCGTGCTCCTCACCCGCAGTTCATAACCTCCGGGCGTTCTTCCGCACCGTCATGGAAGACTCCGAACGGTCCCGTGCGCTGGCCGTCGAGCTCCTCCGGATCTCCCGACCGCAGGACGGAAGGATCCCCTTCAGCCAGTTCATGGAGGTCGTCCTCTACGCCCCCCAGTGGGGGTACTACGGGCGGCCGCAGGTCTTCGGCCCCGCGGGCGACTTTCAGACGGCTCCGCGCATCCACCCGGTCTTCGGGGCCACCGTCGCGCGGGAAGCGGTGAGGGAGTGGGAACGGTTGGACCGGCCGAAGGGGTTCACGTTCATCGAGTTGGGGGCGGGGGAAGGGATGCTCACCCGGGATGTCGTGAGGTCGGTTCACGAGACCATCGGCGAGGCCGTCCAGGGATGGAACGTGCTCCTGATCGACCGTTTTCCCCGCGATCAGAAGGCACCGGACCCCGAGTGGGCCGTGGCTCCCAAATGGTCCCGGTCATTAGAGGGAGTCCCGGCGGGACCCGGGGTCGCGATCGCGAACGAGCTCCTCGATGCGCTACCCTTCCACATCCTCGAGCGGACCGCCAAGGGTTGGGAAGAGCGCTGGGTGCGCGTGGAAGGGTCCTCCGGGGGAGCCGCCCATCTTGGGTGGGAGACCGGACCGCTCTCCGAGCCCGGACTCGACTCGATTCTCCCGCAGTCCGCCCCCGAGGGCACCGTTGCCGAGGTCACGACCCATTATCGGGCCCTTTTCGCCCAACTCGCACGGGTCCTCGAGGAGGGGGAGGCGCTCTTCTTCGACTACGGTGACTCGCGCGACGGGCTCCTGGAACGGATGCCCCGGGGAACCATGGAAACCTTCCGGCACCATGCGGCCGGGACGAGCCCCTTGGAGAACCTAGGCGGAACGGACATCGGTTGCTGGGTCGACTTCACCCAGGCCGGCCGGGAGGCGGCGGAGACCGGATGGGAGGTCGAGAGCCTCACCTCCCAGGGACAGGCGCTCCACGACTGGGGCATGGACGAGGTCGTCCGAGGGTTCCAGGCCCGCGACCCGGTGGAAGGGGTGCGTGCCCACCTGGCCCGGAAGGCCTACCACTTCGGGTATGCGGATCACCGGGTGCTCAGGTTGCGAAGGGCCCGCCGGGTCCGCGAGCCCTTTTCGGCCGCGCGCACCCGATAGCGCTCCTCCTTGGTCCCTTCGGCCACGAGAGAGACGACCCGACCCGCGGTGGTCCGGCCCGTGCGGCCATGACGCTGGACCGTCCGCAGGGAGCTCGAGAGCACGTCGTACTCGACCACCAGGTCTACCTGCGGGATGTCCAGTCCCTCCTCCGCGACACGGCTCGCGACGAGGACCGAGAATCTCCCGGCTTTGAAAGACTCGACCCGTGCGACCTGCTCTCGCTGGCTCATCCCCGGGTCCTCCGCCGAGCGGCGGGCTTGGCCGACGAAGGACTCCACCGAGATCCCGACCGACCGCAGGTGCTCGACCAACGTCCGCACCGAGTCCCGGTACTCGGCGAAGACGAGGACCTTGGCCGACGGTTTCTCCGACAGGAGCTCCCGCACGATCTCGGTCAGTCGCTCGACCTTCGGGTGGGAGGCCTCGGCCCCTCCGGTGAGGGAGGACTCCGCGATCTCCAGGGCCTTCACGACGGAAGGATGGGCCAGGAACCGCTGGTCGAGCCGCTTGGTGCTCGTGGTCTGGAGCCGCCGGGCGTACTCCACGAAGGGACGCAATCCCTCCCGTTCGATGAGCTCGACTCCGTGGAGCATGTGTTGGGCCATGCCCAGGCGCCCCAATGCCTGGAACTTGAGCCCGGTGCTCCCGGGCCTTGCCCAGATCTCCTTCCGGACGTCGACTAGGTCCTTGATGGAGGTGACCGTGAGCTTCTTGCGGCGCAGGAACCCGTAGCGCTGCAGGCGGACCATCTCCTCCCGGGCCGCGGTGGTGAGGAATCGGATCGCCTCGGTCTGCTCGGGGGTCAGGGAGACCCGCACCGTGCTGTGGTCGATGGACTGAACGTACTCGGCGACCTCCGGGTCCTCCCGCTCCCGGGCTTCCACCCCGTCCAACCCCAGTTTGGCCACGAGCTCCGACGGGGACCCGGGAGAAGCGGTCAACGCGAGGACGTGTCCCTCCTCGGGGCGCTGGGCCCGGTAGATCGGGGCTAGCTTCGCGTAGGCGTACTCTCCGCGGGCATGGTGGGCCTCATCGAAGATGATGAGATCGACGTCCTTGAGCGAGTAGATCCCTTCCAGCAGGTCGTGGAGGATCACCTGGGGGGTGGCAAAGATGGCCCGGGCAGCCTCCCAAGTGCCTTCCCTCCGAGGGTGGCGGGCCTCCCCGGTGAAGACCGCGTGCGGGAGGCTGACGAACCACTCCTCGAAGGAGCGCGCGTGCTGGACGACCAACGGGCGTGTCGGGGCCAGGAAGAGGACCTTGCCCCGGCCCTTCTCCAGCACGGCCGCCGCGGTGAGGGCCGCGATCACGGTCTTCCCCAGCCCGGTGGGCAACACGACCAGGAGGTTCCGCCGGAGCGCCTCCTTCGCGAGCCGTTCCTGGAAGGGCCAGGCCCGCAACCGTTCCCGCGCGATCTGGGGATGCTCCACCCAGTCCGAGGCAGCGGGGGCAGGTCTCGGCCCCTCAGGGGGAGGGGAGTCCGATGTTCCCCCAAAGGTGTCCAAGGTGCTCTGTTTCCGGCCGGACATGCGCAAGTGCCGCCGGTGAGAAGCCCGTGGGCAGATGGCCTTTCCTGCCCGTGCCGGTCTTCCCAGCGGTCCGCTCACGGTTTATAGCCCGTCCGCTAGGGACCGACATCCATGGAGTACGGTAGCATCATCGGGGCGTTCCTCGCCGCCTTCCTGGTGACCGATCTCGAGCTCACCGAGGTGGTGGCGATCGTCTATGCGCTCGGGGCCTCTTCGCGGGACATGCGCCCTGCGATCCATGGGGCGATAGCGGGCGTGGCCGTGGTCGGGCTCATCGCGCTCGGGACGGGAATAGCCTTGGTCAGCGTCGCCCGGCTCATCACGACCGTGACGTTCTATCTGCTCATCGTCAGCGCCGTGATGCTCTGGGGCTTTGGTTTCTTCCTTCTCCGTTCCACGGTCAAGACCTACTTCCGGGAGGCGAAGAAACGGATCGGCAAGGGGGAGCCACCCCACTCCGCCGAGGAGGAGTTCGGTTCCAAGGCCCTGTTCAGCGGAGGGTTCTCCGTGGGGGCCGTGGAGACGCTCGAGGCCGTGATCGTCCTCCTGGCGTTGACCGCCGGAGGGTACGGGCCCGAAGCGCTGCTGGGCTTTGGCGCCGGAGTGATCCTGCTGGTCAGCCTGGGCATCGCCCTCCACGAGAACATCCGGAAGCTCAAGGTGCCGCCGCTCAAGTGGATCGGGACGACCCTGCTCTTCACCTTCGCCGTCTTCTGGAGCGGGGAGGCGATCTCCCAGCGGACATCCTTCGCCTGGCCCTCCGTGGGCCCCCTCCCGCCGGACATCCTCCTGGTGCCGATCTTCCTCGTGGCGCTCCTCGCGGTGCGCGGGGCGGTGAGCCTACGGGTGGCCGGGAAGCTGGCCGCCCTGGAACAGACCCGGAGCTAAGCTACCGGACCTCAGGCCAGGAAGCGCTCGCGCGTGCGGTCCAGGTGGGCCGCGGGTCGCATCGCATCCACCAGGTCCACGACCTTGCCGTTCTCATCCAGGAAGAAGGTGACGCGCTTGGCCAGCCCCATCATGCCGAGGACCCCGTAGGATTTCGAGATGCCCTTCGTCTCGTCGTCCACGAGGGGAAAGTTCGCATGGCAGCTCTCCGCGAACTTGTGCTGGGTGTTGGCGTTGTCAACACTGATGCCGACCACCTGGACCCCCTTCTGGTCGAGGAGGGGGGTGATCTCCGCGAACCGCTGGGTCTCGACCGTGCAGCCGGGTGTGAACGCCTTCGGATAGAAGTAGAGGACGACCTTCTTCCCCCGGAGTCCGGAAAGCTTCAGCTTTCCCCCTTGGGAGGTGGGGGCCTCGAAGTCGGGGGCGACGTCTCCTACGCTTATCGACATGGTTGGTACCTCACTGGGACCCGAGGCCCGCGAGGGTTATCTACTTTGCTCAGGAATTGGTGGCTAATGTAGCTACCACGGTTCGACCGCCGCTCTGCCGGAGCGGAGCCTCCGGGGCGGACATTGAGGTCCCACACCCTGTGGTCGCGGGCGGGACCGTAGGACTTGACGGTGCGGGAGGTCAGGCCGATGATCTCCCCCCCGGCCCTGCGGACGATCTCCCGGAGTGCCTGCTCCGAACGAGGAAGGAGCCGGGTGCTCGTCACGGAGTGCACATGCACCCAGCCCCCTTCTTCGACCACCAGCTCAAGGGCCCGTCCCACGAAAGGGAAGGCCGAGGGGAGGTAGCCGAGGATGACCCGGTCGAAGGAGTGCGGCGGGAGTTCCACGGTGCGGTTGTCTCCGAGCACCGGGAATACCCGACCGGCGAGCCTGTTCTCCGTGATGTTCCGGCAGAGGTAGCCGAACGAGACCGGGTTCTTCTCCACGGCGACGACTCGGGACGCCCGTCCGATCCGGGCCGCGGGCAGGGCAAAATAGCCGATGCCGGCGAAGAGGTCGACGACCCGTTCTCCCGGTCGCACCAGTCGTCCAATCCGGTGGCGTTCCTCCATGTTCCCGGCGGAATAGAGCAGCTGGGCCGCGTCTAGGCGATAGACCAGGTCCCCGTCGCGCACGGCCGTCTCGGTGCCCTCGCCCGAGAGCACTCGCACGCGGGGCACACGGCGGGAGCCCTTCTCCACCCGGTCGATGGCTAGCACGGCATCCACGTGAAGCTCCTGCCGGTAGATCTCCCCGATCTCGGCTTCGTGGGACCGGAGCTCAACGGGGAGTCGGACGAGCACCAACCGTCCCATGCGCTGGTATCCGGCAGGGATCATCGCTGCCGTGCGGGGGCCGAAGGCAGCGGTCACCCGGCGACGGATCCGGTCGACCGGACGTGACTTCGGCACGGGACTGCTCCGCCCCCCGATTCGGTGCAGGGTAAAAAGCGATGGCCCGCCGCCCCGGGGACATTATACCCCTTCCCGCATCCTCCTCGGGGATGACCCTGCCCACTGCGGTGGCGGAGGCCGAACTCCTTTTTCTCGCGGTCCTGATGGCCCCCGCGGGCCTCCTGGTCCTGAACGCAGGCGAGCGGCTCTTCCGGGTCGGGAGGTCGCTTCCCTGGCTTGAACGTTGCCTGGTCGCCCTCTACCTGACCGGGGGCCTCCTCTTCCTCTTGGCCAGCCTGCCGCTGGGAGTCTTCGGCGACCCGCTCGTCATCGGGGTGATCGCGGTCGGGCTCATTGGATGGCCCCTGACCGAGTGGCGCTGGGGCCCGCCTCCCGACCTCCGAAAGGCGCTGCGCTCGCCGCAGGTCCCGGCGCTGCTCCTCGTGGGGCTCCTCTTCCTCCTGCTTCTTTCCTACGAGGTGGGGATCCTGACCGGTGCACCGGTGGCCAACACCTACGACGGAAGCATCCAGGCCCTCTTCGCCCATCTTCTGCTCGTCCACGGCAGCGTGTCGTCCACTCTCCTCCCCTACGCCGACATGGGGGTGGTCTATCCCCAAGGCACCGCGGTCTGGCTCGCCACCGGGGTGGTGCTCTTCGGGTGGAGCCTGCCCGAGGCCCCGATCTACCTGCCCGCCCTCTTCCTGGCCCTCTCCGTTCCGGCGGCGTTCGTGTGGGGACACCGGCTGCAGGGGATGGACACCCCCCGGGGGCGCTACTCCGGAGCGGTCTTCGCGCTGGCGATGGCGGCCCTGCTCACGTGGCCGCGGTTTCTGGTGGGCGGCTCCTACGATTTCCTCTTCGGCTTCCCGCTCCTGCTCCTCTGGGTCGCCTGGGTCCCGTCGCTCTTCCGCGACGGAGGGCTCCCCTGGAGTGCCGTGGTCGGCATGGCCGTCCTGGCCGGCATCCTCGCGTCGCTCAGCGTGGTCTGCGCGGAGTTCCTCGTGGTCCTGGTCTTCGTGTGGATCGCGTTGGGCCCGCACCGCGCCGGGTTTCCGTGGCGCGCCGCCCTGTCGCGTGCCCTGGTGATCACGCTCGTCGCGATGGCCTTCGTCCTCCGAAGCCTGTGGGGGATCGTCGAGTGGTGGGGGTATCCTGGACACACCCTCACGGTGATGGGACCGTCCCCTTTCCAGGAGTGGCGGGCCTCGAGCCCGTTCGTAGGTTCATGGGTGGGACTGGTGGACCCTTTCCTCTTCCGTCCATCGGACGTCTGGCTCTCTCCCTTCCCCATCCTGAAGGTCGAGCTCGCGGTGCTCCTCGCGGTGGGCCTCTTCCTCCTCGTCCTTCAGTTGGGGGGCCTCTACCGGCCGGCGAGCCGTCCGCTCGGGCAGACAACGACCCGGATGATGGCCGTGGGCCTCGCGACCGGCCTGCTCATCCTGTCGGTCGGACTGCTGGGACCGGCGGCCGCGCCCTCCCTGCAAGGGCTCAACGCCGTGACCAACCTGGGGGAGGTGTCGATCCTCCTCTTCGTCTTCTACGGATCCGTCGCCTCGCTACCCCTGTTCTGGGCGATGGCAGAGCTCCGTGGGCACTTCGGCGCTCGGCGTGACCCCCGGACCGTGCGGACGGACCGCGCGGCGCTGCGTCCGCCCCACGCCCGGCACAGGGCCACCGGGATCGTCCTGGTTGCCAGCGCGGTGCTCGTGGTCCCACTGGCGACGGGCACCGTCGTGACCACCACCCAGGCCCCCGTGTACCTGGGGGAGATCGTCCATCGTTTGGCCAATGTCACCCCCGCCGACCTGGAGGCGCTCCAGTGGAGCTCCTCGCTCCCTTCCTGCTCCAACGTCCTCATAGCCCCGGGGTCGGCCGCCCAGTATCTTCCGGCGTACTCGGATGCCCGGGTCAGCTTCCCGATGAACCCCCCCGTCCTGAACCGGTCGTACTGGCAGGCGGTGGACAATCTCTCCTGGGGGAACTACACGCCCGTCGTAGCCCAGGACCTGCGCGTACTCGGCATCACCGAGATCTTCGTCACGGGAGCGAACAACATCCTGTGGCGGCCCATGGACCCGGCACCCCTGCTCGCCGCAACCCCGGCGATCGTGCTCCTCTACCACCCGTCCGGGGGGGACGCGTACATCTTTGAGGTGCCGCAGGTCGTGACGGAGCAGAGCTGTCCTCCCTGAGCGCGGTTAGCCGTTCGGGTCCTGGCGCCGCGAATGGCAAAGCACGGGTTCAGGCCGGTGCCCCGAGATACCCTGCCGAGTGACCGAAAGCCGAGATCAGAGAGAGAAGATCCCGAGAAGCCTCAGTCGAGGTCCTCGTCGTTGTCATCGTCGTCGCTGTCATCCTCGTCCTGGTCGTTGGAGGAGGACTCCTCGTTCCCCTCCGCTTCGCCTCCCTTCTTCCCACCGCGCAGGAACAAGGCGTAGTAGAGGATACCGGCGAGGAACAGGGCCACGATGATCCCGATGATGGCGTAGTCGGCGGTCGAGAGTCCCGACGGGGTGCTGGGACTGGTGTAGTCCGACGGGCTGGGGACCGATGCATTCGATGCCCCGCTTCCGAGAAAGGCGGCGAAAAGTATCGTACCGGTCATGGCAATGCCGAAGATCATGGCCACTCCTGTACGAGACCGTGCAGAGAGCATGAACATCTATACACGGGCCGCTACTTAATCTCTCCGCGGGCGGCGCCCTCGGAGAGATCGCCGGTCCCGTCCCCTATTTCGGTCGGGTGCGTGGGGATCCCCGGGTCACTGGGACTGGGAACGGGCGAGCCGGGTCCCCTCGACCATGCTCGTGAGCTTCTTCCACGCCACGTCCAGCGACCGGGTGCGGAGCCCGCAATCCGGGTTGACGTACACCTTGGCGGGGTCCTTCAGGATCTTGGCCGCCCTCAGGACGCGCTGGGCCACGAGCTCCGGGGTCTCGATCTCATCCCGGTGGATGTCGAGCACACCGACCCCGACCTCGCGGTGGTCGTTCACGTCCGCGAAGTACTGGAGCTCCTCGTACCCGTCGATCCCTCCCCGGTCGCGGTTGGCGAACTCGAGCAGGAACTGGGAGCAACGTTTCGCCTCGAAGACAGCGGGGAAGAGCGAGCGGTAGTCCGAGAAGCAGATGTGCATCACGAACTTCGCGTCCACCCCCTGGGTGGACTCGTTGAACGTCTCCGCCACCAGGTCCGCCTCGTCCGGGTGGGTCCCGGCGGCGGGCTCATCGATCTGCAGTATCTTCGCACCGGCATCGGCGAGGGCCCGGAGCGTGGGGCGCACCACCTTGCGCGCGATCTCCACGGCGAACTCCCGCTGGGCCGCCTTCCGCTCGGCCCGGCCCTTCCATCCCTTCTGCCGGTTGAGGTAGTACTCGTTCCACGACCAGTCGGCGAGGGTGTAGGCGCCGGTCACCGGTACCTTCGGTATCCCCTTCGCGTGGTCGCGGATGAACTGGAACTCCTCGACGTGGTAGGGGGCCCGGAGCCCGACCTCTCCGACGCAGGCGGCCTTGAGGTAGTATTTGTTGTCAAAGGAGCGCACGTGACCCAGGAACTCGAACCCGGTGGCCTGTCGGACCGGGTACTCGTACATCTCGACCCGGCGCATCTCACCGTCATAGACGATGTCGAGCCCCGCCTTCTCGAGGTACCGCAGCCCGAAGAGGGATCCGAGGTCGCGCAGGTCCGCCGGGGAGAGCATCGGGAGCCCGGCGGGGTCCAGACGAGCGGCCCGGGGGTCCGGTTCACGGTGGATCGGGACGGTCTGGGACCAGTGCGCCAGCTCCTTCTCCGCGACCGCCGAGATCCCCTTCCCGCGCAGCCCCTCGACAAGCCAGAACGGCTTCCGGAGGGAACCTACCTCCTGGGTGGGAAAGAGCGTCATGCCGGGTGACCTCCCAGGAGCATGCGAGCCTTTCCAAGCACCTCGAGTTTCCGGATGGCGGCCGTCTCGGGCAGAAGGTCCAGGGGCACCCCGGGACCGAGAACCAGCCCGCGTGGGGAGAGCCGCGAGAGGAGCTCCCGGGCGATCTTGGCGATGTCCTCGGGGTTCTCGGGGAGCGAGGTGCGGGCGTCCAGACACCCGAGCCCGAGCTCCTGCGAGGCCGTCCACGAGCGCAGGTCCGAAGGGCGCGTCTCCGACAAATCGACTCCTACTCCGTCGACCGGGAGTCGCGCGAGGAGCGGAAGCACAGGTCCCGCATTCCCAAAGTAGGTCCAGACCAGCCCGGAGGACTTCCCCAGGGCGGCCCGCAGCCCGGAGTATTCGCGGAGCAGCTGCTCCGCGGCGGGGCCGGCCGGAGGTCGCACGACCAGTTCCGGTTCATGAAGAATGAACTGGGCAAAACCGGCATTCCGGAGCGCCACGATCGCTCCCTCCAGGACCGAGACCAGCTGGGCCTCGAGGTCGTGGGGGGCGCCCGTCCGCCGGTCCTCCGTGAGACGCGCGAAGGTCCAGGGGCCTGGGAGGATCACGGAGGCCTTCCCCGATGCGGAGGGGAGGTGGTAGGCCAGTTTCCGAACGTTCAACCGGGGAGGGGCCTCGGCGACCGGTCGCCGGTAGAAGGTGTTGGTCTCGTACCACCGCGTGAGGGGACCCGTCATCATCCCTTCCGTGGAGTCGACGAGGGGGCGGAAGAGGTCATGGACCCCGAGGTGACCCCCCGTCACCCAGGAGAGGCCCAGCCGCTCCTCGAGCGCCGTGACGATCCCTTCCCCCCGGACGGTGAGCTGGTCGAGTTCCGCGCGGGTACGGCGCCCCCGTTCGAACTCTCGGGAGGCTCGCACGATCTCCTCGGACCTCGGGAAGAAGGTTGTCAGGCCGGTAGCTACGGGCAACACGTCGTGCCCTACGAACCCGGGGATATAAGCACCTATACGGGCATTGCCTACGAAGAAGACTAATATTGCGCTGCCCCTCTTACCCCGTTCCATGGGCAAGTCGCTAGTCCTCCGGGACGTCATCCGGAAGGACCCCCTTTTCTTCGAGGCGATCCCTCCGGCCCGCCGGGCCTCCCCGGCGAGCGTGGACGAGTCGGTCCGACGGCTTCACGAGGTGATCTCCTCCCTCCCGCGGGTCTCGGCGATCAACATCCCGGAGATCGTCGACGAGAACCATCTCGGGATGCCGCTCTACCGGACGCACGAGCCCCGGTCCTTCGCCGACCTGCTCCGCAAGCGGCTCGAGGTGGAGGTCGTGGTCAACAAGGTGGTCGTTCACCTCCGGTCCCGGGGCGAGTTCCTTGGCTGGGCCCGCACCTCGATCCAGACCCATCACGTGCACAATTTCGTGCTCGTCGGAGGAATCAGCCACCTTCGCCAGTACCCGGGCCCGAGCGTGGTCGAGGCCTGCGGGATCGTGAACCACCTCTTCCGCAACCTGGGCGTGGACGCCGGGCTCATCGGGGTGGTCGCGATGCCCGCCCGGGCGGGGGAGGCCGAACGGCTCTTCGCCAAGACCCTGGCCGGGGCCACCTACGCCACCACCCAGATCCTCTTCGAGAGCCGGGGGATCCGCGAATTCCTGTCAGGATATGATGCGCTCTGCCGGGAACATGGGGTCGACCCGGTGACCATCTTCCTCTCTTTCGCCCCGCTCCAAGACTCCCACGACGTGGACCTGGTCCGGTGGCTCGGGGTGGACGTCCCCGAGGAACTGCAGGATGCGATCCTCGGTCGCAGCCACGCCGGGGCGGACCCCTCCATCCGCATCGCCCAGAAGCTCTACCGGGAATTGCAGAGCTTTGTCAAGAAGGAGGGACTGAAGGTGCCGCTCGGCCTCAACGTCGAACAGGTCAGCCACCACAACCTCCACGCCGCGATGAAGCTGGGCGGCCTGCTCTCCCGGAACTCCTCCCGCTGAGGGCCGTTCCCGAAGCGCTACTGTTCCCAGTCTACGGTCTTCGCACGAGCGAGCCTGCACGGCTCGACATCCCCAGTTCACGCCGGGGCGAATCCCGCCGGGATCAGGGGCAGGGGGATGGGAGCTCGGCGCTCGAGAGCCTGGTAGGTCCGCAGGAGCTCCTGCGCGGTCCGGTCGATGGAGGCGTTCTGGGAGACCCATTGGAGGGCCTGCCGGCTCAGCCGCTCGGCCATGGCCGGGTCCGTCAGCGTGCTTTCCAGGGCCCCGGCGATGGAACGGGAATCCTCCGGGTCCACCAGGAGACCGGTGGTGCCGTCCTGGATCATTTCACCCGGCCCTCCCCGCTTGGTGACCACGAGGGTGGCGCCGGAGGCCATGGCCTCCAGCATGACGACCGGGGCGACATCCGCGGTCGAAGCGAGAACGAAGGCACGGCTCTGCGAGAGCAGGGCGGCCTTCTCGTCCTCCAGCACGCTTCCGAGCATGGAGACCCGCTTGCTCAGGACCGGGTCGGACTCGATCACCCGGCGCAGCTCGGGCTCCTCCGGACCCTCTCCTCCGATCACCCCGTGCCAGTCCAAGGTGGTCGGGAGCTGTTGGAGGGCCTGGAGGAAACGATGCACTCCCTTGTCCTCGGTGAGCCGGCCGAGGTACGTGAGCAGGGGCTGGCCCTTCGCATGCACCCGGTCGGGCCAGTCGGGTTCCACGATGCCGGGATGGAACCGGGTGAGGTCGATGCCGTTCGGCAGCACGACCACCGGGGCACCCTTGCCGGTCCGGAAACTGGAGAGCATGAGGTCCCTCGCCGGCTGTGCGGGGACCGTCACCAGGTTGCACCGGGCGTAGATCCCGAGGTTCCAGAGCCAGAAGTAGCGGAAGAACTTGCGGGTGAACCAGTTGTCGGGGAGGCTCTTCCGCATGTCGCGGATGTTGGTATGGAAGGTGCCCAGGATCGGGATGTCCCGGTGCCGGCCGGCGAGAAGGCCGGAGAACCCCACCATGCCGGGGGTGTGGATGTGGACGATGTCGGTGCCCTTGAGCTTCTCGTCCCCCACGCGCCAGGGCATCACCGCCGTCCGGTACTGGGAATAGTAGGGGAGGGGGATCGAGCTCGTCCGGACCACCTGCACCCCGGAGGGCTCGCGGGTCTCCGTCGGCAGGTCGGGGGAACCCACCGTGAAGACCATGACCTCGTGGCCCGCGCGGGCCAGGGTGTGTGCGATGTCCGCGACTACATGGGCTACTCCGTCATGTGTCGGGAGATATGTGTCGGTGAAGAACGCGATCTTCATCCGTGCCCGCTCTCCGTCAGCTCTTCGGCAGATAAAGGCATGCCCTCCCTGCCGTGAAAGCGGAAAGGGGACTGGACCCCGCGCAGAGCACGGGGCCCTACGTCTTCAGCGCCTGACCGACCTTGCCCACGAGCTTCATGCCCGTGTGGAGGATGGGGGCGCCGTCGTCCCAGCTGGCCGGGCAGGCGGAGCCGGGGTTCTCCCGTACGAACCGGAGGGCCTTTGCGAGCCGGAGCAGCTCCCCGGCGCTCCGACCGATGTTGCTCTCGACACGGTAGTCAACCCGGATCACTCCGTCCGGGTCGAAGATGATCGCGGCCCGCTTCGCAACGCCGCTGGTCTCCTCGTAGACCCCGAGGGACCGGGCCAGAGTGCCGTTGTGGTCCGCCACCATGAGGTAGTCGAAGCCGTGCAGGAGCTCCTCCGCCTCGATCCAGGCCTTGTGCGTGTAGACGGTGTCCGTGCTTGCGGCGATGATCGTCAGCCCCACCTTCTCGAACTCCTCCTTTCGCCGGTGGAGGTCGGCCAGCTCCGTGGGACAGACGAAGGTAAAGTCGGCAGGATACCAGAAGACGAGGACGAACTTCCCTGTGACATCCTTCGGCAGGGAGAGCTTCTTGACGGCGTCGGTCTTCGGATCGTAGACGTCTACCACGTGCTCGGGAAACTTCTGGGAGATCATCGTGTCCACCGGTGCCCATCATTTGCCCACCGGTCATAACGTTAACCGCAGCCCACGACCCCCTGAAAAGGTCCGCCGCACCGAAAATCGTGGGGTCGAGCGAACGGTGAGAAAAGCTTCGGCAGTGGTTATATAGGGAGCTTTGTTCTCGCGGAAAGAGGACGCCACTCAGGGGAAGTCGATGCGAACGTACGTGAGAGTGATCTTCAACTCCGAAGGAGCCGACCCGCAAGAAGTGACCCGCGTCATGCGCGATCTCGGATTTGAGGAGTCGATGGGAATGCACGATTTCGTCTACAAGTGGAAGAACCGCGCCTCGATCGAGGAAGTGCTCGGCCTCATCAGCACGATGCATGCTCGCATCAAGGGACTACACCTCAATTACGAGGTAACCACCATCGCCTGACGGTTCGGATGACGGTATCGACCGAAGCTCCACTCGAAGACCTTCGCAAGGACATACTGTTGCACCTCTTGGCCCACCGCGCCTACCAGGAGCGGTTCGAGGTCGACGGCCACACGACCGAGCTGACGATCCTGCGCGCCTTCCGGGAGCGCGGGACCCACCACGTCCGCCGCGCCCTCCAGGACCTGGAGACGATGCGTTACATCACCCGCAAGGAGCAGTACGCCGTCGGGTACAACGAGGCGAAGCCGGTCTACCTGCTCACGTCCGCCGGGCGGCTCTACACACGGAAGCTCCTGACCAATGGCCACTCGACGGCCTAAGGGCAGACCCGACCGGTCCCCTCCCCGGGGGAGCCTTCTAGGGTCTCAGGTCCTGCTGCGCCCTCCCACTCCCGAGGATTCCCGCCTGCTGTACGACTGGCTGAACCAGCCGGAGAAGGTCTCCCCCTGGGACCGGTTCGAGGTCGAGAGCTTCTCCACGACCGAGGCCGCCATCCACCACGCGTCCGAGGACGCCGCCTCCCTCGCTCCCCGGTTCCTCGTCGTCCTGCGGAAGGACCAGAGCCCCATCGGGATGGTGGGCTACTATCACTCCTACCCCGCCCTCGACACCACGGACATCTGGTACTCCATCATGGTCACCTCGGAACGGGGGAAGGGACGGGGACGAGAGGCCGTCGGGCTGCTCGTCGACTACCTGTTCTCCCATACCCGGACCGAACGGGTGGGGGCCACGAGCGATGAGGAGAATGCAGCCTCGGTGGGGTTGCTGCGCTCGCTCCGTTTTCAGGAGGAGGGGCACCTGCGCCAGGCCCTCTTCCACCACGGCCGTTGGCACAACGTAGTGATCTACGGCAAGACCCGGCGGGAATGGGAAGGTGAAGCGGACCATTAGCCACCACCGCCGAGCGATCGAGGCGGTGGACCGTGAGATCGTGTGGCTCGTCTCCCAGCGCATCGAGATGGTCGAACGGGCCTGGCGCGCCAAGGCCGAGCTGGGGTTGCCGCTCGTAGACGCCCCCCAGGAGGAACGGGTCTACGCCCGGGCACGCCGCTGGGCCCGCCAGTACCAGCTCTCGCCGGCGGCCGTCGAGCAGCTCTTCCGCGCCATTGTCGGCGAGGGGAAGCTCCGGGCCCTCCGGGATGCGCGTCCGCCGACCCGGCCACGGGCACGCTCCACCAAACTTAAACGGAGGTAACGGATGGCCCGGCAGGATGCAACTCTTCAAGGTCATCGAGCGGGTGTGGAAGCCGCTCGCTATCATCCTCGGCATCTACCTCTTCTCCGTGGCAGGATTCGTCTACGCCACGGGGTATTCGTGGACGACCGGGCTCTACTGGGGGATCACCACGCTCTCCACGGTCGGCTACGGCGACGTCGTGCCGACGAACGGCCTCTCGCGGGTCTTCGCCTCGGTCCTGATGCTGTCCACGATCGGCGTCGTGGGTTACCTGGTCTCCACGGTCACCATGCTTTCCCTGCAGATCAAGGAGGAAGAGTTGCTCGGAAGTGAGGGCGCCCACATGAAGGACCATGTCGTCATGCTCGGGTGGGGACCCTCGGCCAAGGCGGCCCTGATCGAGCTCCTCCTCGCCGGGGAGAGGGTCGCGATCATGACCTCGCGGCAGGACCAGCTGACCGAGATCCGCAGCTTCGTGAGCGGGTACGTCAAGGACGCCCGGACGAACCCGCTCCTCAGGGACCGGATCAGCTCGGAGGATGACGTCTTCGTCGCCTTCGGCAACTACTCGGAGCACTCCTCCCTCAAGCTCCTGAACGTGGAGGACGCCTCGAAGGCGGTCGTGGTGAGCGACGACGACACGCGCAACATGATGACCTCGCTGATCCTCAAGGGGATGGCCCCGAAGCTCCGGATCGTGGTGGTGCTCACCCACGAGCAGCTGAAGGAGACCCTCCAGGCGGCCGGCATCACCTACGTGATCAGCCCGTCCGAGATGGGCGGGCGCATCCTCTCGGCGGCCTGCACCCAGCCCGAGGTCGCCCTCTCCTACGACGACCTGACCACATCGTCCCGCGGCGCGACGATGAACGAGTACGAGGTCCACGCGGGTTCCCCCCTCAAGGGGATGGACTTCCGTTCGGCCTCGGAGAAGCTCCTCGCCGACACCGGGACCATCCTGGTGGGCGTCGCCCGCCTCGCCCGGCGTCCCGAGGGATACTACTTCGACGTCAAGATCGACCCGCCGTTCTCCGAACGGCTGGAAGAGAAGAGCTACGTGATCGTGATCACGTCCCTACAGAACAACCCGAAGCTGGACCACTACATGGGCATCAAGCCCGGTCGTGTCCCCCACCAGCAGGCCCGGTAACCGCGGACCCTGACGGTGGTTCAGGCCGAGGAGCCGATCTCGACCTCTTCGATGGCCGTCGGGGTGTGGAGGAGCCGGAGCCGTTCCCGCTGCCCGCCATCCTTCCCGGCCGGCATGTGCACCAGGGGCATGCTGCGGAAGAAGAACTCCGCAACCTCCTCGCCGGCACCCGCACCGTAGGAGACATAGTCCTCGAAGTAAACGTACACCCGTCCGGACCCCTTCTCCCGGATCAAGGAGATGAACTCCTCGCGGGAGATACGGGTCGAACCGCCCTTGCGGTCCACGCCGGCGAGCACCTCTACGGTGCCCCGCTCGAGCTCGTTCAGGAGGTCCTTCAGGATCGTCCGCTCGGAAAGTCCTGCCAGGCCGTCGTAGCTCGCGTAGATCTCCGGGCCGGGTGTCAGCGAGGTGATCCGCACCTTCTGGACCCCTTCGACGCGCTTGATCTTCATCTCGGCTCCGGAGGGAAGAAGGACCTCTATTTAAGCGCCGGGGAGGATTCCGAGGAGGGAGGAGCTTCGAGCGACGTCCCGCACTTCCAGCAGAACGACTCCCCTTCCTTCACCACGGCATTGCACTTGGGGCACCGCGTCTCCCCCGAGGAGGCCGTCCCCGAGGCGCTGGCGCTCGCCTGGGATTGCCGGCGCTTCTCCCGGATCTTGAGGAACCGGTAGACCAGCACCACGATGGCCAGCAGCCCACTGAGCCCCGCCATGACCTCGTAGTACGAGGGGAGGATCTTCTCGACGTAGATCGTTCCCCACGACCCGGTAATGGGACCCTCGTTCCAGTAGAGGTCCTGGTCCGCGTAGGGCTCCGCCACCCCATGGGAGATGGTGCAGTAGCCCAGGCAGGAGAACGCGTACCATCCCATCGCCCCCGCGGCTACCGAGGCGATCACCTTCTGGGAGGAATCGAGGACGATGCTCAAGTTGCCCGTGCCGGTGTTCGCAACGAACACCTCGCCCTTGCCGGCGTCGTACGAGACACCGGTGGGTGCGGGACCGACCGCCACCGAGCTTTGGACGGACGAGGTGGCCCCCGTGATGACCGAAAGGGTGTTCGATCCCGTGTTCGAGACGTAGACCGCCCCGAGCCCGCTGTCGTAGACCGCATCCAACGGGTGCAGGCCGACCGGGACCGTGGAGACCACCTGGCCGGTGGTGTTCGAGATCACGCTCACGTCGTTCGAGAACTCGTTCGCCACGAAGAGCTTCCCGTCGGCGGAGTCGTACGCCATGCCGACCGGGGTGTTGCCCACGGGGACGTTGCTCACGACCTTGTTGGTGGCGTCGGAAACGATGGAAACGTTCCCCGAGACGGAGTTCGAAACGAAGACCTCCCCCTGGGCCCCGTCATAGGCGAGGCCCACCGGACCGGAGCCGACGGGGATGGTCGTGACGACCTTGTCGCTCGCGTCAGAGATCACGCTGACGGTGTCCGAGCCCGCGTTCGCGACGAAGATCTCCCCCTTCCCGCTGTCGTAGACGACCCCGTACGGGTTGGAGCCCACCGGGATCGTGCCGATCACCTGGTTCGAGGCATCGGAGATCACGCTCACGTTGTTCGAGTTCGAGTTGGCGACGAAGATCTCTCCCTTCGCGCTGTCGTAAGCAAGGCCCGAGGGGTTGACCCCCACATGGATCCCGGCCACGTACTGCTGGGAAGTGTCGGAGACGACACCCACTTCATTCCAGAGCTGGTTCGCGACAAAGGTCTCCCCCTTGCCCCCGTCGTAGGCGGTGGCGAACGGGGTGTTCTGGGTATAGTTCGCCGTGAAGACGTAGTAGATGATCTGGTTGCTGGGGAGGGTGACGTTGAAGAACGCTGGGACGGACGGCAGCCCCTGCCGCGCCGCCGGGACGTTGTAGGTGAAATTGTGGAAGTAATCCGTAGGGCTCCCACCGCACCCGTTCTTGAGCCCGGCGCCATCGTACGGGCAGTTGGTCACCCAGAGCCCGACCCAACGCACGTCCATGAACCCCCAGGTCCCGTTGTAGCCGGCCGACTGCCGAACGGCATCCACCCGGAAGTGGTAGGTCCCGTCCGCGTGGGGCGGGTAGGAGAACGGGTTCACCTGGGCGTTCTGAAGGATGTTGTCCACCGAAGCGGGCGGGGAGTACGGGGCGAACAGCTGGTTGTTCGCGATCGCTCCCCAGACGGGAGGGGTGGCGACGGCGATCACCAGCACAACGATGAACATCGTCCGGTAGGATTTGTTCCACCCGAGATAGATGGGCAGCCCGAACCCGAGGATCAGCATCACGGCGGCTCCCAGCAGGATCTGGAGCTCGTAGAGGGAGCCCGCGACACCGAGCACGATGAGTGCCATCAGGGTCACGTAGCCGAGGGGGGTCTGCGCAAACTCGGACAGCCGGGATTTGAAGGTCGGTCGCGGGGGAGGAGAGTTCTCCTTGGGCTGCTCGCCCTCCTTCTTCTCAGAATCCTGGGCCGTGGGCAAACTCGACTCTCGATCGGGCACTGCGACGCGCCCCAGCCTCCCGCCCCTATTTAAGGATGGGGGGCTCGGTCATCGGAGGAAAACCCATGGCGACCATCCGCTCCCGCGTGCTCATCGTTCTAGACGGTCTCGGCGACCTCCCCCATCCGGCCCTGGCGGGCAAAACGCCCCTCGAAGCGGCCCACACCCCCCATCTCGACCGGCTCGCATCACTGGGCCGGCTGGGCACGCTCGAACCCGTACGGAGAGGCGTGGCCCCCGAGTCCGACGCGGGTGTCCTGAGCCTGCTCGGCTACGATCCTGAGCGGGAGTCGCCCGGACGAGGCGTGCTCGAAGCGCTCGGCGCGGGAGTCAAGTTGGGTCCGAAAGACGTGGCCCTCCGCCTTAACTTCGCGACCGCCGATGCCTCGGGCCGGATCGTCGACCAGCGGGTCGGACGGGGGCTCTCCACGGCCGAATCCGACGGACTGGCCCGGTCCCTGACCGAGGCCGACCTCGTGGGGGATATGGGGATCGAGGCCCGCTTCCTCGCCACCGTGGGCCACCGCGGAGTCGTCTGCCTCTCCCCGAGGGAGGACGGTGCTCTTTCCGGGGAGGTGTCGAACTCCGACCCCTACTACGAACGTGTCGGCAGGGCCGGGCACGCGGTGAAGCCCGAACGTGCCTACCCCCGCGAGATCCGGCCGGTGGGTTCCGGGCCCGAGGCGGCCCGCACCGCCGACGCGCTCAATCGCATCACCGCCCGGTCGGCCGACCTGCTCGAATCCCACTCTACCAACGCGCAGCGCGCCTCGGCGGGCAAGCTGGTGGCCAACCGCATCCTGATGCGCGATGCGGGGGGGGTCCCGTCGTCCTTCCCCACGTTCCAGAGCCGGCACCACCTCGCCGGGGCCGCGGTCACCGAGATGCCGGTCGAACGAGGCATCGCGGGCCTGCTGGGCCTCCGCGACATCTTCGTGGGACCCATGGGGACCGATGTTGCCGGAGGCCTCCGTCACCGGGCCGAGGTCGTCCGCAAGGCGCTGTTGCACGACCCGTTCGTCTATGTGCATCTCAAGGGACCCGACGAGCCGGGACACGATGGGGACGCCCCGAGGAAGCGGGATGTCGTCGAGCGCCTTGACCAGTACTTCATGGGACCGTTCCTGGAAGGGCTGAACCTGGACGAGGTCCTCATCGCCGTCACCGCCGACCATTCCACCCCCTGCATCCTGAAGGGGCACAGCGACGATCCGGTCCCGTTGCTCGTGGCGGGGGGAACCGTCCGGCCGACCGGCGCGATCGCGCACAAGTTCAGCGAGGGGACGGCACGGGCCGGGAGCCTGGGGGAGATCCTCGGGCGCGACCTGGTCCCGATGATGCTGGCCGACGCGCCGTCCGCGTGAGCATGCGTTCCCTCGCCTGCGCCGTCCCCCTGAAGGAAGCCGAGGCGGCACGGAAGTGGCTGGCCGCCCGCCATCTGATCGCCAGCGGGCTGGAGACGCGGCGGGAACCGGACCGGGTGCTCTTCCCGCTCACCGAGGACCCCGGCTCGCTCCCGTACCCGGTGCTGGAGGCGGATTTCGAGGTCCGGACCCAACGGGCCACCTCCTACGCCGAGCTGGTGCAGCTACCCCCCGATCTCCACTCGCTCCTGCCCGGAGGATACGACATCGTGGGGGACGTGGTCCTGGTGAGGCTTCCGGACGAGCTCATCGACCACCGCGCCCCGATCGGTGATGCACTCCTGCGCTTCGTTCCAGGGAGCCGGGTCGTGGTGCTCGACCGGGGGGTCCACGGCGAGACCCGCATCCGGTCCCTCGAGACCATTGCCGGAAGTGGCCCCCTCTCTACGACCCACCGGGAGAACGGCCTCTCGTTCCGGGTGGACCTCGCCCAGGCCTACTTCTCTCCCCGACTCGCCGGGGAACACGAACGCGTGGCGCAGAGCGGCAGGGACGGCGAGCACCTGCTCGACCTCTTCTGCGGCATCGGTCCCTTCGCGCTCACGTTCCTCGTCCGTCACCCGAGGTCGGCGGCCACGGCGGTCGACCTGAATGTCCAGGCGATCTCGCTGGCCCGAGAGAACGCCCGGCGTCTCCGGGTTGAGGAACGGCTCACCCTGGCCGAAGAGGATGTGACGGGATTTCTCGCCCACGCGGGCGCCTTCGACCGGGTCGTCATGAATCTCCCGCACGAAGGATATAAGTATATCACGCTCGTGGACCCGCACGTGAAGAGCCCCGGGTGGCTCCACTTCTATGGTCTGGTTCCCCGAGAACGGAGTAGAACGACGACCACGGTACCCCGACTGCCGGACGAGGGAACCGCGGCCGAAGCCCTCCGCAGCCTGGTCGAACCGAAAGGCCAAGCGCCGAAGTGGACCCTGAAGGAGCGGCGAGAGGTACACCCCTATTCGCCGGCCCTCACACTCGAGTCCTTCACTCTGGAGAAAACATGAACACGTCCGGGTCGACCCAGGATGGAAAGAACCTGCCTGCGAACGACCGCATGATCGTCCCGCTGGAGGAGCTCCACGAGAGCGAGCTTGCCCTCGCGGGAGGAAAGGCGTCCAAGCTGGGAGAGCTGTTCAAGACCGGCATCCCCATTCCGCCGGGGATCGTCATCACCACCCAGACCTACGATGCGTTCGTCCGCCTCACCGGCATCGGGAAGACGATCGAGGGCGAGCTCCATCGCCTCGGCTCGAACGGCGCCGAGAACGCCGAGTCGGTCAGCACCAACATCCGGGCGCTCTTTGACCGGACCCCATTCCCCCCGGAGCTCGAATCGATGCTCCTCGAGTCCTACCGCACCTTCGCCGCTCGGAACGACGTCAAGTTCTGTGCCGTGCGCTCCTCTGCCACCGCGGAGGACCTGGGAGACGCCAGCTTCGCCGGGCTCCAGGAGACCTTCCTCAACGTGCGCACGCCCGCCGACGTCCTGACGAGCATCAAGCGCTGCTGGAGCTCGCTCTTCACCCCGCGGGTCATCGTCTACCGCCAGAAGAAGGGGTTCGATCACAGCACGGTGAAGCTCGCGGTCCTGATCCAGAAGATGGTGAACTCCGATGTCTCGGGGATCCTCTTCACGGCCGACCCCAACACCGGCGAGAAGCGCGTGATCATCGAGGCCGGATGGGGGCTGGGCGAGTTGATCGTCGGGGGTGAGGTCACCCCTGACCACTACGTCGTGGACCCCGCGACCTCCCAGGTCATCGTCCGGAAGATCTCCGCCCAGCGGGTCAAGCTCATCCGGAAGGACGAGGGAGGCAACAGCCGCGTCGAAGTGCCCGGCGAGCTCCGGGACACGCCCAAGCTGGACGACGCGAAGCTCCTGAAGCTGGTCTCGCTCGCCCACGTGATCGAATCGCACTACCGCCGCTCGATGGACGTGGAGTGGTGCCTGGAGGGCCACGACTTCTACATCGTGCAGGCCCGACCCATCACCACGCTCGGATCGCCCAAGCCCGCCTCGGCGTCCACCGGGGACGGGGGCGCCAAGATCATCCTCCGCGGTCTCGGGGCCAGTCCCGGACATGCCTCCGGTCGCGTCCGGATGCTCGAGGGTGCCGCGGACCTGGGGAAGATGCAATCCGCCGAGGTCCTCGTGACCTCGATGACCACCCCCGACATGGTCCCGGCTATGACGAAGGCCGCCGCGATCATCACCGACGAGGGCGGGATGACCTGCCATGCCGCGATCGTCTCGCGGGAGATGGGGGTCCCCTGCATCGTGGGAACCCGCGACGCGACCCGCACCCTCCGGGAGGGACAGACGGTCTCCGTCGATGGGAAGCTCGGGATCGTCTTCGACGGTGTCCTGGCCCCCAAGGAAGGCGAGGGGACCAAGAAGGCCGAGTCATCCTCCGGGGGAGCCGTGCACCACTTCCACCCCGTCACCACCACCCGGGTCTACGTCAACGTCTCCATCCCCGAGAAGGCGGTCGAGTACGCCGCGCTCCCCGTGCAGGGAGTGGGGCTCTTCCGGATCGAGTTCCTCTTCACCAGCTACGTGAAGACGCACCCGCTCGCGATGATCCAGCAGGGGAAGGGGAAGGAGATGGTCGACCGGCTGGCCCAGGGGATCGAGAAGGTCTGCGAGGCCTTCAACCCCCGCCCCGTGATCATCCGGACGAGTGATTTCAAGACCAACGAGTACCGCGGCATGCCCGGGGGAGAGCCCTTCGAGCCGGAGGAGTCGAACCCGATGATCGGCTGGAGAGGGTGCTCCCGCTACGTCTCCCCGGTCTACCGCGAGGCGTTCCTCCTCGAACTGGAGGCGATCAACAAGGTACGTACGGAACGGGGACTCCGGAACGCCCACGTGATGCTCCCGTTCGTCCGGAACACCGAGGAGCTCGACGTCATCACCCACATGATGGAGGAGAAGGGGCTCCGCCGGAGCCGCGACATGAAGCTCTACCTCATGGCCGAGGTGCCCTCGACGGTCTTCCTCGCCAAGGAGTTCTCCCGGTACTGTGACGGGTTCTCCATCGGCTCGAACGACCTCACCCAGCTCGTCCTCGGCGCCGACCGGGATTCGGACATCCTGGGCAAGATGGGCTACTTCGACGAGCGCGACCCCGCGGTCAAGCGCGCGATCCAGATGCTCATCCACGACGCCCACGAGGCCGGAAGGACCGTGGGGATCTGCGGCCAGGCCCCCAGCGTCTACCCGGAGATCGCCGAGTTCCTGGTGGAGCAGGGGATCGACTCGATCAGCCTGAACGCCGACACCGTGGTCCCGACGATCCGGACGATCGCCGCGGCCGAACAGAAGCTCCTCTTGCACGGCGCCCGGAGCTCGCGAGCGTCCCCATGATCGTACCCGGTGAGAAGATCACCGTCCTGGGCGCGGGCAACATGGGCTCGGGCATCGCCCAGAGCCTCGCCACGGCCGGCTTCCCCACCACGGTCCGGGACCTCACCGAGAAGGACCTGGAGCGGGGGCGCGGGATCATCCAGGAGAACCTCCAGCGGTCCCTCAAGCGGGGACGTCTGACCGAGGAGAAGAAGGAACGGATCCTCCAGAACCTCCACTTCACGACGGACATCGCCACCGCCGTGACCGGGACGCGCCTCGTCGTCGAGGCCGTCTTCGAGGAAGAGAAGGTCAAGAAGGCCGTCTTTGCCGAGGTGGCCGCCCATGTCCCCGACGATGCCATCGTGGTGACCAACACCTCCAGCCTCTCGGTCGCCCACCTCTTCGGGACGTTCCCCCACCCCGAACGCACGGCCGGGCTCCACTTCTTCTTCCCCGCCTCCGTCAACAAGCTGGTCGAGGTCATCCCGGGACCATCGACCTCCCGCGACACCCTCGAGAGCCTCCTCGCGCTCACCTTCTCCCTCCGCAAGCTGCCGATCCGCACCCAGGACTCGGCAGGCTTCTGCGTGAACCGGTTCTTCGTCCCCCTCCTCAACGAGGCGGTCCGCATCGTCGAGGAGAAGGTGGCGACCATTCCCGAGGTCGAAGCCGCAGCGAACGAGCTCTTTGGCACGAAGATGGGACCGTTCGCCCTGATGAACGCCACGGGGATCCCCATCGCCTACCACGCGATCTCGTCGCTCTACGCCGCCTTCGGCCCCTTCTACGCCCCCTCGCCGCTCCTCAAGCAGCAGTTCGACAGCGGGCAGAAGTGGTTCCTCGAAGGGGTGGCCGACGGGGCCCGCAAGGAAGCGGTCAAGGGACGGCTGCTGGGGCTCGTGACCGGCATTGCCGCACGCCTCGTCGAAGAGGGCGTCACCACCGCGGAGGAAACCGACCGTGGGGCGGTCACGGGCCTGGCTTGGAAGGTCGGTCCCTTTGCGCTCATGAACGCGGCCGGATCGGCCGCCACGCTCGCGCAGGTGGAGGCGATCCACGGACGGTGGTCCGAGGGATTCCCCCTCGCCGTGAAGATGAAGGAGCTCGGGGCCAAGAACGAGCCCTGGCACCTCTCCACGGTCCGGCTCGACAAGGAAGGGCCCATCGCCTGGGTGCTCCTCGACCGGCCGGAAGCGATGAACGCGCTCAACTCCCGTGTCCTCGCGGACATCGAACGGACCATGATCGCGGCCCGGGAGGACCCCGCGGTGCGCGTCGTGCTGCTGGGCAGCACCTCCAACTCCTTCGCGGCCGGCGCGGACATCTCCGAGATGGTGGGAAAGACCGTCGCCGAGGCGGCGGACTTCACCACCTTCGGCCACCGCGTGATGCGCACGATCGAGACCCTCGGAAAGCCCGTGATCGCCGTCGTCGACGGGTATGCCCTGGGAGGCGGGCTCGAGCTCGCCCTGTCGGCCGACTTCATCCTCGCGGCGGACACGGCCACCCTGGGTCTTCCCGAGGTGGGTCTGGGGATCATCCCGGGCTTCGGGGGAACCCAACGGCTGGCCCGCGTCGTCGGACCGGCCCGTGCCCGGATGATGGTCACCGCGGCGCTCCAGGTCAAGGCGAAGGAGGCCTACGACTTCGGCCTGGTGGCCCGCCACTATCCCCCGGAGAAGCTGAAGGAGGAGGCCCGGGCGCTCGCGACCGCGATCGCCTCGAAGGCCCCGATCGCCGTTCGTCTCGCCCGGGAGGCGATCACCCGGGGAATGGACGTGCCCCTCGAGCAGGGACTCTTCCTCGAACGCCAGCTCGCCACCTACACGTTCACCACCGAGGACCTCAGGGAGGGGATGAAGGCCTTCCTGGAGAAGCGGCCCGCCAACTTCCAGGCGAAGTAGAACTCAGGAAGCGGCCGGCCCGGCGGAACATCCCGGCTACGGGTAGGTCCGCCCATCTTGGGGCGCGCCGTCAGGTTGCCTGGTGCTCGACCGTGCCTAGGCCCGTTCTAGGGTCGACGTCAGGCAGTGCGCTCCCCCGAAGGCCCCAGTGATGTTCGAGAGCGGGACTCGGGTCGCCTCGATCCCGAAGTCGCGCGCGACCTTCTTGTTGGGGAAGAACGTGCCCGTGGACCGGAGCTCGTTGAAATCCTGGACGGCGCGCTGGAAGAGCCGCTGGTACTTCGCCGGGTTGACCTCGGCCGCCCGGTGCAGGTTGGCCAGCACCTTCTCTGCGTTCGTGCCCACCTCGGGGACCACGATGGAACGGTTCCGCACGGTCAGGAAGTTGGTCGCGTAGCACATCTGTTCGAGCGTGGTGATGGGGATCAGGCGGAAGCGCTGCTCCTCCAGGTAGCGGAGGAGCCGCGTCTGGCGGACCCGCCGGTAGCGGCCCTCGGAGGTCCTCCGGTAGACCTCGGCCCGTGCGGCGGTGAGCATCTCCGGGTAGCCCACCGCAAGGCCGTCCCCGGGGAAGTTGAGGTAGGTGTCGAGATGCATGTTGACCATCGGGTCGTTCGTGCCGAGGAGCGGGTGCCGGGGCTGGTGGACCACGACCACCTCGGGGAAGGAGATCCCCTGGGCCAGTATCTCCTGGACCGCCGCCGGGCTCGTCCGGTCGCCGGTGCCGATCAGAGCGAAGTCGCCACAGGGAAGGAAGTCCCCCCCCTCGAACGTCCCTCGGGACACCGTCATCACGGGGGCTTCCCCGATGGCCCGCCACGCGAAGGAGGTGATCTGCGTCTCCCGCCGGCGCTGGGGCTTGGCCATCCGGGAGATGATGATGCCCTTGTCCCCGACCGCCTGCTGGTCGCGCATGAAGAACAGGTTCGTCAGGGGGACCCGGAGGGTCGTGAACGGCTCGATGTTCCGCGCTCCCCGCTTCTTGATGAAGGAGATGGAAGGGGCGAGCATGATGATCGAGAGGAGGACCTCGCGGTCCATCTGGGGCAGGTTCCCGATGAGCTCCCGCCGGGCCCGCTGGGACCCCGGGCCGTTGAAGAGGATCGATTCGGTGGCCATCCGCACCATCTCGTCCAGGACGTCGTGGTGCCGACCGGCCGCCTCGAGCATCAGCTCGTCGAGATACTGGACGGTCACCCCGAATCCCCGGCGGAGGGTGTGGACGAGCTCGTCGTGCTCCCGTTGGGCACGCTCCAGGCTGAAGACACGCTCGTAGAGGGAGGAGAAAGGGTCCAGGAGCCCAAAGAAAGCCTCGAGCCCGGGTCGCCGGACCACTACGCGGCGCAGCGGGTTCCATTCCGCCGTAGCCTTCGCGCGTCCCATGAGGTTCCTCCGGAGGGGTTAGCTGTTACGATACCAATACTTAGCCTATTCGGTCGAACCTGGATACCGCATGGCGCTCAGGACCACGGGGTCACTTGCGGGATGGGCTGGGGGGGCCAGTGCTCCGCCGTCACTTCCGGATGCCCGTCCCATTCGTCCCGCTCCTGCTTGTGATAGGTGTAGAGATAGAGCGCCCAGATCGCGGCGAGCAGGATGATCACGTAGTGGAGGGCGGCCGACCAGTCTTGTCCCCCGGCCGCCAGGCTGAGGAAACTGACCGCGTCGAAGCCTCCGTGCAGGAGGGCGATGAAGAGGATATTGCCCCCCGAAAGCACGTACGCATAGGCGAACGCCACCCCCAGGGTCACGATCTGGGCGTAGTAGATCAGGGAGACCTCGTCGTACGTCTGGTAATAGTACAGATGGACCGACGCGAACAGTACGCTCGTCCAGACCGCGTGGACCCGCCAGTTCTTGGTCCCGTTCAAGGTGAGGAGCGTCCCCAGTATGTAGCCCCGGAAGATGGTCTCCTCCGCGAAGCCCACCACGATCACGGAGAGGATAATGTAGAACAGGGGATTGCTCGCCCCGGCCTGGATCACGGGCGTCTCCTTCTGCTCCAGCGTCGCGAGCCGGTGGGGCTCGATGACGGTGAACGCCATGATCAGGAGGATGGCGAGCAACAGGCCGACGAGGGTGAAGATGCCGTACCACCGGAACGCCTCGCGGGCCCCGGGGCCGTTCCGCCGGGCGAAGTTCCGCAGGGGACGTACCCCGAACGCCAGGAAGAACGCGATGAAGCCGATGCCATAGGCCAGGAAGAGACCGAAGACGAGACCGGCGATCCCCGGGGGCACCCAACTGTCGGGGATGACGTACTGGGAGAGGACCCCCCCTACGGTGGCAGCAACTGCCACGACGTAGAGCCAGACCCTTCGATCGACCAAAACCGGTTACGGTGTGAGCGGCGGGTTGGGGAAACCGCTGCGCGGGAGGGAGAGCGGCGTGTGGTCGTACAAGGTGGTGTGCTTGAGCCCCGCCTTCTTGAGCGTCGTGGAGATGCTTTCCGTGAGACCGACCACCTCGGGGCACCGCGCATGCTTGCTGACGTAGAATTCGACCTTCTTGTCCTCACGGATGGGGAAGATGAGCCGCACGCCCCCGGAATCGAACCTATTCAGGCCGGCCGGCTTCTTGTCGGCCTTCAGGGACTTCATGTCGTCTTCCAGCAGGATCTCGACCATCGAAGGCGCATCCGAAACCGTAGGGGTCGAGCCCGCGTCCACGACCTTCTTGTAAATCTCGGGATAAATCCGAGCGAGATGCCGGTAGCTGTAGCGGTCCCCCAGCACGATGTGGCCGGTGTAAGCCTTGATGGGAGTCATGATGTGACGCATGGAGGGAAGGTATATCTCAATTTGGGTAAACCAAGTGTTCGAACGCGGCGGGGTGAGCAAAAGCGATGCAGACCTTTGATGCGATCGTTGTAGGTGCCGGACCGGCCGGAAGCACCATCGCCCGGGCGCTGTCCGCGGACGGTTGGAAGGTCCTCCTCGCCGAGGAGCACCACAAGATCGGCCACCCGGTCCAGTGCGCCGGGCTGGTCTCGTCCCGCGTCCTGAAGATGGCCGGGAGCGACCAGATGGTCCTGCACCCGCTGGGGGGGGCCTCGATCTGGAGCCCGAGCCTCCAGCGCGTACGCTTCGGAACGGAGTCCTCCCGGGCATTCGTCATCTCCCGGGAAGGGTTGGACTTCCATCTCGCGGAACGGGCCGCCCATGCCGGGACACTCGTGGAGACGGGGTGGCGGTTCGACCGCGCCCGCCGGACCCACACGCTCCCCGGATGGGGTTGGGAGGCCGACTTCACCACCGTTTCGGGTAAGGAGACCGTCGCTGGCCGCATACTCGTGGGCGCGGACGGAGTCGCCAGCACCGTTGCGCGGTCTCTCCGCCTGCGACGGCCCATCGAACTCTTGCCCGCCTACGAGACCGAGATCCCCTTCCCGGATTCTGACCCCAAGGAGGTCGAGATCTATCTCGGAAGCGCGTTGGCGCCCGGCTTCTTCGGCTGGTCCATCCCGGATGGCCATGGCAACGTCCGGGTGGGTGTCGCGATGAAGGCACGGACCGACATGACCGCCCGCGACGGGTATCGTGCGCTGGTCAAGACGATGGAGCGGCGCTACGGCAAGAGCCTTCCCCAGCCGATCGACATGATGGTGAGCGGCATCCCCGTGGGAATGCTCCCGGCCACCGCGACGGAGGGGGGGCTTCTGGTAGGAGACGCCGCGGCCCAGGTGAAGCCGCTTTCCGGAGGGGGTATCTTCACGGGGATGCGCTGCGCCCAGATCGCGGGGGAAGTGGTCTCCGCGGCGCTCCGGGATAAGGACGTTTCCAGTGTTCGACTGAAGGAATACGAGCGGAGGTGGACAGCGGAACTGGGAACCGAGTTCGAGCGAGCCCTCTACTTCCGTCGGCTCTTCGTGCGGCTGACGGACGCGGAGCTGGAGCGGCTGGTCGAGGTCCTCCAGGACAGCCGCCTCACCTCGGCCATCGTCGCGTTCGGAGACATCGACTTTCCCACGGTCACGGCGCGGGAACTCCTGCGTCTCTCCCCGTCCCTGGTCCGACTCTTCCCGAAGGCGCTCTCGGCCTACTTCCGCAAGACGGATGGCTTGGCGCCGGAGCTCGACCTCGGGCCCCGCTTGGATCGTACCCACAAGTAGCCGCCTATCGCCGCCAGCCCAAGGGACGCCCCCAAGAAGACCCAGATCCAGTCGTTCGAGGACGAGGAGCCGACGGTAAGCGTGGTCTCGGGGACGATGCCCGAGACGTTGAGCAGGGTGAGGTTGAGGATCGGGGTCCCGTTCGCGGCCAAGGTCGCCCGCTGCCAGAGGGACGCGGAGAAGTACCCACGGGAGAGCATCGTGTAGTGGACGCCCGAGGATTCGGTGAAGTTCAGGGCGTCTCGAAGGAAGTAGGACCCCGCGGGTGCCGTAGAAGGCACGTCCACCGTGACGGGAACGTTCACGGACGCTCCGGGGGTCAGCGACGTCCCCGACCACACGACCTGTTGCGCCGGGCTCTGCCCGCCCAAGGACAACTGGGGAGCCCAGGCATCCCCGGCCCCGATCGTCCCGTTGGACCCCCCGGCCACGGCCCAACGATAGAACTGCATCGTGAAGCTAACGGAGGAGACACTGGCGCTCAGGGGATTCGTCAGCGAGATCCCCAGAGACCCCGACGCACCCGGGGCCACCGCGGGGACCTCCAGGCTGACCCACTGTTCCCCCGCGTTCGGGGGCAGAGGGGGAGGGGCAGAGGCCACCCCGTACGAGGCCAGGAGGAGCATCAACCCCACAGCGGCCACGAGCGGGAGTCGGAACACGGCGGCGAAGAAGGCCGTGGAGGGATAAGGCGAACGCTCCCCGTGGAGCGATGCCTCGCACCCTTTCGACCTGCGCTAAGCCACCATAGAGTGGCGTGGCGATATATACTCGGACCGGCAGATATATATGTCCTAACAGCTCTCGCCCGGCGAACGTCGATGAAGGTCGAAGGCGGACACGAGGGAAGAAAGCTCCAAAGCACGGGAGGGAGCACGCTGATCGTCTCGCTGCCCAAGTCCTGGACGATCGCGAACAAGCTCGGCAAGGGCGACCCGGTCTTCTTCCATCCTCAGGCGGACGGGGCCCTGACGCTCTACCCTACGGCCGCACCCGCGTCCCGTACGGCCCAGAAGACCTGCCTCATCTCGAACACCACCCCTCACGACCACCTCTTCCGGCGGCTCGTGGCGGAGTACATCGCGGGGGCCCCCCTGCTGGAGGTACGGACGCAGGACCGGATGAACGCCACCACGCGGAAGGTGGTCCGAGAGTTCGCCCAGCGGGTCATCGGTCCCGAGATCCTCGAAGAGAGTGCAGACCGGGTCGTCCTCCAGGAGATGGCGGCCTCGAACCCGCTCCCCCTCCCCTCGGTCATCCGACGTATGCACCCCATGGCGCATGCCATGCAGAAGGACGCGATGGCGGCCTTCACGGCACTTGATGCCTCCATCGCCCGGGATGTCGTCGACCGCGACTGGGAGATCGACCGTCTCCACTGGTTCGTGCACAAGACCGTCACGACCGCCATGCGGGAGCCCAGGACGCTCGCCCAGCTCCAGCTGACCGCCGAGGAGTGCCTCACCTACCTCTCCGCCTCCCGCGTTTTGGAGCGGATCGCCGACCACGCGGTCCGCATCGCCGAGGTGACGGGCTGGGTGGAGGATTCCCATCTTCCTTCCGATGCGGTGGACGAGCTCGCCAAGCTCTCCGAAACCAGCCTGGAGCTCTTGGACCGGGCGGTGGCGACCCTCTTCACGGGCAAGACGGCCGAGGCCAATGCCGTCATCGACGCCGTGGAGAGCATTGCGAACTCGCGACAGAAGTGGCTCGAGCGGTTCGTGTCCCGGAAGGGAAAGGTGGCGGTGGCCCTCGCCTACGTGCTGGAGAGCGTGGAGAGGACGGCGCTCTACACGAGCGACCTTGCCGAGATCGCCATGAACCACGCCGTGTGCAAGGAGTCCACGGCCTGACAGGGGATCCGTCCACCCCGCCTCGTCGCGGGACCTTGCGAGGCGGGACGCCCTCCCCGGGAACTTCCTCATCGAAAGCATGATGCCCTTCCGGCCCTCTGGGTGAGCGAGGCGACTGTACTCGGAGAGATGCCTCTCAAGGGTCGTTCGTTGGGGGATCCGCTGACCCCTTCCCAGGTCATCGCGCTCTTCGTGATCTCTTCCGCCCTCCTCGCGCCCCTCTTCTTACCTACCCTCGGCCCGAGCCCCGCCCCTGCCGCCCGGTTATCGCAGACCCACGGCGCTCGCCCCGCGGCCACCGCCGCCGGAATCTCCGGGAGCTGGAAGGACCTGACCTCCACCTACCCGTCCCCTCCCGCGGCGCGTGCCTACGGTGGGATGGTGTATGATGCCGCAAGCGGCTACGACGTGCTCTTCGGCGGCGAGAACGGCGCCCAGGTGGACGGCGACACCTGGAACCTCTCCACCGCCCACGGCTGGAACGAGATCTCCTCGTCCTCCTCGGTGACCGCCCGGGCGGACCCCTCCTTCGCGTACGACTCCTCTTCTTCGGAAGCGGTGCTCTATGGGGGTTGCGAGGGCCTGACCGGCTGCCCCGCGGGGGACACGTGGGTCTTCTCGGGCGGATCCTGGGCTCAGAACACCCTCGGTACCGCCCCCCCCGCGCTCCTCTCGGCCACGATGTCCGACGACCCTCCAGCGGGAGGGCTCCTCCTCTTCGGTGGATGCACATCCTTCGCGGTGCTCTCGGGGACCTGCAACACGTACGTCGCGGGGACCTACTCGTTCACCGCTTCGGCGGGCTGGTCCTCGGTCAGCAGCACCCAGTCCCCGTCCGCCCGCAGCTCTGCGGGGATGGCCTACGACCCGGTCGGCGGCTATGTGCTGCTCTTTGGGGGGTATACCGGGTCGTCCACCTTGGGAGACACCTGGACCTTCCAGGGCGGTCAGTGGAAGAACATCACGAGTTCCCTGAGCCTGTCCCCTCCTCCCCGGTCGGCCGCGGCCATGTTCTGGGACCCGGCGTTGCAGTCCATCATCCTCTTCGGGGGCAACGGGGCCTCGAACGATATCGGCGACACCTGGGCCTTCCACGGCGGCCAGTGGAGCGAGATATCGGCCTCGGGAGGACCCTCTTCCCGGGACGGTGCGATGTTCGCCCCTCCCATGGGCTCGGGGCCGGCCATCCTTTTTGGGGGGGAGTCCAATGGTACGTACGAGTCGGACACCTGGGGCTTCGAGCCGACGTTCTCGGTGAGCGCCTCGGGGACCCCCACGGCGATCGATTCCGGACAATCCGTTGCATTCACGAGCCTCGCCAGCGGAGGACAACCCCCGTTCAGCTACTCCTGGAGCTTTGGCGACAACACGACCTCCCCGCAAGCGAACGTGTCCCACACGTACTCGGTGACGAAGGCCACCGTCCTCACGGCGACGGTGACCGCCACCGACCAGACCGGCGCCACGGCCTCCGCGTCGGTCCACGTCAACGTCACCCTCCTTCCGTCCGCCCAGGCGGCCGCCGCGCCCCGGAACGCCCTCGTGGGCGGGAACGTGAGCTTCTGGGCCAACGTCTCGGGCGGGACGCCCCCGCTCAAGTTCGCATGGAACTTCGGCGACAGCGCCACCTCCCTCCTGGCGGACCCCGTCCATTCCTACCTGGGGCCCGGGAGTTACGCGGCGCGCGTCGTCGTCACTGACGGCACCGGGGCGACCTCGACGGCCTCGGTGAACGTGACGGTCTCGTCACCTCCCGGGTCCTTCTCGGTGCTGTTCTCCGCCTCTCCCCCCGGGGGCCAGGCACCGGTGGCCGTGACGTTCCAGTCCACCGTGTCGAACGGGACCTTACCCTACGCGTATACGTGGACGTTCGGAGATGGATCGCCGGTCTCCCACGCCGCCGATCCGGTGCACCAGTTCAACGCGAGCAACGACTACCGGGTCCGTCTCAACGTTTCCGATGGCTCCGGCCAGTCCCGGAACTACAGCCATTCGCTCCTCGTGACCGCTCCCCTCCTGGTCGTGACCGCGGCGGCCACCCCGACCCAGGGATACGCTCCCCTCCGGGTCGACTTTCAGGGGACCGTCACCGGGGGGCAAGCCCCCTACAACTTCACCTGGGATCTGGGACCGGGCAACACCTCCGCCGGTCAAAATGCCACCTTCCAGTTCAACAACTCCGCGGTCTACAACGTGACGCTGAAGGTGACCGACGCACCGGGAGACGGTCAGTTCGCGGAGGCGTGGGTCCTGGTCAACGTGACCCAGCGGCCCGTTCTCACGGCAAGACTGCTTCCGTGGGGATGTGTCGTGGCCGGGGTGCCGACCCTCTTCTCGGCCAACGTGAGCGGAGGACTGGGGCCGTACGCGCTACGATGGGACTTCGGCGACCATAGCTCCCCCGTCACCACGAGTGCCACCTCCACCAACCACACGTACTCAGCCAACGGCACCTATCGGCTCAACCTCACCGCCACGGATGCGCTGGGAGAGAACATCTCCGTGGTAGGCACGGTGAACGTGGTCTCCGCGGGCGGATGCTCGAGCAGCCATAGTGCTCAGCCCACGACGCTCGGACCCCTCCAGTGGGCCCTCTTGCTGGCCCCCTCGGGATTCCTGGCCGTCCTCGCGATCGCGACCACTCTTCGACGGGACCGGCGACCCCCGGATCCTCCGGTCGGTCCCTGAACTAGCGAGGCTCCCGAACGCGGCCCTGCCGGAAGGACCACCCTTACCGAACTGAACCCAGCCGGGGAGGGATCCGGCTCCGGAGGAGGAAATCTCCCCGCATCATGAGCGCGAAGGCGACCCCTCGCAAGGCGATGCCCGCACCCAAGAGGCCCAGGCTCCCCAGGGTCAGGTCGACGGCCTGGGAAGGGGCGGAGGCACCCGAAGAACTCGAGGTCAGGCTCGAGAGGAGCAAGGCGATGTCAAGTGCGAGGAGGAGCACGGCGGCGCCGATGGCGATCCACGCGACCGCGTAGAGCATCGTCCCTTTCCGGTGCGTGCTCAGGGCCGAGGTCACGCGGGGGTCCTCCGTGACCACGATGGCCGGAGCCCCCGGGGGTACCTGGGGGTAGAAACCGTATTCGGGGCCCCCGGTGGAATGGTCCGAAGGATTCCGTGGGTACCCCGGGTAAGGGCCTGGTCCTCCCGCCACGGGACGAGTTACCGTGGCAGGCTGATAAGCGTTGGCGGGAGCGTCACAGGAGGCTCATGAGCGGGTGCAGCACGGCGAGCATCACACCCACCCACCCCAAGGTGATGGTCGCCAGCAGGGTCTGGTAGGCCCGGTTGCCCTCGAACCGGAAGGGAAGGTGCTCGGGCATGACGCCCAGGTCCATGAGGAAGGCGACAAGGGTAAGCACCCAGGCGGCCCCCGCCATGACGATGGGGATCACCATGTCCTGGGCCTGCCCCGCCAGGGTGTAGGCACTGGACGCGCTCGACGCCGTCGCCCCGTACGCCACCCAGTGGCCAAATCCCAGCTGCACGGAGGAGGTGATCACCACCGTACCGATCACAGAGAAGATCACCCCGATGATGGCGTACCGGCGCTCGTGGAAGCGGAGGACGAAAAGCAGCGCAAAGAAGAGCGCGAGGATGAAGGCCGCCAGGCAGGCGGCGTAGACGAACGGCGAGTTGAACAGGGTCCGTTGGACCAGGGAAAGGTTCACGGTGAGGTAGATGACGTTGAAGTAGATCGCGAAGAAGAGCCAGTACGAGAGCCCGTGGACCGAGGGGTCCAGGTTCTCGTTCCGCAGGTCCGACTCGACCTCGATCGGGGTTCCGGGGGTGCTCGAGGTGGCGCGCGCCTCACGCACTGTGAAATAGGAGAGCGCGAGGGCTAGCACGCCCGGGAAGGCGATCACCTCGGCGAGGTATAGGTACGGGGATACCATGCTGACCTGGGAACCGTCTACCTCTCAAGAGGGCCCCAGATGTAAAGAGTTTGACTCCTGCCCCGGGAGGCCCCCCAAGGGCCGGAAACAGGGCCAAGCGGAGGGTTAGGACCCGTCCGTAGCGGTCTTGGTTCCCGTCGTCTTCTTCCAACCTGCGGGATACGTTCCTTGGGGCATGAAGACCCGCTCGGCATCGATGACCCATCCGTGCGGCTCCGAGGTCAGCTGGGTGGAGTCCACCAGGGCCCTCCCGGTGGCCACGAGCTCGTCAGCGCGGGTCACGAGTGCCACGTGCGCTCCACGACGGAAGGGCATGGTGACCTTGAGCACCCCGGCGGCGGCGAGGTCCGCGCCGTGGGCAATGGCATCGACGGCCGTATCCTTGATCACGACCCCCGGGACCCGCTTCCAGACGTCGGACGGAGGATGCAGGACGGCCTCCCAAGGGGCACGGTTCCCCTGTCGGGCGGATTCCACCGCGTCCGAGAGCTGCGCGAGAGTGATCGCGCTCGCTTCCGTGAAGGGGTTGCTCTCGACCCGGCGCAGCTCGGCCAGGTGGGCACCCACGCCGAGCGCTTCCCCCAGGTCGACGGCGAGCGTCCGGACATACGTCCCGGACTCGCACGTGACATCTATGAGCGCGAGCGGGCCGGTTCGTTCCAGGAGCGCCAGACGATGGATGCGACGGACCCTCCGCTCCCGTCGGACGGCCGAGCGGACCGGGGGGGTCTGATAGATCTCCCCGTGGAACTCCGAGATAACTCGGGCCAGTTCCTCGTTGCTGACCTCCCCATGAAGCTGGACGAGCCCGACGTAGCGCTTGGGGAAGTCCAGCAGGAGCGGGAGCAGGCGCAGCGCCTTCCCGAACCCGACGACGAGCACCCCGCTCACCGCGGGGTCCAGCGTGCCGGAGTGCCCGGCCTTCGGGACCCCGAGGAGGTCCCGCACCCAGGCGGTGACCTGGTGCGAGCTCGGGCCGCGCGGCTTGTCGATGACGAGGAAGGAGCCGTCGGGCGGGAGGGGAAGGGCGGGGCTCGTCTCGGTCTTCCCCCCACTCATTGACCCTACTTGAGGGCCGCCGCGATGGAGGCGTCCATGATGTCGACCGCTTCGTCGATCTGCTCGGACGTGACGATGAGCGGCGGGATGTACCGGAGGCTGGACTTCCCGCAGCCGAGCAGGATGAGACCCCGGTGGTAGGCCTCGTGCTCGATCTTGTCGCGGAGCGCGGTGGCGAACTCCTTCGTCCGCCGGTCCTTCACGAACTCCGTCGCCACCATGAGCCCGAGCCCGCGGACGTCCCCGATCACGTCGTACTTGGACTGGAGCTCCTGCAGGCGCTGCTTGAGGTAGGCGCCCTGGCGGGTGGCGTTGTCGAGGAGCTTCTCCTTGCTCAGGATGTCCAGCGTCGCGTGGGCCGAGGCACACGCCACGAGGTTGCCGCCAAAGGTGTTCGAGTGCGCGCCCTGGTAGGTGTAGTCAAGCGGAGCGTTGAAGATCATGGCGCCGATCGGAATGCCGCTCCCGAGCGCCTTGGCGGTCGTCATGATGTCCGGGACGACATCGAAGTGCTGGATCGCCCACATCTTCCCCGTTCGGCCCATCCCGGCCTGTACCTCATCATCGATGTGGAGGATGCCGTAGGGCTTCAGGATCTTCTGGAGCGTCTGGAAGTAGTCCTTCGGGGGGACGACGTACCCGCCCTCACCCATGACGGGCTCGGCGATGAACGCCGCAACGTCCTCGGGAGGCAGGACGGAGTTGAAGTAGAGCTCGTCCAGGATCTTGATGCAGTAGAGGCCGCACCCCGGATACTCCTGCTTGTAGGGGCAGCGATAACAGTAGGGGGCGGGGATGTGGGTACCGCCTCCGGCATAAGCCATGAACCTCCGGCGCTGGGGTGGGCGGCTCGAGGTCATCGTCAGGGCGCCCATGGTGCGGCCGTGGAACGACCCGATGAGCCCAATGGTGATCGGTCGCTGGGTGTTCCACCGCGCGAGCTTCAGGGCGGCTTCAACGCTCTCGGCCCCGGAATTCGTGAAGAAGACCTTCTTGGGGTTCGTCCCGGGGGCGGTCTCCGCGAGGCGGTGGGCGAGACGCGCCTGGGTCTCATAGTAGAAGTCGGTCCCGGCGAAGTGCATGAGCTCCCCCGCCTGCTTCCGGACCGCCTCCACCACCTGGGGGTGGCAGTGGCCCGTGTTGAGGACGCCGACCCCGGCCGCAAAGTCCAGGAAACGGTTCCCGTCCACATCGGTGATCCAGACCCCTTCCCCCTTCGCACCCACGATGGGGGCGGACTTGGTCGAGGTCATCATGAACTTCGTGTCTTCCGCGACGATCTTCTCCCCATTCGGTCCGGGGATCTTGGTGGTGATGGAGACGCCGCCCGACTTGGTCTTCTTTCCGGCGTTGGCGGGCACTTTGGGAGGCTGAGCGGACGATGACATAAGCCCGCCCAGCGAAGAAAAGCTAAAAAGACTTCCGGGAGTCATTGTCGCAATGCCCGATTCGGCGCCGGTCAAGCTCACGGTCACCCCCCTCGCTATCGAGCAGTTGAAGGGAATCCTCGCCCAGCAGACCAAGCCGATGGACGTCCGGCTCTACGTCGTCGCGGGGATCTACCCGACCATCCACATGAGCTTGGACACCGGCAAGGCCGACGACGAGAAGATCGAGGTCGGGGGACTCAACTTCCTGGTGGATTCCCTGAGCCACCGCTACCTCGACGACGCCACCGTGGACTGTGTGCTGGGCGCAGAGGGGCCGGCGTTCAAGGTCACCGGACCCAACGTCCCCGAGGAGGTCGACTCGAAACCCCCCGTCATCACTCCGACCCAGGCGGATGCCTCCCCCTCCGAGAAGGAGGCAAGCGTCCGAAAGGCGCTGAAGAAGGTCTTCGACCCGGAGATCCCCATGAACATCGTGGACCTGGGGCTCATCTACGGGATGTCCTGGACGCCGGAGGGAAAGCTGAGCATCCAGATGACCATGACGAGCCCGGGGTGCCCCGTGGCCGAGATACTGGTCGAGGAGGTCCGTCGTATCGCCGACGAGGTGCTCGGCGGTGACATGGCGGTGGTCGACGTCGTCTGGGACCCTCCCTGGGGACCGGACAAGATGAGCGAGTTCGCCAAGCGGCAGTTCGGGTACGCGTAGTCCCCCTCGGGGACCGTCCCGACCGCCTACTCTCGCGCCGCCAGTGGGGTGGTCACCTTCCCCACCACCCGGTCCAACGGGACCGGACCGAAGTGACGACTGTCCCGGCTCCGGAGCGGGTTGTCCCCCGTCACGTAGAGCTGGGTCACACCCCCGGCGCTCTCCACGCGCTCGATGCGCTTCAGGAGCTTCTTTCCGGAACCTTCGGGGTCCTGCAACACGATCACGTCGCCCGGGACGGGCGACGAATCGTCGTACGCGTGGGGGTCGACCTCGATGTCCTCCTCCGGAACGACGGTCGGGGCCATGCTCCAGTCCTGCACCCGGAACCGCAGACGCCGTCGCCGCACGACCGGCACAGACGTCCGAGTACGATAATGGTGGCGCATCTCGGAACGAGGTCCAGGGTCCAAAATAGGTCACCCTTTTATGTTTCAATGGCTCTCACGGGATCATGTCGCCCATGATGACCCGAGTGGTGACCCTCTTTGGGAGACCCCAGCCTGTCTACGCGCACTGCGATGTCCCGTGTGGCATCTACGACCCGCACGAGGCTCAGATCGCAGCGCTCACCGTCCTTCGGATGAACCAGCTGGCCGCGGAGCTGAAGGCCCCCGCCAAGCCCGAGGAAGAGACCAACCTCCGGGCCAAGCTCGCCCGCTACACCGCCACGAAGGAAGCCCACGCGGAGCGTGTCAAGCACGAGGTTCGCGTGATCTGGGGAGACTACTTCACGGCGGACATGGTGAAGCAGAATCCCGAGGTCCCGGAGCTCGTCTTCAAGATCATGAAGCAGGCGTCACGCGCCCGCCAGGAGTACAGCATGGAGGCCGCGAACGACCTCCTTTCCAGCGTCCAGGCCTTCGCCGAGGTCTTCTGGAAGACCAAGAAGGTCGCGACCCGACGCGTACCTTCGAACCAAAAGTCCGGCGGCGAACTCGTCCTCCCGGCCTAGGGTTTTATAGCGCCTCGTCCATAGGTCACCGAGGAAACAGCATGAGTGTGCTGGTCGTCACCGACAACGATTTCGAGAACTTCTCGCGGACCAATCCGGTCGCGATGATCGACGTCTGGGCGCCCTGGTGCGGACCCTGCCGCATGATCTCGCCCATCGTCGAACGTCTGGCCCAGAAGTACACCGGAAAGGTCGCCTTCGGGAAGCTCAACTCCGATGAGAACATGGAGACCGCTCAGCGGCTCGGCATCATGAGCATCCCTACCCTCCTAATCTACAAGGAGGGCAAGCTCGTGGACCGTATCGTGGGGGCCTATCCCCAAGAGATCGTCGAAGAACACCTGAGCCGCTTTCTGTAAAGCCGGGGGGACGATCCCCCCTTCAGGTCCGGCCACCCCTCCGTGAGGGGACCCGGCCGGGCCGTCTGTTCATGGAGGAAAAGAAAGACCCACAGTTAATGCGCTACACCTTCCGACGCACCCTGGAAGAGATCGCCGAGTGCGAAGGCCGAGGTACCGAGCTCATCACGCTCTATGTACCGGAAGGACGCAGCATCCCGGACGTCGTCAACTACCTCAAGAACGAGTACGCCCAGGCGAGCAACATCAAGAGCCGGGTCACGCGCAACAACGTCATGGGCACTCTCGAGTCCTTGATGAACAAGGTCCGCCAGTTCAAGCAGCCCCCGCCGCACGGTGTCGCATTCTTCGTGGGCGCCAAGGCGATCGGCGCGGACAAGACGAAGGACGTCTCCTACGTCATCGAGCCGCCGGAGCCCCTGAACACGTACATGTACCGATGCGACTCGCATTTCATCCTCGATCCGCTCCTCAGCATGATCCATGAGCCCGAGCTGTGGGGCCTCATCGTGATCGACCGGAAGGAGGTCACCATGGGGTGGCTTCGGGGCAAGGCCATCCAGGTGCTCCGCAACAAGGAGTCCCAGGTCCCTTCCAAGCACGGGATGGGAGGTCAGTCGGCCCACCGGTTCGAACGGCTCATCGAGCACGCGGCGCATGACTTCTTCGTACGGTGCGGGGACATGGCCACCGAGCTGTTCCTGCCCCACAAGGACGACATCAAGGGGATCCTCGTGGGTGGACCCGGCGCCACGAAGGACTTCTTCATCAAAGAGAATTTCCTCCAATACGAGCTCCAGAAGAAGGTCGTCGAGCCCCTCTTCGATGTGGGCTACACCAACGAATACGGGCTCCGAGAACTGGTCACGAAGGCCTCCAACACGCTCCACGGGCTCGAGATCACCGAGGAGAAGAAGCTCATCCAGCGCCTCTTGACCGAGGTCAAGAAGTCGAACAACCCCCTGGCGACCTACGGGGAAGGGCCGACGGTGAAGGCCCTCGATGCTGGGGCGGTCGAACTGCTCCTTGTTTCCGAGGGACTGAAGAACAAGGACCTGGTGGAGTCGCTCTTCAAGGGAGCCTCCGAGCACGGGGCCACGGTCCGGATGATCTCCACCGAGAGCGAAGAGGGCGAGATGCTCGTCAAGGCCTTCGGAGGTCTGGCGGCGATCCTGCGCTACCCATTCCAAAGCATGGTTTGAGGGAACGCCGCCCTGGGCCCCAATACAGCACGCCATGGGGCAGACCTTAGGTGCCCACAAGGGTCCTCATGTCTACGAGATGACCGACCTGGCAGAGACTCTGTAACAGTTCACCCCTGTGGTCGGGCTGACCAGTTACTAGGAGTTTGCCCCGAGTGTCAGAGCGAGGTCGACCCATACACAGTTTCGATGCCACTGGGTGCCACGGATAGAGTAGCTCCTGACCCCGCAAGTCCGCTCCCTGAGTACACCACCGTCAATCCGTCCCCCTCGAGGTCAGTCACGGGGAGAGAATGACCCTGCGAAGGCGACCAGCCGCTCGACCAATTGAACATCGCCAGAGGAACGATGTGGCTCGAGGTCCATAGCACCACTACCCAGGCATAGGACGCAAGGCTCCCGTTTGTCTCGAGCACTTTGAATCCAAACAGAGAAGTATTCAGCCCAGAGGTAGCGGTCAACGAGAAGTTGACGACCGAACAGTACCGGCCATCAGTGCATGGGAGTCCTCCTCCCCAGCTCGGGCGTTCCGTTCCAACGGCACCGACGGTCTTGTCTTCAAAGTAGATGGAATAACGTGCGGCACAACATTGGGGGGGTTGTGGCAGGAAGAACAAAATCGCGACCGTAGCTAGGTAGATTGACACAAGGACGAGAATGATCAACACGATGCGACCCAACCTAACGGGTCTTCGTTGCTGAAAACTTGCCTCTCGGGATTTGTCCTGTGAGTGCGCAAGGGAATCGCTCTCGACAGCCTCCTTCCCCACAGGGTTCGACATTCGCATGAAGAGACTGTTCGAGAAGGGTAAAAGGGTTCTGATGGAAACGAGTCTGCCCGACAAATAGGTCGTCTCCGTCCTGACCACCGCCAACTTCCAGTGCAGCGGAGAAGACACTCTATTCTGTAAGGAGCTCAACAAGCAGAGCGGGCGGCGACGGGTCAACCTGTACTCAGAGATACGTGGCGGTCCCCGAGTATGCCTCGAAGGATGTGTACGCCTTTGCCCTGTGGCCCGTGTCGCAAACCAACATGACCACGGATCTCAACGAGTCGCATTACGGTGCCCACATACCGGGCAGGCCATACGCGCGGGTCTGGTTCGACAATGGGTATCATGGCTCCAACTACCCTTCCGTGGACACCTGCGGAAGGTCAGACGATTCCACCATCGCAGTGAATGGAACAGTCCAAGTGCCGATCGCCGTGAGCTTCAATGTTGAGGGCACAAACATCACGGCCCACGGGACTCTCCAGTGGGGAAACCAAGGCTTGACCGACAGCCCCACCATGTCGTATGTCTTCCCAGCTGGCGGTGGGAGCTGGCAAGTCTACTCCCCGTCAGGTTCTAACGCGCCCGGTGCCTTGGCCTTCCAGTATTCGCCCTGCTGACCTACTTCCCCGAAAGAGCTGGGAAATCGAAGGTTGATAAGCCGCCCGGCATCTGGGGACCCTGCGCCGGTGGCTCAGCTTGGATAGAGCAGCGGCTTCCTAAGCCGCCTGTCGTGGGTTCAAATCCCACCCGGCGCGTCCTCACCGCTCTCCTGCCCCACTCGCAGGTGAGTCGTTTGCAGTTCTTCTCCCTGTCGTGCGGATCTCGTCCGGCGTCGAGGGGTCGTCAGTCCCCGACCGTTTTTGGCAGTTTCAGCTCGAGTTCCCCAACCTTGCGATACAGGATGGTGCCTTCATCACCGGAGGAACCGACCCGGAGATGGTCCCGCCCGACACTGTCTCCGTCCGGAAACCGGACCACGATCTTCCGGCCGCCGTGGCCGGTGACCATGTACTCGATGCCATTCGCATAGATCGTCCGGTCCTTGAAATACTCCCCGTGCGAGACTCGATTCTTGAAGTCCAGTATGACGCCGCCCACGAACACGATCGCCGTCGTGGGGGCGAGACTGTCGGCGAGCATCGTCCGGACCTGACCGCTGCTCCCGGGCACGTCCCCGGCCAATATCCAGAGCCGGTGGCCGCTCATCTGGGTCCGGGTGACCCGCGACTCGTCCCCACCGAGCGCCTTGAGGTTCGGGGCCTCGATCACCGAGCGTCCGGTCAGATAATGCGTCGTCTTCTGGTGGGTCTCCCACTGGAGCACGCTCTTCTTCCCCTCGCCCGTGTCGTGAAAGCCCCAGATGAAGAACGTCGGCAAGGGTAGTATCGAGATGAGCCGGGTCCCGGGATCCGACCTCCGTATCTCGCGGTAGTCTGCCGTCACGGAGTTCGCCTCTCGGGCGACGATCTCCGCGATACCTTCGTAGATCTCTGAGAGATGGTGCATGCGTCGTTCGAGGTGCTTGATGCCTCCGACGAGGTTTCTCAGTCCGACCATGCTCCCGTCGCCGTTCGCTTCCCCGAGTGGGAAAGGACGCGGAGCGGTTCAAGGCATCTAGGTTCATCCGCATTGCTGATAGCGCCACGTGAGGCTCCCTATCGATGCGAGCCCGGGGACACCCATCTCCCCTCGGTCAACTGCTTGACCGCAGGTTTCCACTCGGTCGTCGTGTAACCGAAATCTTCCGGGCAGGACCCTAGCCGATCCCCGCACCGTGGAGTGTGCGCAGACTCAGCTGCCGATCAGGACGAGTTCCTTGCTCAGGTGCTCGTTGGGGATCTGGTAGACCTTGCCGTAGATGATCTTGCGCAGGTCCGCCCGCTCGGAGCGTGCGAGCAGGATGAAGTGGAAGAGGCCTGCCAGGGATAGCGGGTAGGAGCGCATGCGGGTGAGGCTCTTGGTCAGCTGGAGGCGACGCAGAGCGATATCGAATGGGACGAGCGTCTGTCGCTCCCGGTATTCAGGCAGGAGCTCTCCGAGTCCCAACGCGGGGTCTAGTCCGCTCACGACCTCCTCCACCCCTTTGAGGGAGGCCAGGTCGGTCAATTGACGGACCGAAAGGGACCCGCCCTCGATGAAGAGGGGACCGAATGCCTCGGTAGTGAGCCCGGACTCCTTCCCCTTCAGGAGGGTCAGGATGTTCTTCGAGTTGATCTCCTCGGAGACGAACTGACGCACGACCCACTCGTCGCCCTGAAAGAACTTCGACTGGGCCCCCAATGCAAGGTAGTACTCCTTCTCCAGCGCGCGAGAGACCGGGAAGATGTCCTTGCTCTTGAGGAAATTCTCGAGGTGTTCCATCACCGTGATGCCGTAGCCGAACTTGGTCAGCTGCTGCACCACCCCTTCCACGGTGGGCTGGGCCAAGAGGTTGCGGATCTCGTCTTGCGTCATGACCCCAGCGGTGATCCCCGCCGGGGTCTGGCGGTCGGAGATGAGATACGTCTCGGACTCCGTGACCAGCCGCCCGTAGGCTTTCGCGGCCAGGATGGCCACCACGTTCTCGATGTCCCAGAACCGAAGGTAGGCGGCGATGGCCGAGCGTCCTGCGAAGGGGGCGGCCTCGTAGGCGAACCGGGCCGCCGTCACGAAGTGACGGGCGATCGCGACCTCAAGGGCCACCTCGTTCTGATACGTCTCGTTGGCGCGCGTGACGTCCGGGGAGTAGCTGGTCCCGTCCATCATCCGTGCCAGCTCCGGGATATCCCGGGCCCCCAGGAGGTTCGAAAGGGTCTCCCGGGCCAAGAAGTGGCCCGACATCGCCTTCAGGCGACCCATCGACGAGGCGTACGTCGTGGTCGTGTCGCTCATTTCCGAGAGAGGATCTCGCGGACCGAGTCCTCCTTCCAGCGGAGGATTTCGTCAAACGTCAGGTCGAGCCGGCGCCTGCCATCCGGAGTCTGGGCGACCAGTCCGCCCAGGGCTTTGGCATGGGAATCCGAGAGAACGCGGATTTGCAGGTAGGTAGGCAACCGACCGGCATCCTCGGCACGGACCACAAACCGGGCATCCTCGCCGATCACCGATACCCCGAGCTCGGCCATACGAGCCAGCAGGGCCTCGTAGTCTGGAGTGCGGGTATAGGCCGAGATCCGCTCCCGCAAGAGGGCGTACCCGGACTCGATCCGCTTCTCGGTCGCATCCGTGAGGATCTTCTTGGACTGGAGCGTCGCCGCCGCCATAACGCGTGTCACCTCGCGCTGGATCTCCCGTTCGGAGGTCTGGATCTGCTCCGACCGGATCCGCGCGATCTCCCGGTCCCTCTGGTCCTCCAGGGTCTTGCGTTCCGCTGCCGTACGACCCCGGACCTCGGCGACCTCACGGGCCGCCTTGGTCCGCACCTCGGTGACGAGGTTCTCCAGAGACACGTTCAGAGGATCTGGAGCAGGAGCAGGAATCCCAGCACCAGGCCGATGATCCACAGCGTTTCGGGAATCACGAAGAACACGAGCACTTGTCCGAACTTTTCGGGGCGCTCCGCAATAATTCCCATACCGGCCGCACCAATCCCTGACTGGGCGAGCCCGGTCCCCACAAGTCCTCCAGCGATCGCGATCGACGCGGCCAGCGTAAGTATGGCGGTGGGTAGGTCCAGTACCATCCTTTCACCCTCGAGCCTCGGTATGAGAGGGGGTATATAAGCTGCGTGGCAAGTGAGCCGCACCTCCCTTCAAGGAATGGGCGCGGGGCGTCCCCGGACCGGGCGGGTCCGGGCCCCGTTCGACGGCGTAGGGAGCCGGGGACGGCAGGCCGAGTCTACGACGCGTCCTTCTCGTCCACGACCTTGAAGTCGGCGTCCACCGGCCCTTTTCCGGCGGACGGCTCTTCGTTCCCGGCTTCTCTCCCAGCGGGCGGGGGAGTCGGGGCGCCACCCTCGGGAGGAGGCGAGGTCGGCCCTCCCGACTGGTACAGCCGGGTCGAGACCTTGTGCATCACCTTGACCAGGTCCTCGGAGAGCTCCTTGACCCGCTTGGGCTCCTTCTCCTGGAGCTCCTTGCGGACGGCATCGATCTTCTCGCGGATCTCCTTGCGCTCGTCCTCGGTGGCCTTGTCACCGAGTTCGGTCAGCAGGCGTTCCGCCTCGTAGGTGAGGCTCTCGGCGCGGTTGCGCTCCTCGACGCCTTCGGCGCGGCGCCGGTCCGCCTCCGCGAACTCCTCCGACTGCTTCACCAGCTTCTCGACCTCGTTCTTCGACATCTTGGTCGACGCGGTGATGGTGATGCTCTGCTTCTTCCCGGTGGCCTTGTCCTGCGCGGAGACGTTCAGTATCCCGTTCGCATCGATGTCGAAGGTGACCTCGATCTGGGGCACGGCCCTCGGTGCCGGGGGGATCCCGGTCAACATGAACGTCCCGAGGGAGATGTTGTCCTGGGCCATCGGCCGCTCCCCCTGGAGGACGTGGATCTCCACGGACGACTGGCTCTCGGCCGCGGTCGTGAAGACCTGGCTCTTCCGGGTGGGGATGGTGGTGTTCCGGTCGATGAGCTTCGTGAGCACGCCGCCCAGGGTCTCGACCCCGAGCGAGAGGGGTGTCACGTCGAGGAGCAGGATGTCCTTCACCTCGCCGGCCAGCACACCGCCCTGGATCGAGGCGCCCATGGCCACGCACTCCATCGGGTCGACCCCCCGTTCGATGGGGCGCCCGACGTTCGTCTCGAGGAACTTCTGCACCAGGGGCATCCGGGTGGGGCCGCCCACGGTGATGATGCGGTCGATGTCGTTCTTGGACAGCTTCGCGTCGGTGAGGGCACGCTCCACGGGGCCCTTACACCGGTCGACGATGGGGCGGACGAGGTCCTCGAGCTTCGCGCGGCTCAGGCTCATCGTGAGGTGCTTCGGCCCCTCGCTGGTCCCCCCCGTGAGGAAGGGCAGGTTGATGGTCGTCTCCATGACGCCCGAGAGCTCGATCTTCGCCTTCTCGGCGGCATCGCGGACCCGCTGCATGGCCATCGAGTCCTTGCGGACGTCCGCGCCGGTCTCCCGCTTGAACTCGGAGACCACGTAGTTGATGACGGAGTTATCCATGTCCGTGCCCCCGAGCTGGGTGTCCCCGCTCGTGGACTTCACCTCGAAGACGCCTTCCCCGAACTCGAGGACCGTGACATCGAGCGTCCCGCCTCCCAGATCGAAGACGAGTATCTTCTGCGAGGTCTTGGACGCCTTGTCGAGCCCGTAGGCGAGCGAGGCGGCCGTGGGTTCGTTGATGATCCGGACCACGTCCAGTCCCGCGATGGCGCCGGCGTCCTTGGTCGCCTGGCGCTGGTTGTCGTTGAAGTAGGCCGGGACGGTGATGACCGCCTTCTCGACCTTCTCTCCCAGGAAGGCCTCGGCATCCTTCTTGATCTTCTGCAGCAGGAACCCCGAAAGTTGCTGGGGGGTGTACTCCTTGCCGTGGATCTTGTACTTGAAATCCGTCCCCATCTTTCGCTTGAAAGCGTAGACGGTCCCGTCAGGATTGGTCACCGCCTGCCGACGCGCGGGCTCGCCCACCAGGAGCTGTCCGTCCTTCGTCAGGGCGACAAAGCTCGGGAAGGCCTTTCCACCGCCCACCGTGGTCCCCTCGGCGCTCGGGATCATGACCGGCCGACCCCCTTCCAGCACTGAGGCGGCCGAGTTGCTTGTCCCTAGGTCGATTCCGATAATCTTGGGCATTTTCTCCCTCTCTCTTCGCATTCCGCCCCAGAGGCCGGCGCTCTAAGGCGCTTTCGGCCGTCCGATGGGAAAGCAGGAAAACATAGTGAGCGCTACTATATATAACCTTCCCACCGTGACCCGGGTAATCCAGCCCACGGACAGTCCCCAGCCACCGGCAGAACGAGGACCGTCAGGTCCCGGAACCCCCCAAAACATCCAAGACCCTCGGCGCCTACCCTCGGGCATGGGGGACAGCTTCGAGATCCGCCCGGGAGACAAGTTCCGGCTGAGCCACGTCGGCCCGACGGACACATCCGCCTTCAAGGGAAAGAAGGAGGACGCGGAGAAGGAGATGGAGGGCCTCCGGTCCGAATTGGACCGGCTGCAGGAGCTGCTCTACGCCGACCACCGCCATGCCGTCCTCGTCGTGCTCCAGGGGATGGACAGCGCGGGGAAGGATGGCGTCATCCGGCACGTCTTCGAGGGGGTCAACCCGCAGGGGGTCCAGGTGGCCCCGTTCAAGGTGCCCACTCCGGCCGAGCAGGACCACGACTTCCTCTGGAGGATCCACGCCCAGACGCCGGCGAAGGGCCACATGACCATCTTCAACCGGAGCCACTACGAGGACGTACTGACCGTGCGGGTCCACAAGCTGGTGGACCAGGGGATCTGGGAGAAGCGCTACCACGCGATCAACGAGTTCGAGCGGAATCTCACCCGCGAAGGGACGACCATCCTCAAGTTCTTCCTCCACATCGACCGGGACGAGCAGCGGAAGCGGCTGGAGGCACGCCTCCAAGACCCGACCAAGAACTGGAAGTTCAGCTCCGCGGACCTCCACGAGCGTCAGTTCTGGGACGACTACCAGAAGGCCTACGAGGACATGATCCAACAGACCACCACGGAGTGGGCCCCCTGGCACGTGATCCCCTCGGACCACAAGTGGTTCCGGAACTGGGCGGTCTCCCGCACGATCGTGAAGACCCTGACGGGGCTCTCCCTGGCCTATCCGAAGGGAGAAGTGGACGTCTCGAAGGTCCGGATACCGCCCTGAGCCCGGCCCGGGTCAGGGCGACCGGATCCCCTCGCTCGTGAGCTGGAAGTCCGCCGTCCCCCCCTCGGGGAGGCTCCGGTGCTTCATCAGGGTGGCCCGGCGCCACCCGTCGTGCCCACGATCGATGCGGAGGATCGTCTTCGCGATGTGGTTCAGGAAGGAACCGCCGATCGGCTCGAAGGCCGAGGTGGACACGTCCCTCCAGACCTGGTTCGTGAAGATCACGGGGACCCCGGTCTCGAGAGAGGCGTGGAGCAGGAGCGCCAGCTGGGCCGAGAGCGACTGGCGCGCGATGTCCTCGTCCTCCTGGCCGAGCGCCAGCCGGTAGAGCAGCGTGCAGGAGTCGAGCACGATGAGCCCGATCTCCGTCTCCTTCTGGCGTGCGAGGGAGACGGCGCGTTCGACGGACTTCTCCTGCTCCTCCAGGGTCTGAGGATTGGCGAGGTAGACCCGGTTCAGGACGCTCTGAAGGGTGGTCCCGACCCCCGTGGCAATCTGGGACAGGCGGTCGAGCGACATCCCTTCGGTGTCGAGGTAGATGGTCCAGCGGCCTACCCGGGCGACCTCGGCCGCGAGCAGCAGGCACAGGTTGGTCTTGCCGGTCCCCCCCTCCCCGTAGAGCTCGGTCAGCGAGCCGGCCTCGATCCCACCCCCCAGCAGCCGGTCCAGGGACCGCACTCCGAAGGCCAGGCGCTCCATCCCCACGGGGGGATGCAAGGGCGAAGGCCAGATAAGCGGGTGCGGGCCCGCCCGGGCCGCCCTGTGCCGCCTCGTTCAGCCCTGGTGGCCGCAGGAGTAGCAGACCCCCTCGGGGCCCACGGGCCGTTGGCAGGTCGGGCAGAGGGTCAGGGTCGGCATGGTCCCGGGCACATCCGGCTCCGGCTGGGCCTCCGGCGGTACCCCGGGCCCGGGCGCTTCCGGGGCGGCCAGGGGCCCCGGCTGCCAGGACACGCCGCAGGACAGGCAGGTCCGTTCGTCGTCGAGCGGTGCCCCGCACTGCGGGCATGCCAGTGGCGCTGCGGGAACGGCCCCCGTCGCTTCCGGCATCAGCTGGGCTCCGGTCGGCGCACCCTCCGCGGCAGGGGCCACGGCACCACCGAACCCGCCGGGCGGAAGGGACTCCGGGGTCGGATCCGAGGAGGGAGGGTGCGATCCCGCTTGGCGCCGCCGATAGACCAGGAAGGCGAGGAGGACGAGTGCGACCAGGACGACCGCGCCCACGATCCACAGCGGGGATGCGGGAGCAGAGGAGGTCCCACCGCCCCCGGAGCTCCCGGTGACCTCGACCGTGACGGTGTTGCTGCCGGCCCGTTTCCCGGTGGCGTCCGTCACCCAGGAGCGGAAAATGTAGGTCCCCGCGCGAGTGAGCGTGAGCGTCCAGGAAGTGGCGTTGGGTCCCGCCGAGTTGTTCGCCCCGTCCTCGGACCAGCCGTAGGCGAAGGGGCCCACCCCTCCTCGGATGGAGGCATTGAGCGTGAAGGGCCTCCCCACCGGGACCGGCGTGGGCGAAACGGAGAGGGAATCCGTGAGCGGCTGCACCTGCCCCGTGACCCTGAGGAGAAGGGTGGCCGACGTGGACCGGCTCGCGCCATCGGTGACGGTCACCTTCACCGTGTAGTTGCCCGGGGAGGGCGGGGTGCAGTTGAGGTGGCTCGCGTCCAGCGAGGAGCAATCCGGGGGCAGCCCGACGTACGAGTAGGAGTACGGCAGAGACCCTCCCGAGGCGATCACCGTGAATTCAACCGACTGGCCGACCGAGGCCACGGACGGGCTTGCGGTGAACGAGGCGATCGCCGGGCCCGAGGGGGCGTTGGTGCTCACCGTGATGTTCGTGACGGCGAAGTTCGAGTTCCCGCGGGCGTCCGTGACCACGACCCGGGCCTCGAAGGTCCCGGTGGCGATGGGAGTACAGCTGAGGGTGGCCGTATCCGCCGAACCGCATCCGGTCGGGAGGCTCGAGTAGGTGTAGGAGTACGGGAGGGCACCTCCGGCGGCCTGGACCACCAGGACGGTCGTCGAGTGCGGAGCGACGGTCGAGGGCGTGGCCGCGAACGAGAGGATCAACGGGGCCGGGGTCACGGTGAAGACCACGGACGCCGAGGCGGCCTTCCCGCTCGCGTCCGTCGCGGTCACGCTGGCATTGAAGGTCCCCGTCACGAGGGGAGTGCAGTGGACCGAGCTCGAGCCCGCCCCCGAGCATCCGGCCGGGAGGCCGGCGTACACGTAGCGGAACGGAGAGGTGCCCCCGGCGACGCTCACGTTGAGGTAGGTGCCATTCTCCAGGGGGAAGACCGAGGGATCGGCCGTGAAGCTCGTGACCGACGGCAACGTGTTCACCGTCACCGCGGTCGTGGCGGCGGCGCTCGAGAATCCGTCCGAGTCGCGGACGATGACCTGGAGGGTAAAGGAACCGGTCGCCGTGGGGGTGCACCCGAAGCTCGACGCGTTCGTGGTCGAACATCCCGACGGAAGTCCGGTGTAGGTGTACCCGTACGGCGGAGTCCCTCCCGTGGCCGAGGCCCGGATCGTGGTAGTGCCTCCCACCGTGACGGCCGTTGGGGAGGCGGTGAATGACGTCACGGACGGGAGGGGATTCACGACGAAGGTGGTCTGCGCAGTGGCCGAACGCGCATGGGTGTCGCTGACGGTCAGGACGACGGTGACGTTGCCGGGGCCAGTGGGCCGGCAGGAAAGGGAGGAAGCGTTGGTCGAGCCGCATCCGGCGGGGAGTCCCGCGTAGGAGTAAGTGTACGGGGTCGATCCGCCGGAGACGTTGGCCCGGAGCTGGGTCGTCGAGCCCACGGTGAAGGTCGAGGGGGTGGCGGTGAAGGAGACGACCACGGGGCCGGGCGAGACGGTGACGGTCAGGGAGGTGGAGCTGGAGGCGACGAGGTTCTGCATGTCCGTCACGGTGACCGTGGGGGTGTAGTTCCCGGTCTGGGAAGGGATGCACTTCAGCGAACTCGTGTTCGCGCTCGCGCACCCGGGGGGAAGCGAGGTGTATGCGTAGGAGTACGGTCCGATCCCGCCGGAAGCGGAGACGTTGAGGTAGGTCGTCCCCCCCTGCGGGACCGAGGCGGGAGAGGCCGTGAAGGATTGGATGGTCGGTCCGGTCGGGGCCGGGTTCACGACCAGCGTCGCCGTGGACGAAGCACTGCTGAGGTTGGAGTCGAATACCACCCCTAGGATCGTGTAGCTGCCCGCGACCGACGGGATGCACGCCACGGAATAGACGTTGGCGTACTGTATCCCGGCGGTCTGCGCGCAGCTCGGCGGCATCCCGGAGCTGAAGTTGAAGAGGTACGGGGGGGTGCCCTGGACCGCCGTCAGGTTGAGGTACGTCGTCTGCCCCACCAGGATCGGGTTGGGCGAGATCGTGAACGAGGAGACGGACAACCGTGGAGCCGGCGAGAGAGGAGCGCCTGGAGCCGGGGACGCCGCGGTGGCCCCGGAAACCAGGGGCAGGCCCGCCACGATCAGCGAGCAGAGGGCCAGTGCTGCGAGCGTGCTCGATAATGGGGCCGAAGGATGGAACATCGCCCTGCTTGCGGCGAGGACCGAAGAGTGCACCCAGTATTTCACGTATGGGAACGCACACCCCTAGCTCCGGTCGAGCCTGAGGAACCGGTCTCCCCCTGATCCCCGGGTCGCATTCCGCGCGCGGGTCCCGTCAACCGGGCTCGTCCCAGCTCATGTTGCAGGAAGGACAGAAGTTGCCCTGGAGCTCGCTCCCGCAGACGAAGCACCGGCGCGCGCCCTCGGAGCCGCTCGCCGCCGGCGGGGGAGGCGGCGGGGGCGGGACGGCCTCCGCCTCGGGGGCGGGCGGGGTGTCCATCGCCGGAACGCTCGGCTCGCCCGACGTGTCGGGGGAGACTTCCGGAGCGGAGGCGGCGACCTCGGCCCCCGCGACGGCCATGCCCGTTCCCTCGAAGGCCATGGCCCCGGGGGTCTCGAGCATGGGTTCGGGGGGCGGGGGCAACGGCTCGGCGCCGCCGGACGCGAAAGCCTCGGGTGCGGGCGACAGGGCCCCTCCCTCCGAGGGAGCGGGCTCTTCCGCCGGGGCCTTCTTCTCCGAGCGGCGGCGCAGGACCACGAGGAGGAGCAGGGCCACGATCACGGCCGCCACGACCAGCAGGATCCACCACGGGAAGCCCCCGCCGGTGGGTCCGCCCTGAGGCTTCGCGGGTGTGACCGTCACGGTTACGGACGAGGTGGCGGACTTCCCGTGGGCATCCAGGACCGAGATCTCGAAGACGTAGGTCCCGGCATGGTCGAGCGTGAGGTTCCAGACCGCGCGGTCCGGGGCGGAACCATCCGCCGTGCCATTGAGCGACCAGGAGTAGGAGTACGGCGCCACGCCCCCGGTGGCGGTGGCGGTGAGGGTGAAGAGGGTGCCGGTCGGGACAGAGGTCTCGCTCGCGGCGAGGCTCACGGCGAGGGGAGGTGCCCCGGAGCTCACGGTGAGGGAGACCGTGCGCTGGCCGTAGTCCTTGAGACCGTCGGTCGCGTTGACCGTGATCGAGAAGGTGCCGGAGACCTGCGGAGCGCAAACGAGCGGCTCCACGTTCGCGCTCGAGCATCCCGAGGGGAGCCCGACGTAGACGAACGTGTAGGGGGCCGTCCCACCACTCACCGTGGAGTTGATCCAGACCTTCTGCCCCTCGGTCACGGTCGTCTGCGACAGCGTCACCGAGAGCGTGAGGGGATGGGGACCGGGGGAGCCCACCGTGATCATCTTCGTGACGTTCGCGTACACCCCGAGGGAGTCCCGGAGCGACAGGTGCACCGAGTAGGTGCCCGCCCCCGTGGGGATGCACCGGAGGACGGGGGAGCTCACCGCGGCGCACCCGGTCGGGAGCCCGGAGAAGGAAAGCACGTAGGGAGCGCTTCCGCCCGTGATGCTGGTGTTCAGGTAGAAGGCCACCCCCACGGTGGGGTTCGAAGAGCTGACGCCCAGGACGGCGCCCGGGGCAGCGTGCTCCACGAACGCAAGGACGGCGCTGGGGACCGCCAGGCCGTTCGAGTCCGTCACGGTGACCACGACATCGAACGTCGTGTTCGCCGCGATCACGGCGGTCGAGCAGGTCAGGGTGAGCGTGCTCGACGAGACGCACCCCGCGGGGAGGCCCGACCACTGGTAGGTGTTGCCGCCGGAGCCGAGCGATGCGCTCGCCTGGAAGGTGACCGACTGCGTCGCGTCGATCAGCGAAGGAGTGGCCGTGGGAGTAGTGATCACCGGGTCCGCGTAGACCGTGAAGGAGAGCGCCGGGCCGAGGGACCACTTCCCCAGGGTGTCGGTGACGTTCACCTGCACCGAGAAACTCCCGGTCGCGGAGGGCGCGCAGGAGACCGAGGTCATGTTGAGCGTGGAACAGCCGCTCGGGAGCCCCACCCATACGAGGGAGTAGACCCCCGTGCCGCCCGACGGGGTCACCGAGAAGGTGGTCGACTGGGAGAGGTCCACGGACGCCGGGGCGGCCCCGGGGGCGTTGACCCTCGGGTCCGGGTGGACGAGGAGCAAGAGGGTGCTGGAGACCTGGGCGTGCTGGGCATCGACCACCTCCACGGTGATGGAGTAGTTCCCGGCCCCCAGGGCGGTGAAGTTCCAGGTCAGGTTGGTCCCGGACTGCTGAAGGGTCGTGTTGAGGAACCACTTGAACGTGAAGGGGGCGATCCCACCGTTCTCCGTGGCGGTGTATCCCACGGTCGTGCCGAGATCGATGACCGCCGAGGACCCGCGGAGGGCGATCTGGGGCCCCTGGACGACCAGCACCGTCACTCCCGGGGTCCAGAGGCGCCACCCGGCCGCATCGATGACCGTCGCGTTGACCGTGTAGTTACCGGGGTGGAGGGGGTGGAAGGCGAGCGCGGACAGGCTCGCTCCCGGGATGGCCGTCCCATTCAGCAACCAGGTGTAGTTGTACGGGGCCGTACCCGCGGTCACCGCCGCGGTGAAGTTGACGAACTGGCCGGACTCGTTGTTCTGGGAGGTGCCGGGGCTCACCAGCACCGTGGGGTCCGCATTGACCGTAAGGGCGAGCGCCGGGGACGAGGTCACGTTGAAGCCATGGGAGTCGAGGACCGAGACGGAGACCGACACCGGACCGACCGCGGTGGGAGTGCAGGTCAGGATCCGGACGTTCGCGTTCGCGCATCCGGCCGGTAGACCGGACCAGTAGAAGGAGTATCCGCCCGAGCCGGACGCCGCTGCGGCGGTGAGCGTGAGCGATTGGGTGAGGTCGATCGCCGAGACCGACGAGGTGAGGACCACGGAGGGGTCCGCATCGACCTGGAAGGTCAGGGAGGTGTTGGCCACCGAGAAGCCCAGCGTGTCGCGCAGGGTCACCGCAACCGTGTAGGTCGTGTTGGCGGTGACGGAGGTGACCGTGCAGGCGATCTTCGAGGAATTCACCGGGGCGCACCCGGAGGGGAGTCCCGTCCAGGTGAAGTTGTAGACCCCCGAGCCCTCGCCGAAGGAAACCGAGAAGGACACCGACTGTCCATTGTCCACGGACGCGGGAGCGGCCACAGGTACCGAGACGGTGGGGTCGGCGAGGACCTCATACGCGAGCGATCCCGAGGCCACGGGGTATCCGTTCGAGTCGGTGATGCCCACGGAGATCGAGGTGCTGGCGTTCGCGAGAACGCCGCTCGGCGTGCAGCTCAGGGGGCGGGTGTTCGCACTGGCGCACCCCTTGGGCAGGCCCGACCAGACGAACGCGTAGCCCCCGGAACCGCCCGAGATCGGGACGGCGAAGGTGACCGTCTGACCATTGTCGATGATAGGGAGCGATGCCGTGGGAACGCCGGTCACGGGATCGGCGTCCTCCGAGAGGGTGAGGGAGCCGGAGGTGGCGGACTTGCCGAGGGTGTCCGACACGTGGACCGAGATCCCGGCGAGCGAGGTGTTCGATGCCACGGCCGCGGGGGTGCAGGCAATGGAGGAGCTGTTGGAGCTCACGCATCCGGAGGGGAGACCCGACCAGACGTAGGTGAACGTGCCCGAACCCCCGTTGACGACCGCCGAGAAGGTGACGGACTGGCCCGAGTCGATGGACGCGGGGCTCGCCGTGGGGGTCGCGACCGTCGGGTCGGGGAAGACCGTGAGCGTGCTCGTCTGGCTCACGTGGGCGTTGTCCGCGTCCGTGGCCTGGAAGGTGATGGTATAGACGGCGGCCCCGGCGGCCGTGAAGTTGAAGTCCTTGTAGCCACCGGACTGGACCAGCGCGCTGTTCACGAACCACTGGAGGACGATGGGGGGCACCCCACCGCTCTCGCTTCCCGCGTACGACACGGTCGCCCCCAGGTCGACCGCGGTGGTGGGGACCGCGAGAGTGACCTCGGGTCCGGGGTAGACCGTCTCGGTCACGGACGCGCCCCAGAGCACCCACCCTGCCGCGTCCCGGACCGTCACGTTGACGGTGTAGGTGGCCGGGTGCATCGGATGGAAGGCGTAGACCGCAGAGGTCGCCCCCGCGACCGCCGTCCCGTTCACCATCCACTGGTAGGTGTAGGGGGTGCTGCCGAGGGTGACGGTGGCGGTGAAGTTGTTGATCTCCCCCGACTCGTTGCTCTGGGCGGCGGACGGGGATTCCGCCAACGTCGGGTCCTGGTTGACCTTCACGGTGACCGAGGTCGCGATGACCTTGAACGCGTTCCCATCCGTGACGTTCACGTCGACCGGGAAGCTGCCGGTCGCCGTGGGAGTGCAGGTGATCACGCGAACGTTCGATGCCGTGCACCCGGTGGGGGTGTGCGTCCAGGCGAAGGCATAGCCCCCCGCGCCGCCGGAGACCGCGGCCGTGAGGGTCAGGACCTGCGTGAGGTCGACAAAGCCCGAGGAGGCCGTCAGGGTGACCGTGGGATCGCTCAGGACCTGGTAGGGGAGCGCCCCGCTGGTGACGGCAAAGCCGTTCGAGTCCGTGATCTTGACGGTCACCGAGAAGGAGGTGTTCGTGGTGATGCCGGAGGGGGTACAGGAGTCCGTGGCCGTTCCCGAGCTGGCACATCCGGTGGGAAGGACCGTCCAGTCGTAGGTGTATCCGCCCGAGCCGCCGGCAGGGGTGGCGCTCGTGAAGACGACGGGTTGTCCGGAGTCGATGCCGCTGGTGGCCGGCACCGCGGTCGGGGCACCGACCGTCGGGTCGGTGTCCACGACATAGGAGATCGAGCCGGTGACCGCGTAGCCGTTCGAGTCCTTCACCGTCACGGTCACGGTCGAAGTGCCCGCCGACGTGGGGGTGCAGGAGTCCGTCGCCGTCCCGGAGCTCGTGCATCCGGTGGGCAGCCCGCTCCACGCATAGGCGTACCCGCCCGACCCGCCGGAAGGGGTCGCGCTGGTGAACGTCACGGTCTGGGTCACGTCGATCCCTCCGGAGACGGGCGAGGCGGTGGGGTTCCCGACCGCCGGATCGCTGTCGACCGTGTAGCTGAGCGTGGCGGTCGCGCTGAACGCGTTCGAGTCCGTGACCTTGAGCGTGACGGTGAAGCCTCCCGCGGCCGTCGGCACGCACTTGTCGCTCGAGGTTGCCGAGTTCGTGCATCCAGTCGGGAGCGAGGTCCAGGAGTAGGTGGTCCCACCGGATCCGCCCGTCACCGTGGCGTTGAACCACACGGTCTGCCCGACGTCCACCGCACCCGAGGGATGGGAGGGGGTGACGGAGGGCACCGGGTCGGAGTCGACCACGTAGGTGAGCGAGGTGGTCGCACTGTACGCGTTCGAGTCCGTGACCTTGAGCGTGACGGTGTACGAGCCCGCCGTAGACGGGGTACAGCTGTCCGTGGCGCTCGCAGAGTTTGTGCATCCGGTGGGGAGCGAGGTCCACGAGTAGCTGGTGCCGCCGGATCCGCCCGTCACCGTGGCATTGAACCATACGGTCTGTCCCACGTCGACGCCCCCCGAGGCATGGGACGGCGTGACCGTGGGAACGGGGTCCGACTCCACGAGGTAGGTGATCGTCCCCGTGACCGCGAAGTTGTTGGTGTCCTTCACCTGCACCGTCACGGTGAACGATCCTGACCCGGTGGGTACGCAGGAGTCGGTCGACGAGCCGGAGCTCGTGCATCCCGTGGGAAGCGAGGTCCAGGAGTAGGTGTACCCGCCGGACCCTCCGGACGGGGTGGCGCTCGTGAAGGTGACGGTCTGTCCCACATCGACCCCTCCCGAGATGGGCGAAGCCGTCGGATTGCCCACGGTCGGGTCGCCGTCGACCGAGTACGCGATCGATGTCGTGGCCGAGAAGGAGTTGGAGTCCGTGACCTTGAGCGTCACGGTGTACGAACCCGCCGTGGACGGGGTGCAGCTGTCCGTCGAGGCCGCAGAGTTCGTGCATCCGGTGGGGAGCGAGGTCCACGAATAGGCGGTCCCTCCGGAACCGCCGGTCACCGAGCCCGTGAAGGTGACCGTCTGGCCGACATCGATCCCGCCGGACCCGATGGAAGGACTGATCGAGGGGACCGGATCGGAATCCACCGCGTAGGTGATGGTCCCGGTGACCGCGAAGCCGTTGGAGTCCTTCACCTGCACCGTCACGGTGGACGTGCCCGAGGTGGTCGTCACGCAGGAGTCCGTGGACGCACCGGAATTCGTGCATCCGGTGGGAAGGGAGGTCCACGAGTAGACGTAGCCGCCGGATCCACCGCTCGGGGTGGCGCTCGTGAAGGTCACCGTCTGGCCAACATCGACCCCGCCGGAAACGGGGCTCGCGGTCGGGTTGCCGACCGCGGGGTCAATGTCCACCGCGTACGTGATCGTTCCGGTGACCGCGAAGCCGTTGGAGTCCTTCACCTGCACCGTCACGGTGAACGAGCCGGAACCCGTGGGAACGCAGGAATCGGTCGAGCCACCGGAGCTCGTGCATCCGGTGGGAAGGGACGTCCAGGAGTAGGCGTATCCCCCGGAGCCTCCGCTCGGGGTAGCGCTCGTGAACGTCACCGTCTGGCCCACGTCGACCCCTCCCGACCCAGGGCTCGCCGTCGGGTTGCCCACCGTGGGATCGGAGTCCACGCTGTAGCTGATCGACCCGGTGACAGGGAACCCGTTCGAGTCCTTCACCTGGACCGTCACGGTGTAGGCCCCGGCGGTGTTGGGGGTGCAGGTGTCGGTCGAGGCTGCGGAGTTGGAGCATCCCGTCGGGAGCGACGTCCAGGCATAGACGTATCCGCCCGAGCCGCCCGAAGGGGTCGCGCTGGTGAACGTCACCGGCTGGCCCACGTCCACGCCTCCCGAGACGGGACTGGCCGTCGGGTTCCCCATGCTCGGGTCCGTGTCCACGACGTAGGTGATGGAGATCGTGGCGGCGAACCCGTTCGAATCGGTCGCCTTGAGCGTGACCGTGAAGCTCCCGGCCGTCGTAGGGGTGCAGCTTTGCGAGGCCGCCCCCGAGTTCGTGCACCCGGTGGGGAGCGAGGTCCACGCATAGACCGTCCCTCCGGACCCACCGGTGGCCGACCCGGTGAAGACCACGGTCTGGCCCGCATCGATCCCGCCGGATGCGATCGAGGGGCTGATCGAGGGAACGGGGTCGGAAACGACCACGTAGGAGATGGTCCCCGTCGTCGCAACCCCATGCGAATCCGTCACCTTGACCGTAACCGTGTAGGTGTTCGCGGCGGTCGGAGTGCAGGTGTCGGTCGACGCGGCGGAGCTCGTGCACCCGGTCGGAAGCGAGGTCCAGGAGTAGCCGTACCCCCCGGATCCTCCGGACGGGGCGGCGCTCGTGAAGGTGACGGTCTGTCCCACGTCAATGCCCCCCGAGACCGGCGAGGCCGTGGGGGCGCCCACGGCGGGGTCGGAGTCGACCAGGTAGGAGAGGGAGCCGGTGACGGCGTACCCGTTCCCGTCCGTGACCTGGACGGTGACGGTGTAGGTGTTGCCGGCCGTGGGGCTGCAGGTTTCCGTGGAGGTCCCCGAGTTCGTGCATCCCGTCGGGAGCGCGGTCCAGGAATAGCCGTACGACCCGTACCCTCCGGTCGGCGTCGCGCTCGTGAAGGTGACCGACTGTCCGGCATCGATGCCGCCGCTGGCCGGGGAGGCGGTCGGGGCGCCCACGGCGGGATCGGAGGAGACGGAGACCGCGACCTCGTTCGAGTAGCCGTAGGTGTTCGTGCTCGCATCCGTGACCGTAGCCTCCACGTCATCGGTCCCGGCCGCCGACGGGGTCCAGGACCAGGTGCTCGTGGTGCTCGTCTGCAGCACCCCGTTCAGGTACCAGTGGTAGGCGTACGGCGTCGTCCCTCCCGAGGCGGAGGGGGTGTAGGTCACCGCCTGGCCGATATCGGCGGTCGATCGGGACTCCGAGATGGAGAGCGACACAGGAGAGGACGGCGCGTGGTCGGTCTCGAACACCCAGTTCGTGGCCGTGGTGTTCTGCCCGGACTCCCAGTGCGGGCCGTACGAAGGAGCCTCCTGCGAGTAATGCACGGTGTGATCGGAGATGGTCAGCGCGATCTCGGGGTCCGGACTGGCGCTGGAGTAGCACGTCGCCCCGCCCGAGAGGAACTGGTCGGACCAGGGGATGTAGGCCGTCACGTAGAGGCCCAGCATCTGGGGGAACTGGTAGGTCATGGTGGGGAGTCCGGTGTAGGTCGTGCACGCCGACGAGGTGGTGTCGATGAGCTCCGTCCAGGGGCCCGTGGCGTACCCGTTGGTGTTGGCCGCGGACGTCAGGCTCTCGAAGTAGTTGTTCTGGGGCGTGCTCCCGCCGTCCGGCTGCGTCACGCAGTCGCTGTTCGACGAGTAACCGGTGGTCACGTCGGTGACGGCCATGCACGCGTCCTGGTAGGTGGAGTCGGAGGAGGTCGTGTCGATCCACAGCCAGAGCTCGACCACGTTCCCGGAGGAGAGGGTGACGCTCGGGTCGCAGTACGTACCCCCGCTGTTCGACCCCGCGTTGTTCCACGAGGAGTAGAGCAGCTCGAACCCGGTGTTGCATCCCGGCCAGTCGTATCCCACGACGGTCTGGTACCAATCCCCAACGTTCGTGACGCCGTTGAACTCGTAGCCGATCGGATAGGGGCTCGTCTGCAGCGTGACGTTGATGTACCATCCCGCGAATCCCCCGAACGCCCCGTTGGTGAACTGGGCGATCGTTCCTCCTTCCTGCATGTAGTAGGGGTTCGTGGCCGAGAGCGGGCTCCCGACCTTGGACCCCGCCAGGCCCGAACGGATGGGACCCGGGGAGAACGGCGTGCGGTGCACCGCCGAGGAGGGCACAAGCCCCGCGAGGTGCGCGGAAACGAAGTTCGGGGCGCGGTCAGGGGCCCCGGGGAACGTGGCCCCGTGGGCGAACCGGACGACACCCGTGCCCACGGCCGGCGAGGAGGAGTGACCCGAGCCGGCCGGGATCGCCTGGGCGAGCCCTATCCCCGACCAGGTCGACACGACCAGGAGCAACGATATCGCGAGCAGGCCCACGCGTGCACGAGAGGCAGAGGGGCCTCTCCCTCCCCCAAGCATCACTCTCCACATCGCGAGCAACCTATTTATAGCTGATTAACGGCGGCCGGTGACCGTCTCCCGGCACGCCTGCTCCGTTTCGGTTCCGGCGAGGACTCCGACCCGACTCAATGGGCTTCTTCCTCGTCCCAATGGGTCTCGCAGACAGGGCAGTAATTGCCGACCAGCAGGGACCCGCAGACGAAGCAGGCGCGGGTCGGCAGCGACTTGGCCGGGGACGAGCTCTCGGGTGCCGTCGGGGGGGAGGGAACGTCCGGGACGGGCGCCCGCGGCTCCTCCTTTGGCGTCGGCGGGGTGCGTGGCGGCTCCACAGGGGGCGCAACTTCAGGCTGGGGGGCGGGGGCAGGTGCCGGGGGAGCTTGCGCAACCGCCGCGGGCTCCGCCACCGGTTCCGGCGGGGTCGAGACCGTCGCTTCAGCATCCGTGGCCGCCGGCGCCGGGGGAGGGGGCTCGGCGTGGGCTCCCGCCTCCGGGACCCAGCTGACGCCGCACTGATAGCATGCGAGATCCGGACCCAGGTGGGATCCGCACTGAGGGCAAGTGGTGAGGGCCGTGGGAGCAACCGGGGGGGCGGGAGGCAACGGAGCGACCGCTGCCGCACCGAGCGCGATGCCGCCCTCCGACCAGTTCCGACCGCACGTTCGGCAGGACAGGTCCGACCCGAGCGGACCGCTGCACGAGGGGCAGCTAGTCAGGGGTTCCTCGGTCTCGCCCGTGGAGCGCGAGTGCGGGCCTGCGGCGACGGGGACCCGGGGCGGGACCGGGGCCACGGGGGCGACCGGCTCGGCGACATACCCGGCCCCGCTGGGAAGGCCGAGGTCATCGGCCGTCGGAGAACCGGCCACCGAGGCACCGCCCGCCACCACCGCCGTCCCGGCAAGGGCCTCCTCGGCAACCCCCGTCTCCTCGGGGCGTTTCGACCGAGAGCGGCGGTTGTGCACGTAGAAGATGAGCAGGATCAGCCCCGCGATCGCGATGGCGACGAGGAGCATCCACCAGGGGAAGGCACCGCTCGGGGTGACGTTGGTCTGCAGCGCGTCCACGGTGACCGTCACCGAGGTGCTCTGCGCCTTGGCGTGCACGGAGTCCTCCGCCCACACCGTGAAGGAATAGGTCCCCGGGTGCGTCAGGTTGAGGGTCCAGCTGTCCGTCGAGGGCGAGCTGCTCTGGTTCGTCCCGTTGATGGCGTACAGGTAGGTGTACGGCCCATGGCCACCGGAGGCCTGCGAGGTGAGCTTGAACAGTTCGCCGACCTTCACGTGGGTCTGGTTGGCCCCCAGCGATACCGTGAGGGGAGTCGGGACCACCGCAGCCCGTACCTCGAGGGCGGCCGTGGCCTGTGCGGTCTGGGAGCGGGAGTCGGTGACCGTGAGACCGATCGAGTAGTTCCCGGCCTTCGTGGGGGTACAGGAGAAGGTCGACGTGTCGATCGAGCTGCACCCGGAGGGCAGCCCCGCGTAGGCGTAGGAATAGGCAGGAGTGCCTCCGGTCGCCGACGCATTGAACCAGACCTTGCCCCCGAGGGTCACGGGGTTCGGCGCCGCCGTGAAGGCGGAGATGGAGGGCTTCGGGGGAAGCGGCACGGGGCTGACCGTCAGGTTCGCTTCCGCCGTGGCGGTGTGCGAGGCCTGGTCCGTCACCGTCAGGGTGACCGTGTAGTTCCCGGCGGTGGAGGGCGTGCACGCCCAGGTGTTCGAATTGATCGGGACACACCCGGGAAGGGTGTTCGAGTACGCGTAGCTGTACGAGGGTGTCCCGCCGCTCACCTTGGCCAGGAACGTGGTCGAATTGCCCACGACGAAGGAGGACGGGGTCGCCGCGAAGGAGGTGATCGAAAGCGGGACGGGAGGCGATCCCACGCTGAAGGAGGTGGTCTGCGTGGCGGAACGGCCGTGGGCGTCGGAGACCGTCACGGTGACGGTCGAGTTGCCGACCCCCGAGGGTGTGCAGGCCAGTGAGGAGAGGTTCTGGGACGAGCACCCGGCCGGCAGCCCGGAATAGGAGTACGACAGGGGTCCCTGCCCCCCACTCGCCGACACGTTGAGGTCCGTGGTGCCGCCCAAGAGGAACGCGGCGGGCGAGGCCGTGAAGGAGGCGATCGAGATGGGAGGGATGACCACGGGGGTCACGGTGAACGAGACGTTCCGGCTCGCGACGTGCCCCTGGACGTCGGTCACCGTCACGGTCACGGCGAAGGTGCCGTTCGCCGTCGGCGTGCACGCCAGCGAGGTCACATTCGCCGAATTGCAACCTGCGGGCAGGCTGGAGTAGACGTACGTGTAGGGGGTCACTCCTCCGGATGCGGTGACGTTCAGGTAGGTGGTTCCCCCCTGCGTGAAGCTCGAGGGAGACGCGGTGAAGGCGCTCACGGCCAGGGGAGGGATCGCGGGAGTGACGTCCAGGGTCGTGTTGGACGTGACGCTCCGCCCGAAGCGGTCGGTGGCGGTCACGTTGATCCGGAATGAGCCGTTGACAGTCGGGGTGCACGTGAGCGTCGGGCTGCTGGCGGTGGTGCACCCGGTGGGAAGGCCGCTATAGGCGTACGTGAACGGGGCGGTCCCCCCCGCGGTGGTGACCGAGAGCGTGGAACTGTTCCCCAGCGCCATGGTGGCGGGAGTGGCCGTGAAGGCCGTGATGGAGGGGAGGGGATTCACGGTGATCACGGACGAGGCCGCGGACGAGGTGACCCCCAGGGCATCCGTCACGGTCGCGTTGACGTAGAAGACCCCGGCCGTGGGGAACGTCGTGTTGAACCAGGTCTGGCTCCCGCTCTGCGACACGACCCCGTTCCGGTAGAACGCGTAGGCACCGTAGGGAAGCGTTCCTCCGCTCGCCGTGGCCGTGGCGTTGCTCGACATCCCGGCATCGATGGTCGCATTCACCGGGGCGAGGCTGATCCCGGGCCGCGCGTTCACTGTCACGGCCGGGGCGCTCACAGTGACGGTCTCCCCTATCCCGTCCGTCACGGTGAGCTTCGCGGTGTAGACCCCGGTCGTCGTGTAGTTCACCGAGGCGTTGGGGAGGGTGGAAGGGCAGGAAGGCGAGCAGGCGCCTCCGAAGTTCCAGGAGTCGGAGTAGGCGGCCAGTCCCCCGTTGATGGACGAGGTGAAGCTCACGTTCTGCCCGAGGTCCACGGTGGTGGGCGATGCGGAGGCGGTGGCGGAGAGCCCGACCAGGCTGCTATAGTAGACCTGGGGCAGGGTCGACTTCGAGGCATTCAGGTAGACGAGGTCCACCCGGAACGGTGCCACGGCGGTCGTGACCGCCAACGACGTGGCGTCGGAGGGCGACTTGGTGACGGCGATGGCGGTGAGGTAGGCCCCGCCCGGGGACAGTGCCCAGGTGACCATCGGAGTCCCGCCGACCGCACAGTAGAAGACGTAGGGGTCGTTCCCGGAGCTGACGCTCACGGCAACGGCACCCAGACCGGTACCCGAGGCCCCGGCGGGATACCCGCCCTTGGTGGTGCTGGTCCAGCCCGTCGAGGTATACGTGGTGTTCACGTTGTACGTGGGAGAAGCGTCCGAACCCACGTTGTACAGGAAGGCCACGGTCGCGTTGTAGCCGGAACCGTAGCTGACCCCCGCCTCGTCGACCACCTCCGTGGCGTAGTTCGCGCTGCTGCTGAAGGCGGCGGTGCTCAACACCTTGTGCGTCGTGAAGGTCGAGAACTGGTTGGTGGAATAGTAGAGCTCGGCATAGTTGAGCGTGCCTCCGGAGTTGGTGACCGAGATCTCGATCCCGCAGCTCGCGACGGTCGAACTGCAGGCCAGGGCGATCGTGGGATAGAACTCGTAGACCAACGCGGGGCCCGTGTAGCTGGTCGAGTAGGCGGTCCCTCCCGTCCAGAGGTCGACCGCCAGGTTCGTGTCCCCGGTGCCCGTAGTGGTCGATGCCCAGAAGGCAACGATGAGGTTGCCCGCGGAATCCCACGCTGCCACCGGGGAGACGATGTTGCTGTAGGGGTCGCTGATGTAGGAGCCGGTGACCGCGGAGGGCCAGGTTCCGCCGCCGTTGGTGGAGAGCACGAAGTCGTAGAATCCGCCCGATGCGATCGTGTAGCTGACCATCACCTGATAGACGACCACCACCTTGGCGGTCGATCCCGATCCGGACACCGCGATGTTCGGGCTCACATCCTCGTCCCCCGAGGTGGGCGTGGGGTCGATGAGCACCGGGGCGGTGAAGGTCGATCCGTCGGTGCTCTTGGAGAAGTAGATCCGCCACGTCCCGGAGACGTTCGCGGCCCAGGTCGTGTAGACGACCCCCGTGGCGTCGGTGACCGTCGATGGGCTGTTGGAGGGAGCGGCGACCGGACCCCCGCTGGCGTGGACCGGCGAGGTCGTCGAGACGTTCACCTGGGAGTGGAACCCGCTCACGGAAGGGAGCCGGGACGGGAGGAAGTTCGCCCGCACCATCGGTTGCGCGGCGGGACCGGGGGACGAGACCTTGCCCGCATGGCCAGCAGCGATCGTATCGGAACCAGCAGTCTGAGGCGCCGCCTCGGGCGCGGCGCTCAGTCCCGACACGACAAGCAGGAGGAGCAACGCCAGCACCACCCAAGCGGTCGGGAAGCGGGGAGTGCCTTCGTTGCCCGCGACCCTGACATGCCGCGGCGCGACAGACATTCGCATCTTCCCAAGCCTGAGGCAGTATAAACCTAGCCCCGGGAACCAAAACCGGGAGGAGGACCTGTCACCGGGAGTCCCCTCCTTCAGGGCCTTGGGTCGCGAGGTCAGGTCCTATTCCTGGGGGGGACGCAAATGGGGGCCCGAAACCTCCCTATCCCCCGCGGGGGAGTCCGCGTGGTCCTCCTCGACACGGTGCGGGGTCTCTTCGGTGGGGGAGGTGGACCAGTGGGGCGTCGGACCGCCCCTTCCGCTCCGGGCCGCTCGTCGCCTCCGGGATAGGACCCACACGACCAGCGCGAGCGCGAGTAACCCTGCCCCCGCGAGTATCGCGACTATCCAGGTGGCCGGTACGCCGGCATGGGACGGGGACTGCACGCTCAGCACGAGTGGACTGCTCGACACCGAAACATCGTTCAGCGTGGCCTCCACGGTGACCGACTCCGAGCCCAAAGCGCTGCCCCAGGTGAGCCGGACCACGGGTGACGAGGTCGTGTTGAGACTCGCGAGAGCATGGTCCGAGAGCGACCAGTAGTAGGTCATCCCGGCCTGGCATGCCGAAGGCGAGCACGTGGGTACAGCAAGGAGCGTGACGTTGCCTCCCGGGTCCAGTCGGACGGAGGAGGATTGGATCGACACCTTCGCGAGGCCGGGGACCGGGGTGCCCGAGACCCGGACGGCGACCTGCGCGCTCGCGGAACGCCCTTCCGCGATCGCGACCACGGTCACGTTGAGGAACCCCGGGCTCGCACCGGCCCGGAGGTGCGTCGACGCACCCGTCGCCGGGGTCAAGGTCACCAGCGCGCCCGGCGCGGACCACTCGTAGACCGTGGTCTTCGGACACGCTTGCCCCCCCGTGCAGACCGCCTGGGCGTAGAGGGTCGCGCTGCCGTTGACCGGGACCACCTCCTGCGATGGACGCACGGAGACGGACTCGATCACCGCGGGGGCATTGGCCAGGATGCGCACCTGCGAGGAAGAAGAGACCCGGGCGGTCCCCGAGGTCGCAAGTACGGTCACCGTCACCGACCCGTCGAGCGGGCCGGCCTGGAACTGGGTACAGTTCGCGGTGGTGGAAGAGAGCGTGCCCAGGGAGTTGTTGAGACCCCATGCGTACTGGATGTTCGTCGGGCATCCTGAGGATGGGCACGAGAGGAGCGCGGTGAGGTTGACCGTCTGGCCCGGGGCGACCTGAGCCGCGGGCGGCCAGATCGAGACGTTGACGAGCGAGGGGGGCGGCGGGAGGGTGATCACGATGGGGAGGCCGGTCGAGTTCACGGCGGTCCCGTTCCACGCGGCGGTCACACGCAGGACGAACTCACCCGTATTCGCGCCGGCGGTCAGGTTGGCGACCGGATCGGGGGAGGGGGCGGAGGGAGAGACACTGGCGAGGCCGTTCGAGACCGACCAGTGGTAGACGATCCCCCCGGGGCAAGCGCCTCCTGTGCAGTGCACGGTCGCGGTCACCTGCTCCGTCTGTCCCGCGCGAAGCGGTCCCGTCGCGGGGGAGACGGAGGCGTAGCAGAGCGTCCCGGAGGAGCCACACCCCCCCGGGATCAGGCTGATGGTCGCCGCTCCCGAGTTGGGAACGTATACCGTGTTGTCCCGGTCATCGTAGACCGGCCAGTGCGGGTCAGCCCCCACGGGAATGGTGGCGATGACCGCATCGGTCCCGGAATCGATGACGGACACGTTGGCCGATGCCGAGTTCGCCACGTAAAGTTCGTCGGTCAAGGGGTCGACGACCGGAGGTTCGGGGGACCCCCCCACCGGGATCGCGCGAAGGACCGTGTTGTTCCCGCCGGAGATCACGCTAATGTTCGCCGAGTACAGGTTCGGGACGTAGATCTCCCCGTTGGCCGGGACGTAGGTGGGCATCACGGGACTGGCGCCGACCGTCAGGTTGGCGAGGATCCGGTCCGTGGCCCCGGACACCACGCTCACCTTTCCCGCGGACTCGGCCGGGAAGTAGAGGTCACCGTTCGCGCTGTCGAAGACCCCGGGGAGCGCATTCCCCGGAAGGCGCAGCACGGCGACCACCCGGTTGGTGTACCCATCGATCACGGTCACGTTGTTGGTGGGGCCCGGCACGAACACCTGGTTCGTCACGGGATCGACCACCGGCCACCAGGGCTGGCCCCCCACCGGGATGCTGGCTACGACCGCGGCCTGGGTGCCGGAGATGACGCTGACGTTGCCCGAGTTCGCGTTGGCCACGTAGAGCGTGTCGTTCGGGGTCGCCGGGTCGTAGATCGGCCACCAGGGGTCCAGTCCCACGGGAATGTAGGCGATTGGCGTCTCCGTCGCGCCCGAGATGACGCTCACGCTGTCCGACCACTCGTTCGGGACGTACACGTTCCCGTCGGCCGGGTCGAACTCCGGGGACCAGTAGGGGTGGGTGCCCACCGGCATCGTGACCTCCACCTGGTGGGTGCTCGGGTCGATGATGCTGAGATTGCTCGGGCCGGCGTTGGAGGAGTAGACCCTCCCGGTGTAGGTGTCCGCCGCAGGGATGTTGGGGTTCTGACCCACGTTGATGGTGTTCCTCGAAGAGAGACCGACCGAGGCGGACAGCGGCCAGTAGCGGTCCCACCAGTCATTGCCCCCGGGCCCTGTGGGCGTCGCGGAAGGGGACCCGGTCGAGCCGATCGACAACACCTTCACCACCGGGAGAGAAAGCGAGGAGTGCGTTTCTCCCTCCAAGGAAGGGAGGGACCATCCGCCCGTCGGGGACGGAGTGACCATCAACAGGACCAGGAGCGAGACGAAGCCCACTTCCCCCCAGCGGGGGCCCCGCGATCCCGCGGAGACGGGGTCCATGCCCGAACGAGGTCCGCCCGAGTATATATACGGGAAAGCGCGCAAAATTAGAGCGCCACGGAGGCTGAGAAGGACTACTCGGGCGCGGGAGCTTCCCAGCGCATCTCGCAGACCGGGCAGTAGGCGCCGTCGAGCAGCGATCCGCAGACGAAGCACGTCCGCACGTTGGCCGGGGAAGCGGTCCCCGGGGGAGGGGCTCCCTCCGCACCAGATCCATCGGCGGAGGGGTTGGCGTCGGTGGCTGCGGGGACGCCTGCGGCGAGGTCGGGTGGTGCGCGGGGGGATTCGTCGTCGGGGAAGGGACGGACCTCCGGTTCCGGTATCGATGCGCCCGTCTCCGGGTCCGGCGGGGGAGGCGGGGGACCCAACGGGACGTCGACGGAGAAGGGGGTCGGTTCCGGCGGGGGGAGGGGGGGTGAAGCGGACTCCGGTGACCCGCTCGGGATGGCCTCGGGGACGGGGGTGACCAGAGGCGGCTCGGGCGCCCACCCAACTCCGCAGGTGACGCACGTCTGGTCGGCCCCGAGCGGCTCCCCGCACTGAGGGCAATGGGTCAGGAGCGGAGGAGGAGCCGCCTCTGGGCCCGCCTCCATCAAGGCAGGCACCGCGGTCGGGCCCGGGTCGGGCACGGGAGACTCTGGGGCCCAGCGCACTCCGCAGGCCGAGCACTCCTGCCCCTCTCCCAGGGGTCCGCCGCACTGCGGGCAGCTCGCGAGAGGCGCGGCCGCCGTGGCAGGGGTCATTCCGGGCGTGACCTCTGCTCCGACGCCGTAGGCGACTCCTTCGCTCATCGCAGGACCCGAATCACCCGCACCGAATCCGGCGGCTGCTCCGAGCGAAACTGCGGGGAGCACGGGCTCGGACGATTCGGTGGGAGAGACCCCGTCTTCGGTCCCCGGAGCCGTCGTCGCTGCGTTCGTGAGACCCGCCTCCTCCAAGGCCCGCCGTTCCCGACGACGACGCTCGACAACCAAGAAGACCATGAGTCCCAGGGCCGCCGCCACCACGAGGAGGAGGATCCACCACGGGAAGCCGCTCGACTCCGGTTGGGACCCCACGGTCGCAGATCCTACGACGATGGAGACCACCTGGCTCTTGGCCACGTGACCCAGGTGATCGGTGACCCACACCGTGAAGGCATAGTCCCCCCCGTGCGCGAAGGAAGGGGTGTAGGAGCTCCCGCTCGGCCCGGTCGAAAGGTTCGTGCCGTTCAAGGCCCACGAGAAGGAGAACGCGCCCTCGCCCCCGGTCACGCTGGCGGTGAGGAGCGCGGACATCCCCAAACGGAGCGAGGTGGCGTTCGACGCCAGGGAGACCGAGAGGGGGGCGATGGCCCCGGAGGAGGTCACGCGGAGGAGATAGACGTCAGTGGCCTTCGCCGCTGCAGCATCCTGCACCTCGATGCTCACGTTGTACCAACCGGGGGACGTGGGAGTGCAGGAGAGCGTCGACGTGCTGATCGACAGGCATCCCGGTGGGAGGCCCCCGTACGTGTAGGTATACGGGGTCTTGCCACCCGTCACCACCACGGTGATCTTGGTCGGTTGTCCGACCGTCACCGGGTTCGGGGTCGCCGATACCGAAGAGATGGAGGGGGGGAAGGTCCCGGCCGAGGATTTCACCGTCAGTGTCGTGGTGGCCTGCGCGGTCTTGCTCTTGCTATCGGTGACGGTCAGGGTCACCGTGTAGTTTCCCGCCGTGTCGGGCGTGCAGGTCAGCGTACGCGAGTCCGAGGACGAGCACCCGGACGGGAGTCCCGCGTAGCTGTACGAGTAAGCCGGGGTGCCCCCCGAGACCACCGCGGTGAAGTTCACGTTCGCATTCGAGCCCAGCGTGACCGTGGACGGGCTCACGGTGAACGAGGTGATCGTGGGAGCACCGGCCGGGACCGGATTGACCACAAGGGTGGCGGTCCGGTTGACCGAGGCACCCTGGGGGTCCGACACCCGCACCGAGACCGGGAAGGTCCCGTTCTGCGCGGGGGTGCACGGGAAGCTCGAGGAGTTCTGCGAGGAACAACCGGCGGGCAGACCCGTGTAGGCATAGGAGTACGGAGAGACGCCCCCGGTGGCGGCCACGGTGAGCGAGACGGAGGCGCCCTGCGTGATCGTGGAGGGAGAGACCGAGTACGAGGTGATCACCAGCGGAGGGATCGGGGAAAGGACCGTGAACGCGGCAGTGCCGCGGACCTGCTCGCCCGCCCCGTCAGTCACGACCACGGTGACGGAGGCATTCCCGGCGGAGGTGGGGACACAGTAGAGCGACGACGTGCTGGAGGTCGTACATCCCGAAGGCAACCCGGAGTAGACGTACGAATAGGCAGGCGTTCCCCCGCTCGCGGAGGCATTGAGGTAGGTCCCGTTGCCAAGGTAGAAGGAGGCGGGAGCGGCGGTCAGACCGAGGAAACTGAGGGCGGGGTCCACCGTCAGGTTCACCGCCGAAGAGGTCGCGGAGACAAGGTTGGTGTCGGAAACGATGACCGTCACCGACGAGTTCCCGCTCGAGGTGGGCGTGCACAGCAGCGGGGTCACGTTGGCGCTGGCACAACCCGCCGGGAGCCCGGAGTACGCGTAGGAATAGCTCCCGGACCCTCCACCGGCCGTGACCGTGAGGTTGAGGGACTGCCCAACGTCGATCAGGGTCGGGGAGGCGGAGAGCGAGGCCGTCAGAGGGCCGTCGACGGTGTACGACAACGAGGGCGTGCTGGCCACCACGAAGGAGTTCCCGTCCGTGACCTGGTCGACCACGGAGTACGTCCCGGCCACCGTCGGAGCACACGTCACGGTCGCCACCATCGAGTTCGTACACCCGGTCGGCAGCGAGGTCCAGCTGTAGGCGAACGGGCTGAGGCCGCCGCTGGGAGCCGCGCTCGTGAACGTGACGCTCTGGCCCAGGTCGATGGCTCCTGACGACGGCGTGGCGACGGGAACTCCCAGCGTGGGGTCGCTCGTCACCGACACGGCAACGGTCGATGAGGGCCCGGACTCATCGTAGTCCGCGTCCACCAGGTCCACGTAGTTCGAGTACGAACCACCCCCCGAAGGGGTCCACGTCCAGGCGGCGGTGGCCGTCGATTGGAACGTTCCGTTGAGATACCATGGATACGAGTAGGGGGAAGTCCCGCCGGATCCCGAGGGGGTGAAGGTCACCGTCTGCCCGACGTCCGCGGTCGTGCGCGAAGCGGCCAGCCCCGGTACTTTGAGCGGGGTGACATCCGTCTGGAACCTCCACCAGTAACTGCCGGAGAGGGCGCTGACCAGGGAAAGGTTCTGCATCCCCTCGTAGTGCGGACCGTCGGCGCTGCCGCCGGAGGCATCGAAGTAGTGGGTCATCGGGTCCCCCGGAGCGGCGGAGATGACCCCGGAGGTGTAGTTGTAGCACCAGGCGGAGCTGTAAAAGTCGTACTGCTGGGCCCACGGCAGGTACTCCGTGACGTAGGCTCCCGAGTGGAAGTCGTAGTCCACCTCGGGAGGGCCGTACCGCCCGCACGTCGTGGTGCTGGGATCCATGAGCCAGGTCATCGCCCCCGTGAAGCCCCCGTAGGTGCCCCGTGGGGTCGTCATCATCGAGAAACCGGGGGAGGAGGGGTTGGGTTGGGCGATGAAGTAGCCGACGCAGGAGGAGTTCTCGCACACCGTGAACCCCATGTTGTTCGGGGAGGCCGACGTGTAGTTCATGCCGAGCTCCACCGTCTCTCCGGCGGCGAAGGTGAGCGAGCTCAGGCACTGCGCGGAGTACGTGCTGTCCGCGTTGTCGATGATCAACAGCAGGATCTCGAACCCGGTCGAGCACCCGAGGCTGCTGTAGTACGTGATCGCCGCGAGGTTGTCCCCGATCCCCAGTATGTACCAGTCCCCGGTCGTGCTCTGGCCCGACAGCGTGTAGACGATCGCCTTCGTCGAGGGGCCGTTCGCCAGGGGAAAGGAGACGAACATCGACCCGTAGATCTGGCCGGAGTTCGCGTCCAGCTGGGCGAACGTGGTACCTTCCCACAGTCCCACTTGTGCGTTCGACGCGAGCGGAACGAGCCCCTGGGCCAGCTCGGGCGAGGCGGCTCCGACCGCCGGACCTCCGCGCTCACGGGACAGCGGGCGGTACACGGATGGCACCGGGGAGGCGACCGACCCGCCGACCGCGGGCATCCCCCGGTTGGTCAACGACGACGCACCACCACTTGCCCCGTGCACTGGCGAGGGAGGAGCGGTGGGAGCAACGGCCCCCAAGCCTGCAGGAGCGACCACTAAGAGCATCGAGAGAAGGAGAAGCGCGCTTACGGCGCTGGGCATGGCTATTCGGACGACGAGGTGGTGGCTGACGTGCCACCACAGGGCACGCATGTATAGTTAATGCATGTTCTAGTATAAGAAAGTCACTTTGGAAGCCCACCTGCGTGGCCTCCGAAGGTCGGGGGCTTCCGGGAGGAGGGGCACCCTCGTAACGGTGGTGACAACGTCACGGCGCGGGAGGGCGTCCGTGGGCAGCCGGGAGGGAAGAACCGGTCGCGGATTGGGCCCGGCCCAGCACCTGTTGCTCGGTGGGGTATACCCGGCCGATCGCTTCCGGGAACGTGACCCACTCGTGACGGTCGAAGATGGGCTCCCGGCTCACGGCGCCGGAGGGGGCTCGGAAAAGGAAGTACGCCACGAGCTTGAGCACGTTCGTCCTCCGCCCCTCTAGGTAGAAGCGGTAGGTGACCTCGCCCAGGTCCTGCACCATCTCAAGGGAGGAGAGACCGGTCTCCTCGCGGATCTCCCGAACGGCCGCGGAGTGCAGGCTCTCCCCGAGTTCCACGTGCCCTTTGGGCAGGCACCACCGGTCCTCGACGATCTCGTGCAGCAAGAGCACGTGCCGGGAGTCCGGATCCAGGATGACGCCGCCTGCCGCCAGCTCGGCGACGATCGGGGCATCGGGGCGATAGGGTGCGCTGCGCCGGGCCACGGGGTCAGCCGGTCCCGCGCGACCTTCCGGGGTTGCTCTTGCGCGCCACGCTTCGCGCAACCCTGCGCCCGATTTAAACGCGCGCACGAGCCCATCTCCCCGTTGTCACCCGGGGTGTGAGCGAGTGCCCCAACGCGGCCTTGGGACAATAATCAAGACGAAGTAGGGGTGAGCGAGGAGACGTCCTCCGGAGTGGGCCTGATCACTCTCACCTCCCGGTGAACCTTCCAGAGGTCGAGGAACTCTCGCACCTTCGTCAGATC
>JAJYEA010000028.1 GCA_021790425.1 Thermoplasmata archaeon | reverse complement strand
TTCCACTGGGAGGGAGAGGACGGGCAACGCCGGACCTTCACCTATCTCGAGCTTTCCCGCGAGGTCGAGCGCTGGGAGGCGGCCCTCGCGTCGCTCGGGGTGACCCGCGGCGACCGGATCACGTTCTACCTCCCCATGATCCCGGAGCTCCCCTTCGCGCTCCTCGCGACCGTGCGCCTCGGCGCGATCCACTCGGTGGTCTTCAGCGGGTTCACCGCCCAGGCCATCGCGGACCGCATCCGCGACGCCGGGAGCCGTTTCGTGGTGACGGCCGATGGCGCGTACCGCCGGGGCAAGGTGCTCCCGCTCAAGCCGGTCCTGGACGAGGCGCTCCCCCACACGCCCTCGGTGGAGAAGGTCGTGGTGGTGCCGCGGACCGGGCAGGAGGTGCCGATGCGTTCCGGACGGGACGTCTGGATCGGGGACCTCCCGGCCGCGTCGAAGGGGCGGCGCCCCCCCGTCTGGGTCGAGGGCACCCATCCGAGCTTCATCCTCTACACCTCGGGGACCACGGGGAAGCCGAAGGGCGCGGTCCACGGTACGGGAGGCTACATGGTCTGGCTCCGCCACAGCCTCCGGGCCGTCTTCGACCTCCGGGACGACGACCTCTACTGGTGCACGGCCGACATCGGCTGGATCACGGGCCACTCCTACGTCCTCTACGGACCCCTCCTCGCGGGGGCGACCTCCCTGATCTACGAGGGAGCCCCGGACTTCCCGACCTTGGAGCGCTGGTGGGAGCTCGTGGAGCGCTACCGCGTGAGCGTCCTCTACACGACCCCCACGGCGATCCGGATGCACCTGCGCCACGGGAACGCGCTCGTGGCGCGGCACGACCTCTCGAGCCTGCGACTTCTCGGCAGCGTCGGGGAGGCGATCAACCCGGAGGCGTGGCGGTGGTACCACGAGCACGTGGGGGGCCGCCGCTGCCCGATCGTGGACACGTGGTGGCAGACGGAGACCGGAGGGATCCTCGTGAGCCCCCAGCCCGGGATCGCCCTCGTCCCCTTGAAGCCGGGGTCGGCGACGCTGCCGCTCCCCGGGGTGGACGCGGACGTGGTGGACGAGACCGGGCGCTCCCTCGGCCCGGGGCAGAAGGGGTTCCTCGTCATCCGCCGCCCCTTCCCGGGGGAGTTCCTGACGCTCTGGAACGACGCCGACCGGTACGCCCGGACGTACTTCGAGCGGTTCCCCGGCGTGTACTATTCCGGGGACTACGCCATCCGCGACGAGGACGGGTACTTCTGGTTCCTCGGGCGCGCGGACGAGGTCCTCAAGGTGGCCGGCCACCGGATCGGGACCATCGAGATCGAGGACGCGCTCGTGGGCCATCCCGCGGTCGCCGAGGCGGCGGTCGTGGGACGGAGCGACCCGGTGAAGATGCAGGTCCCCGTCGCCTTCGTGGTCCTGCGGAGCGGCCACACCGCGTCGGACGAGCTCCGGGCGGAGCTCATCCAGCACGTCCGCGCGACCGTGGGCCCCATCGCGCAGCCCGCGGACCTGTTCATCGTCGACCGTCTCCCCAAGACCCGGAGCGGGAAGATCATGCGCCGGTTGATCGGCTCGGTCGTCGAGGGAGTCGCCCCCGGGGACGCGAGCACGCTCGAGGACGAAACGAGCCTCGAGGAAGCGCGAAAGGCCTATGAATCCCTGCGCTCCAGGTCACGTTGAGCCATGCAGCGCTACCCGGTTTCCAGGGAACGACAGAAGGAACTCACCCTCCCCCTCCTGCAGCAGAAGATCACCGCGATCTTCGCCGTCACGCCCACCCAGAGCGGAGGGTTCCTCACCGCCCCCTTCGGGGCCCTGAAGGAGCTCCGGGTGGGGTTCGAAGGGAAGAACCTGCTCGTGGAGACGGTCACGCAGGCCGGGGCCTCGCCCGAGGACCAGGCCCGCACGATCAAGGCCTACAACCAGTTCCTCGAGCTCGCGACGGGCTTCACCGCGAAGGAACGGGCGAAGAAGGCTCAGGCCGCGGCCAAGAAGGGCGCTTCGGCCTGAGTCGCATCACGGGGGTGCGTCAGCACCCAGTACCCGACCAGCGGGGCCCAGATCAGCACGGGGGCCACGATGATCCGCTCGAAGACCCAGTGGGTGCCATCCGTCGGACCGATCAGGAAGGCCACGAGGGCGACAATGTCGACCAGCCCGCCGATGAGCGTCGGAAGGGCGAGCGGCTTCCAGCGGGGCGATCGCGGGAAGCCCCGGGAGAAGGAGACGAGCGCGAGGCCCGCGCCGAGGAAGGCCAGACCCGCGCCCACGGCATGGTAGAGGTGCCTCCCGAACTGGTAGGTCTCCTCGGGGTAGAGCCCGACGATGATCGCCCCGATGCCCGCGATGGCGAGGAAGACCAGCCCGCGGCGGCGTCCCCGCACGCGGGGGATCTCCGTCCAGACCATGGGCAGGGAGAGGAAGACGCAGATCCCGAGGATCACGATGGAGACGTTGAAGATGTAGGCGTAGTTCCCGTCGAGGTTCCAGTTCCCGAGATCGCTGATGGCGCTGTTCACGGGGGTGTATCCCCAGGTGAGGAGGGCGCCCTCCACGATCTGGGCCGCGACGAACTGGATCGAACCGATGATGAGCGCCAGCGCCCCCACCTTGGTCAGCGTCGGGCTCCCTCCGTCGGTCACTGCCGGCGGGAGCCCTCCACAGAGATAAGCACTGCACCGGGGGGAGCCTTCAGACGGCCCCGGCCCGCCGCGACGCCACGAGGTCACGGGCCGACAGCCGGCCGCGGGCGAACTCACGGCAGACGTCGACCAGGTACCGTCCCCCGTCCGCCCGAGGAGCGGGAAGGTCGACCGGGGGCCACGGGGCGCTTTGGTAGAACGCGTCCCAGCCCTTGCTCCACGCGGGCATCCCGAGCGCGCGGGCGAGGATCGGACGAACGTTGCGACCGTCGGCGAAGTCCAGCAGGTCCCGCACGAGCCCGGGGGGCGCGCCCCGGGCCCTCATCGCCCGGGTGAGCGTGAGCAGTTTCTCCCGGCGGTAGGCCCGGACGGGGGAGGAGCCTTCGCCCCCGAGCGTGCCGTTGAAGTAGAGGAGGGGGCGCCCGCTGGCCACCGCGTCCACGAGGCTCTGGCCACCCCCCACGATGAGCAAACGGGCCGAGCGGAGGCGCCGTTCCCAGGAGGCCCCGGGGAGGGGAGGGAGCCACTCGAGGCGGACGGACGAAGAAGCGATCGAGTTCCCCCGGGAGAGCAAAGGCTGCCGGGTGACCTCGTTCGTACGGACGGACAGGGTCCACGGCGCCCCCTCTTGCTCCCCGAGCGCGCGCAGGAGCGGGGCGAGGAGCGATTCCGACCCCGACGCGGAGGCGTACCAGAGCACCTCGCGCCGGGGGGAGGACCGGGGAGGGACCGGCCGTCGCCGGGAGATCGCGTACGGACCCACTTCCACGAGGAAGGGGAACTCCCGCACCCCCGCGGGGTTCGCGGCAAAGGTGCCCACGAGGTGGAGGACCTCCGGGGCATCCCCGCCGCGCGCGGTGACGAACGCCCGGTGATAGCGCCCGATCCGCCGGCGTCCCTCCGGAGTCCTCAAGTGCCGTTCCCCCCGCGCCTCCGTCCACCCCGCCTGGCGGAAAGACTCCCGCGAGGACTCCCGGGAACCGGCGGAGAAGGCGAACTCCTCGAGGCTGAGGATGAGCACCGCGCCCGGCGGATGGGCCGCGACGATCGACTCCACGGCCGGAGCGTACGGTCCGGGGACCGGGGAGCCTTCGCGGTCCGATCGCCGGCCGGCCATCCCCCACCACGTGATCAGGATCGCGGCGCGCCCCTTCCCGATCGGCCGCGCGAGCCGCCGCACGGGAGGGAACCCGAGCCACCGCTCGTCCCGGGGAGATCGCAGCTCGACGCGGGGGTCCTTGCGAGGGGGGGCCGCATCGCCCTCGCGCGGCGGCTCGAGGGAGTAGAGGGGGAAACCGGCCCGGTGCAGAACGGCAGAAGCGCGGGCGATCTCCGCCACGTCCCCCCAGCCCTGCTGGATACGGGAGGGCATGATGTAGATGGGCAAGGGTTCCCGTGCCACGTTCCGAGGAAGGCCCGGGCCGGTATGAGAGTTGGCGCGCCGGGCCGGTTGGGCGGGCGCCATCCTGCTGCTTAAATACGGGAATCGTGGTCAAACGGGGCGCCATGGACCTGCGCTTCTGCGACACGCTGTCGAGAAAGGAGCGGACCCTCTCCCCCACCCGGGGGAGGCCCCTGCAGATGTACGTCTGTGGCCCCACGGTCTACTCGGCATCGCACGTCGGCCACGCCCGGGCGTACCTCGTCTTCGACACCGTGCGGCGGTTCTTCCTCGCCCAGGGCCAGCCGTTGCGGCACATCCAGAACATCACGGACTTCGAGGACAAGATCACCCGGCGCGCCATCCAGGAGGGGATCTCGTGGGAGGAGCTCTCCCGCCGGGAGGCCCGCGGGTTCTTCGGCCGGATGGGCGAGCTCAACATCCTCCGGCCCGATGCGACGCCCGCCTCCAGCCACTACGTGCGCTCCATGATCGCCCTCATCCGGCGGATGGAGCGGAAGGGATACACGTACACCCGGAGGGGAGCGGTCTACTTCGACGCGTCCCGGTCCATCGGGAGCTCGAACTTCTCCGCGGACGAGTTCCTGAGCGCCCACGCGGTCCCGGAGCCGGGAGGAGAGGCCCTCCCCGAGGCCGAGGACCCGCGCGACTTCGTCCTCTGGAAGCCCACCCGTCCCCCCGCCCCGTCCTGGCCCTCGCCGTGGAGCCGGGGGATGCCGGGATGGCACATCGAGTGCTACGCGATGGCCTCCCGCTACCTCGACCTGCCGATGGACCTCCACGGCGGAGGGCTCGACCTCATCTTCCCCCACCACTACGCCGAGAACCTGATCTCGACCGCCCTCCGGGGGACCCCCTTCGCGCAGCACTTCCTCCACAACGCGTTCGTCACGATGGACGCGCGGAAGATGGCGAAGTCGACCGGGAGCCTGGTGACGATCCGGGAAGCGCTCGAGACGGTCTCTCCCGGCGGGCTCCGGTCCTACCTCCTGAGCCGTCGTTACGACCAGAACCTGGAGTACTCGACCTACGAGGCGGTCCAACGGGACGGCGAGTGGGAGCTCGACCAGTGCACGCTCGTGGACCTGGTCCGCGGGAACGGCGGGGAGGGATACCCGGTGTCCCGGCTCGAGGGGCGTTTCGACGAGGTGCTCGCCGCGGTGGGGAACCACCTCGGGACGAACGCGGCGATGCGCACGGTGCACGAGATCGCGGAGGACATCCGCCGGTCGGGCTACACCCGCCTGGCGAGGGGGGAGCGCACCGCGGGGCGGAGGACCCTGGCCCGCTACGAACTGCTCCTGGGGCTACCGCTCACCGTTCGGAGCGAGGCCCAGTAGCGCGAACGCGCGCCCTAGATGATCTCGATGCGGCCGGAGCGGCCCATCGATATCTGGAGCTTGCCGCGCCACTCGCGGACCCAGCCGTCGTGGATGCGGATCTTCTGGCCCGCCTTGAACTTCTCGATGTCCTGGTTCCAGAGGGAGAGCGTCACGGAGCCCGTCGCGTCCTTGAGAATCGCGTCGGCCACCCGGGCCGGTCCCCGTTGGGTGCTGACGTCACGGGGCTCGGAGATCGACTCGATCGTCGCTTCGATGTTGGCGTTCACGTTCGGCTTCAGGGTCGAGATCGTCGCGCTGGACGGGCTCGTGGAATGGCCGGTCATGGCGGGTGGGGGGAAGGCGGGATGGTCTTTAAGCGTGCCGGTTTCGCGGGCCCGCGTCGGTGGCTCTCCTCGACCAGGACGGGCCTCTAACGGTGGAACCACCGGTTGAGCTCCGCGCGGGGGAGCGAGACCATCACCGGCCGTCCGTGGGGGCACGTGAAGTGGTCCGGCGTGGAGGCGAGCTCCTCGAGGAGGTGGCGCATCTCCTCCAGCGTCAACGGGTCTCCCCCCCGGATGGCCATGTGGCAGGCCACCGTCTTCGCGACCCGGTCGTGGAGGTTCTCCCGCGCTTCCGTCTTCTCGCCGTCCGCGAGCTCGTCGAGCAGCCCGGCGAGGCGGCGCGCATCCACCCGGTGCCAGAGGAAGGCGGGCACGGCGAGGACCCGGTAGTGGTTCCCCCCGAAGGGCTCGACCGAGAAGCCCATCGCGAGGATGGACTCCCGGTGGGAGTTCCAAGTGGAGGCCTGCCGCGGGGTGAGCTCGAGCTCCACCGGGACGAGGAGCTCCTGCTGCCCGGGGGCCGTGGTCGCCCGCAGCCGCTCGAAGGCGACCCGCTCGCTGGCCGCGTGCGCATCGACGACGACGAGCGCGCCCTCCTGGTCGGGGGATTCCGCGACGATGAAGAGGTCCCCCACCTGCCCGAGCACCCTCAGCCCGAGGGGGCGTCCCATGAGCGTCGACGCGACCCGGAAGACCTCCTCCGATGGCGCCGGGGGCGCCTCCCCGGCCGCGGCGACGGGAGCGGGGATCCCGGAGAGCGTGCGCTGCGCGGCGGACCGGTACGAGAGGTCGGGGGCCGGGCGTGTCCCCGGGGACGGAGGGGCACGGAAGGGGACGCCCGAGGGAAGGGGCGCCGATTGGAGGTGCGACCGGACCAGCGTCCGCAGGGCTTCGCGGATCTCGGATTCGTCTTGGAAGCGGACCTCGCGCTTCGTGGGGTGGACGTTCACGTCCACGTAGCCGGGTTCCACGGTGAGGCGGACGGCCGCGAGCGGGTAGCGGCCCCGGGGGATCAGGTCAAAGTAGGCCGCCCGGAGCCCGTCGAGCATGGCGCGCGATGCGATGGCCCGGCCGTTGGCGGAGAAGATGAGGCGGCTCGAGGTCCCCCGCGTCACCGAGGGGTGGGAGGCCACCCCCTCGACCCAGACCCCGGGGCCGCCGATGCCCTGGAACTCGAAGGCCCGCTCGGCGAACTCGGGCCCGAGGGCCTGGGCGGCGGCCTCGCGGAGAGTCCCGGCCCGGGGATAGCGCGCCCGCTCCTTCCCATCCACGCTCAACGTCAGCGTGACGGAGGGATTCGCGAGATAGAGACGCTCCACCACGTCGGCGACCTGGAGCGTCTCGGCCGCTACGGACCGGAGGAACTTCCGCCGGGCCGGAGTATTGAAGAAGAGGTCGCGCACGGTGACCGTGGTCCCGGGGGCGCGCGCGGTGGGACGGAGCGGGGACTCGTGCCCCGCCTCCACCTCCATCTCGTGGGCCTCCTTGCCGGAGACCCGGCTCGCGAACCGTACCCGGGCGACTGCGGCGATGGAGGCCAGCGCCTCCCCCCGGAACCCGAGGGTGGAGACCTCGGCCAGGTGGGAGGCGTCGACGAGCTTGCTCGTCGCGTGCCGCTCGAAGGCGAGGGGGAACTCCGCGGCGGGGAGCCCCGAGCCGTCGTCCGCCACCTCGATGAGCGCGAGACCGCCCTGCTCGATGCGGACCTCGACCGAACGCGCGCCCGCATCGAGGGAGTTCTCGACGAGCTCCTTGACGACCGAGGCGGGCCGCTCGACGACCTCTCCGGCGGCGATCTCGCGGATGGTCGCCTCGTCGAGCTTCCGGATGGGACGGCGCCCGGCCGGAGGGCTCATGTCCGGCTCGGTGCGGTCGGCGAGGGGGACTCCGCACCCTCCTTGCCCTTCAGCTTCCGGGAGAGCTCGTGCAGCAGGTTGAGGGCCTCGATCGGGGTGATGGTCTCCGCGTCGACCGCCCGGAGCTCGTCCAGGAGACGCTTCGCCTCCTCCGCCTCGGGGTCCTGGAGCAGGAGCGCCTGCGTGTAGCGGGGGCCCGCGCGCTTCGACTTGCCGTCCATCACCGACTCGGGGGCCACGCTCGTCCCGTCCTCCATGACGGAGAGGGTCCGGCGTGCCTCCTTCGTGACGCTCTCGGGCAACCCCGCAAGCTCGGCGACGTGGATCCCGTAGCTCTTCTCGGTCGCCCCGGGGAGGAGCGTGCGCAGGAACGTCACCTTCCCCTCCTCCTCCTTCACGGCGAGGTGCGCGTTGGCCGCGTTGGGGAGCTGGCCCACCAGCCCCGCGAGCTGGTGGTAGTGCGTGGCGAGGATCGTCCGGGCACGGACCCGGTCGTGCAGATGCTTCACGAGCGCCCAGGCGATCGCGAGCCCGTCGGAGGTGCTGGTGCCCCTCCCTACCTCGTCGAGGAGGATCAGGCTCCGCCGGTCAGCGGACCCGAGGATCTCGGCGACCTCGGTCATCTCCACCATGAAGCTCGACTTCCCTTGCCCGATCTCGTCCGTGAACCCCATGCGCGTCGCCAGGTGGTCCACGATCCCAATCTGGGCGAACCGCGCCGGGACGAACGAACCGGCCTGGGCGAGGAGGACGATGAGCCCGACCTGCCGCATGTAGGTGGACTTCCCGGCCATGTTGGGCCCGGTGAGGAGCAGGAGGCGGGACTCGTCCGCCTCGAGGTCCGTGTCGTTGGGGACGAACCGGGTGCCCAGCCCGACCTCGAGGACCGGGTGGCGTCCCTCCCGGATCCGGAGCTCGCCTCCCTCGCTCACCCTGGGGCGGGTCCAGCGCCGCTCCCGGGCGACGTGGGCGAACGTGGAAAGGGCGTCGATCTCCCCGAGCGCCTCGCTCGACCGCTGCAGGCTCTCGGCCCGGGTCTCGACCCGGGCGAGCACCTCTTCCCAGAGCTCTCGTTCGCGCGCGAGGGACTTCTCGCCGACGTCGAGCACCTGTCGTTCGAGGATCTGGAGCTCGTCGCTCATGAAGCGCTCCCCGCCGGAGAGCGACTGCTTCCGGCGCCAACGGCCCTCCGGGACCCGGTCCAGGTTCGCGCGGGTGACCTCGAAGTAGAAGCCGAAGGCCTGGGTGTACCCGATCCGGAGGGTGCGGATCCCGGTGGCCTCCCGCTCGCGCAGCTCGAGCGCCGACATGGCGCTCCGGGCCCCGGCCTCCTGCTGCCGGAGACCGGCGAGGTCGGGGAACCCCTCGGGACGCAGGAAGCCCCCGTTGTCGACCACGGGCGGGGGGTCCTCCACCAGCGCCGAGAGCAGGTATCGCGAGAGCTCCGGCTCGGTGTCGATGCGCGAGAGGAGCACCGTGACGCCGGCGGGCGTCGGGGAGAGCGCGGCGCACTCCGCCTTCACCACCTCGAGCGCCGCGAGCGAGCGCCCGAGGGCGAGCACTTCCCGGGGTCCCACCCGACGCGCGACCACGCGGCTCGCGAGCCGGGAAAGGTCGGCAATCTCGCGGAGATGGGAACGGAGCACGGAAAGGGCGGGGCCGCTGCCTGCGAACGCCTCCACGGCGTCCAGCCGCTGCTCGATGGCCTTGACCTCGGCGAGAGGGGACCGGAGCCATCCCTCGACGGTGCGCTTCCCGGGGGACGTGACCGACTGGTTGACAGTATCTAGAAGGGTGGGGGTCCTGCCACCGAAGGGGCTCATCGGCTCGGTCACCTCGAGATGCCGGAGCGTCTTGCCGTCCAGGACCAGGCGCTCCCCGGGGCGGCGCCACACCGGCCGTCCCAGGTGCGGCAGGATGCGGGGCTCGCACTCCCGGACGTAGGCCGCGGCCATCCCGAGGGCCACGGCGGCCGCGGGAGACGCGGCGGCGGCCTCCCGCCACAGCACGGGGAGGTCGTTCAAGGCGAGCGGAACGGCCACGGACACGGAACGCACGTCCTTCAGCGCCGACCGGACCGGGCTGTCGTCGGGTTCCCGCGGACCGAGCACGATCTCGGAGGGAGCGAGGGCCGCGACCTCGTGGGCGAGGAGCGCCGTCTCGCTCACCGGATGGGTCTTGAGGAGGGTCTCCCCGGTCGAGATGTCGACCAGGACCGCCGCGACCTCATTGCCGGAGGCCCCGGCCCAGGCCGCAAGGAAGTTGCTGCGACCCGCCGGCAGGAGGGAGTCCTCGAGGACCGTTCCCGGGGTGACGATGCGGGTCACCTCGCGCCGGACCAGTCCCTTCGCCTTCTTCGGGTCCTCGACCTGGTCGCAGATCACCACGCCGTACCCCTTCCGCACCAGACGGGCGAGGTAGGACTCGAGCGCGTGATGCGGTACCCCGGCCAGGGGGATCCGCTGCCCGCTGCCGTCCGCCTGCCGGCTGGTGAGGACGATGTCGAGCTCCCGGGCGAGGAGCTTCGCGTCCTCCCCGAACGTCTCGAAGAAGTCCCCGACGCGGAAGAGGAGGATGTACCCCGGGTAGCGCCCCCGTACCTCCTGGTACTGGGCCATCATGGGGGAGAGCTCGGGTCTCATGCGCGGTCCATCCCCCACGACGGTTGCCGGCACTTCAAGCTTGGGGGGGAGCGCGGGTTGTCGCGGTCCCCGGCCCACGTCGCGGGAGGCTGGGAGTGCCGCCGAAATCAAAGCGTTGATATAGTGGGAAGCCCATACGGAAGGGTGCGGGGCCCCGTAGTTCCTCTTTTGTGGGCATCCCGAGCCTGGGTAGAGAGAATGCTCTATGCACGAAACTAAGAAGATGAAGGTGGGACGGCCGAAGTCGAGCCTGCGGTGGACGGGGAAGCGGGGGCGTCAAGGGGTTTCGGACATCATTGGGACCATACTGATCCTGGCGATCACGGTCACTCTGTTCTCCTCCATCTTCTTCTTTGTCTCCACGTTGCCGGGTCCCCCGGCCCAATCCAACTCCCAGTTCAGCGCCTCGCTGGGGGTCTCCCCGGCCGGGCACATCACGGACGTGAACATCACGTACAATACTGGGCCCGTCCTCCACAATGACAGTACCGCGATCTACCTGACTTCGGTCAAGAACTTCGACATTTACCATCCTACGGCTAGCGCGTGCCAGCTGAATCCTTACTCCGTCTGGTCCGGACTGGGGCACCCGCCGGGAGGTCCTGACTGGGCGGCCGGACTGACCTGGGACCTCAACCTCGCCAATAACACCGGGAACACCTGCAACATGGCCCCCTACATCGCCCAGGGGGACAACATCACGGTCAAGATCGTGGATACTTCCAAGAACGTCCTCCTCTTCGAGGTCACCCTCCCCGGGAATGTCGCGAACATCCCTCCCGAGTTCATCAATGAGGGATACAACCCGACCCCCGTCGTGAACACCGGTCCCTTCAACGTGTGGGTCCAGGTGCGGGACGACGACCTCAACCCCAACTCGGTCTACGCGAACCTCTCCAACATCCCCAACGCGCTCCCCGTCAGCGGGTCGTGGCACTTCCCCTCGTGCAGCTGCATGAACTTCACGTTCAACAAGGCCACCGGGACCTGGAACCTCTACTCCCAGATCGAGACGACCACCACCACCGGTCTCCTCGGGAATTCCTTCCCGGTCACGATCAACGCCACCGACAACGTGTCGCAGAAGAACTCGGTCGTGATCTACGTCGCCTTTACGGGATCTGCGGGAGCGAACATCGTCGGCTCGCTCTCGGCCAGTCCCGGCAATCCGTTCATCGGGCAGAACACCACCATCACGGCGACCCTGAGCAACACCGGGCCCTCGGGCGGCAACGCGCTCCTCACCTTCACGGCGTCGAGCGGGTCCTTCTGCGCCTCCGAGACCACCTGCACGCAGAGCTCCTCGTTCAACATCACGACCACCATCGCGGCCTTCGCCTCCGGGCAGCAGGTCTCCGTCTTCTGGCTGGCCAAGGGACCGAACGCCATGGGGGCAGGTACCGCGACGATCACCCTGGGCGTGAGCCTTCCGCACGGCGTCATCAGCCCGCTCCAGCTCACGGTCTTCCCCAAGACGCTGCTCGTGGACGGGACGGGAGTGGCCCAAGGGAGCCTCAACGACCCCTTCACCTTCCTCACCACCGACTTCAGCTCCGCGAACATCCCGTACACCCCCCTGACCGCACTTCCGGGATCGAGCACCATCAGCTACGCGACCTGCACGACCTTCACGAGCACCAACCTCGGATGCTACAACATCGTGGTGTGGGATGCCGGCAATGCGACCGGGACCACGGCGTGCCTGAGCAGCCAGGACGCCACCGCGTTCGGGACGGCCATGACGACGGGCAAGGTCGCGGAGTGGCTCATCGGCGCCGATGTCCTGAGCACGGCCTCCTGCGCATCCGCCTCGACCTACCTCGCCAACTTCGGTGTATCGGCGGCCACCCCGGCCCCGACCCTGAGCGCGATCCCCCTCGGTCTCAACGCACCGGCCAGCGCGACGTTGACCACCATCGGGTATCCGACGACCGGGATGGACCTGGCCGCGAATGCCTACTACACCTCCCTCGTTCCCTCTACCGGAGCATCCTACATGACCTCCACGGGCGGTCAGGTCCTCGCGATCTCGAACGGGGTCACCTCGCCGCTGGGGTTTGCCTCCTCCTTTGACCTCGGCACGATCGACACCCCCCTGAGCGCAGGAGCGTACCCGGTCGAGTACGCCGCCGGGACTGGCCCCCAGGCCGCCATGGCCTACGACGTCTTCAGCTGGCTCGCGGGCTTCGTCGGCGCCGGCCCCGTGAACGCGAACTCCGGGACCGACTGGGCGGTGAGCCAGGTCGCGGTGCTGCCGGTCTCGCCCTCCTTCCAGACGACCAGCTATGTCAGCGTGACCGTGCGGGACAACGGCGTCTACGGATCGACCCCCATCAAGGCGATCCTCCTCGTCAACGGAGTGCCGTTCCCCACCTCCGGTGCGCCGGACCAGACGTACCTCACCCCCGCCAAAGAGGGGGGTTCCGCCTTCGGGATCATCGTCTGGCAACCCGACGTGATCGGCTACGTCACGGTGGGGGTGGAGATCTTCCCGCCGAGCAACGACTCCGATGTCGCCAACAACATCCTCTACAACTCGCTCTTCAGCGTCCCGACGTACATCGGCTACAGCGTCCTCGTGGTCGACAATACTCAGCCCTCCCTGCAGAATGCGGGACCGGACGACACCAACTCGACCGTGATCCCGGCGCTCATTGCGGCGGGCTTCCCGGCCTCCACGATCAACGCGACCTACATCAACCACTTCTGCGGCACGATGCCCACCAACCCGAGCCGGTACAACCTGGTGGTCTGGAACGACGGGAGCGGGGCCGATACCATCAGCCGGACCTCGAACGGCAAGTCCTACTGCCCCCTCACGGACGGCAACGTGAACCTGCTGCAGAACTTCCTCATGAACGGCGGGCTCTCCGCCTCGCTCCTCTTCCTGGGCCCGGGACTCATGTCGATGACGAACGCCAGCACCGACACCACGATGAACGGATTCGTGACCACGTACCTGGGGACCACCCTCTCCGGGACCACGACCACCAACGTGGCGTCGATCATCGGCCGCACCTCCGACCCGGTCGGGGACGGCTCCAACATCCCCTACGCCACGGGTGCCGGTGCCGCGAGCTCCAACTACACGTGCTCCCCGACGAACGGCAACCCGGCCTCCTTCTACTACAACACTACACTGGCCCCCATCGACTACTGGCCGACCGCCACGCCGGCCTGCGCGGGTACCGAGATGATCGGGGGGACCGGCTGGCACACCTCGTACTGGGCCTTCGACCTGTCGAACACCCAGTCCTCGATGCCCCTCAATCTCGCGACCCTCCGCGCGGCGACCTTCTTCGGGCGGCTCCTCCCCGGCATCGAGACCACGGTCTCCCCGCCGGACATCACGTTCTCCCAGGTGAACAAGCTCTGGACGAACTTCGACTCGATGCACCCCCAGCTGGAGCAGCAGTACCTGATCGACGCGAACCTGACCAACCTGGGTGCCTCGACCGCGAACAGCATCGGGATCTCCGTCTACGACGGCTCCCACATCCTGGCCTCGCAGAGCCTGAGCGTGGCGGGATCGTCCGAATCGTCAACGTCGGGCGTGGTCACGGTGGGCGTGAGCACTCTCTCGGTCCCGTGGACCCCGCTCTATGCCGGCCTCAACATGATCAAGGTCACGATCACCACGGGCACGGCGGGGCAGATCCTTCCAGGGGCCGCGACCTCGGCCAAGTGGGGACTCCAGGTCTACTTCTTCTTCGACAACGGTGCGGCCGGCCAGAACGTCTGGTCCCACAGTCAGCTCGCCATGCTGGAGACCACGGAGGACCCGGCCTGCGTGCCCGCCCTGTCCGGCCAGGCGGTCTACGCCTTCGCCGGGCACACCAACGTGCCGGGGGAGTGGCCCCAGGGACAGACGACGGGCGTCACCCAGGGATATGACCCGAACACCGGGGGATCGTATGGGTATCGGACGGTAGGAACGAACGGAGACTGCGAGACCTACTGGCCTGGTGGCACCCTCTACACTAAGGGGTATGCTTCCACCTGGCCCAATGCGGCGAACCTGTACTATAATCTTGGCCAGAACTGCCCGATCGGGGCCCTCGGCGCCTACCCCTACCTGACGGACATGGACGGGAACAAGGAGCTCTACTGTCCCGGAGCGTGGGGCGTGGACAACATGGGCGCGGGCGACACCGGGAACTCCGGGGACGCCTGTTACCTGGTCACGGCCTCGTACATGTGCGGTTCGCTCGCCATCCTGGACGACAACCAGAAGAACAACTACGTTTCGCCGTGGGCATACTCCAAGCCCGTCTACATCCCCGCCGACATCTCCTCGGCCACGGCCAGTTTCTGGTCCCGCTACAACCTGGCCTATGCCTACTCCGGCGGTCTTCTGTGCGTGGTATCCTCCGCGACGCAGACCGGGACCTACGCGGGAACCGGTGGGGGCAGCGGTATCGGGAACGTCCCGACATGCGCCGCCGGGCCGGGCGGGGTCGTCCCGACCCCCTCCCCTGGATACACGGGTACCATCCCCTCCGGAGCCGCCTGCTCGACGATCTCGGTCTTCACCGGCAGCAGTGCGGGCGGGACCGAAGCCTGGCAGCAGGAGACCGTGAACCTGACCCAGTACGCGGGCCACTGGGTCGAGCTCGCCTTCAACTGGCTGGAGGGCAATGCCAACGGATGCGGCGGTAGTGTGCCCGCGTTCAGCGGGGCCGGTTGGTGGATCAACGGACTGAGCTTCTATACCACGAACACGGGGAGCGTTTCCACATCGGACCAGATCACTGAGGGAACCACGTCGGGCTACTGCTCGGCCCCAATTTCCCCCGCCACCTCCTACTACCCCCAGTTCGTTTCGAACGACCTCTGGCACTCGACTTCCACCGTGCCCGCGCCCTACAACACCCTCCCGGCCGGGACGCAGGGAGCGTGGATCGCCGCGGCCCCGAACGCGGGAGGGACGCTCCAGCTCAACCCCAACATGTGGGACTCGCTCAACACGAGGGCGATCGACCTGACGCAAGCTTCCTCCGCCACGTTGAACTTCCAGTACGTGGCGAACGTGGACAACGCGAACTACAACCCCGCGATGGGCCTCGTCCTGCTCGCGAGCCCGGTGAGTTCGAGCGGCCAGTTCAATTGGGTCCAGGTCTGGGCGAGCGGGACCGCCGGAGGCAGCGGATGGCACGGCTCAGGCGCGATCTCCCTCAGCGGCTATCTCGGGGAGGTCATCGAGCTCTCGTTCGTCGCGGCGTCCAACTGTCAGCAGGTCGCCTACCCCTACACCGGGGCCTTCCTCCTCTCGGACGTCTTCGTCACCGGGAGCACGATCGTGTCGGCGGTCCATGGAGGGGAGACCGGCGCCCTGCCCGCGGCCCTGACGATGGCGGCCTTCCCGGCCTCGACGGCCGCGCCCCTCCCGGGCGGCCCCGCCACGAACCTCCCGCACCAGGCGGTACCCGCCCCCACCCACATGGCGAGTCTCCTCCGGTCGTCGGACGGCCTGAAGGACGCGGTCCCCGGCCACGAAGGGATGGCCACCTTCCGGACGGGGCTCGTCCCCGACAAGCAACGGCTCTAGTCTCGACCCGGGCGAAGGCGACCCCCGGGGCCCCCCGGGGGTCGAGAACCCACGACTCCCGGCGGGCGTAGCCGTTCCCGCCACCGCCTCCCCGATCGGGGCTGGGGCCAGCTCTAGGGCGTCGCCACCGGGCTCCGCGCCTTCCACGCGTGCCCGAGAACCCCGGCCCGAGGGCGCAGATCCCTGACGCAACCCCTTCGAGACCCTCAAGCTTATCTTCCCAAGGGGGGCTACCCCCGCGCATGGTCACCAATCCTACGTCCGGACGGGGGGAGGACCGCCGTCACCTCCACGTTCGCCTGACGCGCGAGGACTCCGCCATCTACGACATGATCACCCTGTACCTCGAGGTCTCCGGAAAGGCGCCCGACTGGTACTGGCGGACCGTGGGCCGGCAGGAGGGGGAGGATGCCGACACGATGGAGGAGCTCCTCTCGAGCGCCTTCGAGGCCGGCGTCTACATGGCGCGGGAACACGCGGACCAGGTGCGCCTCCAGTGGGTCACGGCCGACGAGTGCGAACGGGAGCGCAAGGCCGAGGCCCGGAACGCTTCTCCCGAGGAATCGAAGCAGAAGGAGCGGAGCGCCCTCTCTCATTACGCATGAAGTACGTGGCGGTGACCGGGGGAGTTATCTCCGGCTTGGGGAAGGGCATCACGGCGAGCTCGATCGCCCGCATCCTCAAGGCCCGCGGGGTCACCGTCACCCCGCTCAAGATCGACCCTTATCTCAACGTCGACGCCGGCACGATGAACCCCTACCAGCACGGGGAGGTCTTCGTGCTCGACGACGGGACCGAGGTCGACCTCGATCTCGGCAACTACGAGCGCTTCCTCGGCGAGAACCTCGCCGGGAACCACAACATCACGACGGGCAAGGTCTACCGGTCCGTCATCGACAAGGAACGCCACGGGGACTACCTCGGGAACACCGTGCAGATCATCCCCCACGTCACCGGCGAGGTGAAGCGGATGATCCGCGAGGTGGGCGAGTCCTCGGGGGCCGAGGTCGCCATCATCGAGGTGGGCGGCACGGTCGGTGACATCGAGTCGATGCCCTTCCTCGAGGCCCTCCGGGAGATGCAGCAGGAGGTCGGCCGGCGCGAGGACATGGCCTTCATCCACACGACCCTCGTCCCGGTCCTCGGCGCGGTGGGGGAGGCGAAGACCAAGCCCACCCAGCACTCCGTGCGCGAGATGCGGGCGCTCGGAATCCAGCCCGACATGATCATTGCCCGCTCGGAGAAGCCGATCTCCCAGGACATCAAGACCAAGATCTCGCTCTTCTGCGGCGTCCCCCCGGAGGCCGTGGTCAGCGTCCCGGACGTCGCCTGCATCTACGACGTTCCCCTCAACCTCGAGAAGGAGGGCGTCGGGGACTACCTCGTCAAGCGCCTGGGGCTCACGAACCGGCCGGCGGAGTGGGGCACCTGGAAGACCTTCACCACGCGCTACCACGAGGCGACCGGCGAGGTGAACCTCGCGATCGTGGGCAAGTACTCCGGCCTCAAGGACTCCTACCTCTCGCACTCCGAGGCGCTCCACCACACGCAAGGGCAGGTCGGGGTCCGCGTCAACGTCCACTGGTTCGATGCGGAGCCCTTCGGGACCCCGAACGCCTCCCTCGCCCCCCTCGAGAAGATGGACGGCATCCTCATCCCCGGCGGCTACGGCAAGCGCGGTGTCGAGGGGAAGATCCGCGCGATCGAGTATGCCCGGGAGCAGAAGGTCCCCCTGCTGGGGATCTGCCTCGGGTTCCAGCTCGCCGCGGTCGAGGTGGCCCGCCACCTGCTCGACCAGCCCGACGCGAACTCCACGGAGTTCGACCCGGCGACGAAGCACGCCGTCGTGGGCCTCCTGAAGGAGCAGGGGGCGATCAAGGACCTCGGAGGGACCCAGCACCTCGGCGCGCAGAAGGTCCTCCTCACCGAGGGCTCGCGGGTCGCGACGCTCTACGGCCGCAAGGAGATCCTCGAGCGCCACCGGCACCGCTACGAGATCGAGCCGGGCTACATCACCCCCTTCACCGAGAAGGGCTACCGGGCCACCGGCTTCTCCCCCGACGGCCGGGTGGAGGCACTCGAGCTCGAAGGGCACCCGTACTTCCTCGGCGTGCAGTACCACCCCGAATTCCTCTCGCGGCCGGAGGCCCCGCACCCGCTCTTCGTGGGCCTCGTCCAGGCGGCGATCCAGCACCACAACGGCGGGGAGGTCCCGTCCCATGGATAGGACGCTCGCCCGTGACCTTCCGGAGCACCGGGGGAAGGAGGTCCGCGTCGCGGGCCACCTCCAGGATTACCGGGCCCTCGGGAGCCTCGGCTTCGCGATCCTCCGCGACCGGAGCGGGCTCCTCCAGGTGACCCTGAAGAAGGGGGAGACACCGGAGGAGGTCTTTGCCCAGGTCGCCGGGCTGAACCGGGAGTCCGTGATCTCCGTCACGGGACTGGCCCTGGAGAACCCGAAGGCGAAGGTCGGTTCCGAAGTGCTCGCCCGCAGCGTCGAGGTGCTGACGCGGGCCGAGGCGCCCCTCCCGCTCGGCGTCGTCGACAAGGTCGGGGCGGACCTCGACACGCGCCTGGACCACCGCTTCATGGACCTGCGCAAGCGGGAGAACCAGAACATCCTCGAGCTCCGGGACTCGCTCATGGAGGGGCTCCGGCACGCCTTCCGCGCGATGGACTTCATCGAGGTGGAGACGCCCAAGATCCTCCGCCAGGGGGCCGAGGGCGGGGCCACGCTCTTCGCGGTCGACTACTTCGGCCAGAAGGCCTACCTCGCGCAGTCCCCGCAGCTCTACAAGCAGATGCTCATGTCGACCGACCTCGAGCGCGTCTTCGAGATCGCGCCCGCCTTCCGCGCGGAGCCCTCGGCGACCAGCCGCCACCTCACCGAGTTCACGAGCGTCGATGCGGAGATGGCCTACATCCGTGGCCCCGAGGACCTCTGGGACACCGTGGAGCACCTCGTCCTCTACACCCTCGAGTACACCCGGCGCGAGCTCACGAAGGACGGGAACCCCCTGGTCGAGCGGCTGCCGGAGGTGAAGATCCCCTTCCCCCGGATCCCCTACACCGAGGCCAAGGCGATGATCCACGGGAACCCCGAGGAGGACCTCTCGAGCGAGGACGAGAAGGCGCTCGGGGAGGTCGTGCCGAAGGAGCACGGGAACGAGTTCTACTTCATCACCGAGTTCCCCAGCTCGCTCAAGCGGGGGACCTTCTACGCGATGCGCCGGGACGACGACCCGGCCAAGACGAACTACTTCGACCTCGACTTCCGGGGCCTCGAGCTCGTTTCCGGGGGCCAGCGGGAGCACCGGATCGAGCATCTCTCCGAGAACATCCGGTCGGCGGGGCTCGACCCGGCGGCGTTCCCCTCCTATCTCGAGTCCTTCCGCTTCGGGATGCCTCCCCACGGCGGCTTCGCGCTCGGGCTCGACCGGCTGACGGCCCGGCTCGCCGGCCTCGCGAACATCCGCGAGGCCCGTCTCTTCCCCCGGGACCGGTTCCGCCTGGAACCATAGGGAGGTAGTGGGCCCGTGGTCTCCGGAGAGCACAAGGCCCTCTCGCCGTCGGAGCTCGAGGGACGCTGGAACGTCTACTTCGAGGAATCCGACCTGCGGAAGAAGATCGTCCAGATCGCCCAGACCTACCCCGAGGAGCGCGCGCTCTCCGTGGACTTCGTCGACCTGGACGGCCGGGACAGCACGCTCGCGGACAACCTGCTCCAGTCCCCGACCCCCACGCTCGAAGCGGGGGAGAAGGCCCTCTCGGAGCTCCTGCCCGGGGCGCTCGCCCCGCCCCATCCCATCCGTCTCCGGGTCCACAGCCTTCCCGCCTCCACCCGTGTCCCGATCCACCTCCTCCGGGAGAAGCACCTCGGGAAGTTCCTCGCCATCGAGGGGATCATCCGGCGCGCGACGGAGGTGCGCCCCCAGGTGGTCCAGGCGGTCTTCGAGTGCGCCGCCTGCCGCGCGCACGTGAGCGTCCCCCAGGACGAGGGGGCGACGACCTTCCGCGAGCCCGTCGCCTGCGACTCCTGCCAGAAGCCCTACGGCAAGACGCGCTTCACCCTGCTTCCCGAGCAATCCCGGTACCTCGACTGGCAGAAGGTCGAGGTGCAGGAGAACCCCGAGAAGATCAAGGGGGGAGCGCATCCGGAGGGGCTCCCGGTCGTCCTTACCGAGGACCTCGTGGGCGACGTCGTGCCCGGGCACCGGGTCATTCTGAACGGACGCCTCCAGAGCGTCGCCCGCCCCGCCGGCGGGAAGGGGATGGGACGCCCCGCGGTCTTCGATCTCGTCTTCCTCGCCAACTCCATCGAGAAGGAGGACCGCGAGTACCTGGAGATCGAGATCGACGACGCGGACCGGCAGGCGATCGAGGCGCTGCGGGGGGACCCGAAGCTCTTCGACCGCTTTGTGGACTCCCTCGCTCCCTCGATCCAGGAGATGCGCACCGAGAAGGAGGCCATCGCGCTCCAGCTCTTCGGCGGGGTCGCCAAGGAGCAGCCGGACGGCATCAAGATCCGCGGCGACATCCACGTGCTCATCTGCGGCGACCCGGGGCTCGGCAAGAGCCAGCTCCTCCGCCACATCGCGGAGAACATCGCCCCGCGGGGGATCTACACGTCCGGCAAGGGGGCCACGGCGGCCGGCCTCACCGCGGCGGTGGTCAAGGACGAGTTCGCCGGCGGCCGCTGGACGCTCGAGGCCGGGGCGATGGTCCTCGCGGACCAGGGGCTCCTGTGCATCGACGAGCTCGACAAGATGAACCCCAACGACCGCTCCGCCCTACATACCGGATTAGAACAGCAAGTCATCTCGGTCGCGAAGGCCGGCATCAACGCGACCCTCCGGGCGCGCTGTCCGGTGCTCGCCGCGGCGAACCCCAAGTTCGGCCGCTTCCAGCAGGACGAGGAGAAGGCACCGGCGGAGCAGATCGACCTGCCCCCCACCCTGCTCTCCCGGTTCGACGTCATCTTCGCGCTCAAGGACGTCCCGAACCAGGACAAGGACCGCTCGCTCGCGGGCGCGATCCTCACGGAGCACCTGCGCGCGGAGGCGCGCGAGTCGAGCCGCACCCGGGCCGCCGGGACCGTCGTCCCGGAACCGGGGAGCGCCGAGCTCTTCAGCACGGACTTCATCCGCAAGTTCATCGCCTATGCGCGACGCCACGTCATCCCCGTCATGGATGACGCCGCGCGGCAGACCCTGCTCGACTTCTTCCTGAACCTCCGCAAGCAGGCCGAGGGCGAGCACAAGCCCATCCCGATCACCCTGCGCCAGGTGGAGGGGCTCGTGCGCCTCACGGAGGCCTCCGCCCGGGCCCGGCTCTCGCCGGTCGCCACCATCGACGACGCGAACCGGGCGATCCACATCACCGAGGTGTTCCTCAAGACGGTCCTGGCCACCAAGGGCGGGGGTCTCCTCGACATCGACTACATCACGGTGGGCACCCCGCTCAGCTACCGTGACCAGATCGGCGTCCTCCGGGACATCATGCGGGAGCTCCAGCAGTCCCATCCGGAGGGATTCCGGCAGCACGAGGTGCTCGAGGCCGCCACCACGAAGAAGCACATCCCCGCCGACAAGGCGCGGCGGCTCTTGGATGAGCTTATGCGCCTGAACGAGGTCTACTCCCCGAAGCCAGGCGTGCTCAAGCTGATGGAATGACCGAGAACGGGATCGTCATGAAGGTGCACCGGACGAGCGGCGAGCTCCTGGTGGCCGCCTGTGACGCGGAGCTCCTCGGACGGGAGCTTCGGATCGGTGCGGGAAAGCACATCGTTTCCCCGAGCTTCTACGGCTCGACCCCCGTCAGCGCGGAGGACCTGGTGCAACACCTCGCCCAGGCCACCATCGCGAACCTCCTCGGCCCCCGCGTGGTCGGCCACGCCCGCCGGGCGGGGCTCATCCAGTCCGAGGGGACCGGCACCCTGGACGGCATCCCCCACGCCGAGATCGTCCGCCTTTGACGGGAACCCGCATGGACGACGATCCCGAGAAGCCCACTTCACCCGTCCCCTCCACCGGGTTCTGCGTGCTCTGCGGGAGCTCCGGAGTGGAGCTCTACGGGGCGGTCTGCGCGTCGTGCCTCGCCAAGAAGGGGGAGCTCGTCGACATGCCGGAGCGCGTGGAGCTCATCGTCTGCCCGCGGTGCGGCTCCCGGCAGCGGGGAAAGCACTGGGAGCGGGGTCCGCCCCCCGGGCTCTTCCACAGCGGCGACCTCGACCGTCACCTCCGGGTCCATCTTCCCGCGAAGCTCCGCGACTCGCGGTGGGAGGAGAGCTCGGACCGGACACCGCCCGGTCCCGGGGTGCGGGTCTTCCACGGTACGATCGGCCTCCATATCGGGAATGCCGAGGTGACCGGCCGGGTCACCACGGAGCTGAAGGAGATCCACCACAGCTGCCCCCAGTGCAGCCGCCGGGAGGGGAGCTACTACACCGCGAACATCCAGTTCCGCCCCGCGCTCGAGGGAGGTCCCCGGCGCTCCGTGGGGGACTTCAAGCGCACCAGCCACGCCCTCTGGGAGGAGTTCCTCGCCCAGTCCCCGCGCACGTGGCGCGAGGCGATCGCCTGGGAGGAGGAGCTCAAGGAGGGCTGGGACGTCTACCTCATGGACACGGCGGTCGCGAAGTCGATGGCGAAGTCCCTGCGGCAGATGTCCGGGGCCGAGACGAAGGAGTCCGCCACCCTCTGGGGGATCCGGGACGGACGCAAGACCTACCGCGTGACCTTCCTCCTCCGCTTCCCCCCCATCATTCCCGGGGACTTCTTCGAGAACGAGGGGGAGCTCCTCCGCGTCGCCCGGCTCGAGGGGGAGAAGATGCGCATCGCGCGCTCGAGCGGGGCTCCCCCGCTCAGCCTGCCCGCGCGGACGGTCCCTCCGGGGTGGCGCCTCGTGGGAGGCCGGGACCATCTCCGCAAGGTCCTCGTGGAGTCGACCGAGCCCCTGCGGATCGTGGACCCCGAGACCGGGGAGACGCTCCCGCTCCTCGGACCGGTGCCGCCCACGCTCGAGAAGGGGGCCGAGACCACCGTGGTCCGGGACGGGGAGAACGCATGGATCGTGCCGCCGTGGTTCCTCAAGCGCCGCTCGGAATAGCGCGGGAAGGGGGCTCCGAGCTCTACCTCCCGGCCGCCCTTCCGAAGGGACCGGGGCCCGCCCACCGCGCCTCCGTGTTCTACAATCCCGCCATGGCCCTCTCCCGCGACCTCACGCTCGCCGTGGCGGTGGAAGAGTCCCGCCGGCTGGGACGCCGGCTGGAGGTCTGGGACGCCCTGGCCGCCACGGGGGTGCGCGCGATCCGCCTCCTCCGGGAGACGGAGGCGGTGGCCCGGGTGGTGGCCACCGACGCGAACCCCGAGGTCGTGGAGGTCCTGGAGCGCAACGCCGTGCTCGAGGGCTCCGGCCGCCTGATCCCCGAGTGCCGAGACCTCCGGGGCGGCGACCCGACGCTCCGGTTCGACCTGGTCGAGATCGACCCCTACGGCACCCCGCAACCGTTCCTCCCCGGCGCCCTGCGGGCGACGAAGGAGGGGGGCATCCTGGGCGTCACCGCGACGGACATGGCCGTCCTCGCCGGACCCGAGCGGGCGACCTGCCTCCAACGATACGGGGGAAAGACCGTCCGGGGGTACCTCTCCCGGGAGGCCGGCCTTCGGCTCCTCTTGGCCCACATCGCGTCCGTCGCCCGCGACCAGGGACGGCGGACGCGGCCGCTCCTCTCGTACGTCGGCGGATACTACGTCCGGACGTTCGTGCGCGTAGAACCGGCCCCGCTCGAGGGCGGGAACACCGGTGGAGGAGCTGGGGCGGGCACCTCGCCCATCATCCCCCAGGTGGGCCCGGTCCCGTACGAAGGGTACGCCGGCCCTCCCCTGCCGGACAAGGGTCCCGTGGGCCCGATGTGGCTCGCACCGTTGCACGACCCCGAGTTCGCGCGGTCGCTCCGCCCCCCCGCCCAGCCCGGGAGCGGGGCGAAGGTCTCCCGGTTCCTGGAGTTCGTGGCCGAGGAGGTGCGCATCTCGGTTCCCTTCTACTACGAGACCGGGCCCCTGTCCCGAGCGCTGGGGCTCGCCTCGCCTCCCCCGCGTCCGCTCATCCTGGAGGCGCTCCGGGAGCAGGGGTGGGAGAGCTTCCGCACCCACGCGTCCCCCTCCGGGTGGAGGACCATGGCCCCCTACCCCGAGGTCGCGCGGATCGTGTCCGGGATCCGTTGGGGGGCCACCGATGCCCCGGGGGCGCGGGCAGGACCGGAGCTTCCGCCCTGACCGGCCGGCGTGGACGACGCCGGGAGCCCCGGATCGGAGTCGCCTCCCTTGCCCGCGGAACCGAGAGGCTCGCGGGTCGCCCGCCCAGGGGCGGCCGATGGGTCGTGCGTGCATGGGCTGCCGGCATCCGGCAGCGGAGCCCGCAGTTTCCGTGCGCCCGCCTCCGTGAACGCCCGGTTCGACGCCCCCGGAGGTCCGGACAAAGGTTTATTAGACCCTAAGTCGATGGGGAGGTGACTGTCACGCTAAGGCAGGGAATGGTCTAGGGGGATTCAATGCGGTCTGATAAAATGGGGTCGTCCAATTGGGTGCGAGCGGCAGTGGTGTCGATTTTCGGTGGCATCGTGGTGCTTGGAATGCTGGGCATCATCGGGGCGCACGCCGGTATCGCTCCTCAGTACAACGCGCTGAGCGCCGGTTCGATCACCGGTGCGAAGTCCGCGAGCAACTCGTACGCCTGGACCTTCACGGACTCGGCCTCCGGCGGAGTCACCCCGTACACCTTCGTGTGGAACTTCGGGGACGGAACCCCGACGGCGACCACCACCACGGCGTCGACCGCCCACACGTTCACGACGGCGAAGAACTACACCGTCATCGTCACCGTAACGGACTCGGAGAAGACCCCCAAGTCCCAGAAAACGCAGCTCCTGGTCAGCGTCTATAGCACCATCAGCCCCGGGACGATCGTCGTCAGCGGGAGCAACCTGAACTGGAACTTCTCGGACACGACGGTGAAGGGAACCTCCGGGACCGTCACCTACACCTGGAACTTCGGGGATGGGACCGCGGCGGTCTCGGGATCGTCGGACACGGCCTCCCACACCTACACGAGCGGCGGCAACTTCGTTGTCCTGCTGACCATCTCGGACTCGGCCAAGGACTCGAGCGCCAGCGCGCGGCAGACGGTGAACGCCGTCGCCCCGAACAACCCGAACACGGGAACGGGCGGCTCTCCGAACAACAACAACAGCGACCTCTGGATCTTCATCGTCATCCTCGTGATCGCGGTGATCCTCATCGCCTTCCTCGTCTACCGCCGCCGGAAGAACGAGCAGGCACCCCCGCCGGACCAGTCCCAGATGGGGTATGACCAGTACGGCGCCGCCGGTGGCGCGGTGGCCCCCTACGCCTACGACGCTGGGGCCGCCTCGGCCTACCCGGCCCCGGCCGACGGGTCGCTTCCTCCTCCGCCCCCGGACGCCTCTGCCCAGCCCCCGATGGATGGGAGCATGGCCCCGCCACCCCCCTCGGAGGGTGCCCCTCCCAGCGGGGGGGGGCCCCCCCCCGATGCCCCGCCGGCCCCGGAGGCCTCGCCTCCCCCGGCCGAACCGAGCGCGGACCCCGCGCCCTCATCCTCCACGCCCGAGGCCCACACGAACTGCGTCGTCTGCGGGGGACCGCTGGACGGCGGCTACTGCTCCCAGTGCAACATGGACTGGAACAAGGGGAGCAGCGGCTCCTCCTGAGCAGGTCGACAACCTTAGGGGGCGGCCGTAGACGGACGCACTCGGTCTCCTCCTCCGCCTGAGCCTTCTCGCTCTTCTCTTCGCGCTTCCGGGTGAGGCGCTCCGTACCCTCCTCGGTCGGCGCTGGCCCTCCTTCCGGTGGCTGCATGCGGAGTCCCGCCTGGTGGCCGACGTCTTCCTGGGGGCGGGGATCCTCTACGTCATCCTCTGGGTCCCCCTGCCGCTCGCGAGCGCGGCACTCCTCGGGGCCGTCCCGGTCCTCGGGACCCTGTGGCTCCTCCGGGAGCACCGGGGGCTCCGGAGGGAATCCTGGACCCGCCTCGGCAACGCGATGCGCCACTGGCCCCACCGGTGGTCGGCCCTGGGGACCGGTATCCTCACGCTGGCCGTACTCGTCCTCGAGACCTACGTCGTGCTCACGGCTCCCGCCGGGAACACGCTCGATGCCGCGAACGCGACGCTCTGGACCGCCCTCCTGGTCCACCAGGGCCACTTCGGGCTCACCCTCGGCCCGTAC
>JAJYEA010000095.1 GCA_021790425.1 Thermoplasmata archaeon | reverse complement strand
GCTCGTCCCAGTACTGGCAGTTGCGCACGCCCGGACTGCGCACTTCTCCGTCACAGGCAAGTGATTTGTGTAAGGAGGGTTAGACGGAGAGCGCTTCCCAGGGTCATGGGGCATTGCGTGGGCGATGCTCGGTGGGAGGGCCATGACCGCCACCAGAACTGTGACGAGCACGATTCTTGCCCACGACCCACCCCTCAGGGCCATGCGTCCGGTAGGTGTTCCCAAATAGAAAGACGTTGCGGTGCCTGAACCACCGACACCCCATTGCCCAGAATGCACCCTTTTCTCGGCGGCGGGCGGGGAGTATCCCCTACCAGGGGTCCTCAAGACCTCCCTTTCAACAAAGAGGGTCGAAAACGACCGCCCGAAACGAGGACCGTTGGGTGAGCATGGTTGCTCGCTCCACGGGAATCCACGGAAAGATGGGGAGAGGACAGGGACCGATCTGCACAGGGCAGGTCCCTAAGCTCGCAAAGGAGGAGCCAGGAGATCACTCATGGACCTGAGATGGCCCAGTCAATGACGTGCTTCTCGGCACGACGGAGGTGGCGCCCGACCGTCCCGGGGTTCACGCCGAGCTCCTTGGCAATCCGCACCGTCCCCGCGCGCCGGGGCACCGCGTAGTACCCGAGCCGATGGGCCGCTAGCAGGGTCTTCCGCTGAACGGGGGTCAACGTGTCAAGCGGGTGATCGGCTTCCTTCTCCAAGGAACGGATCGCATGGATGCGGTGGGGAATGTCCAACCTGCTCAGGTCCCGGCGAAAGCGGGACAGGGCCTCCGACTCGCCCACCACGGAGACTTGGATGGAATCCCCTCTCAGGGCGGGAGGGTGGTAGACCGAGATCTTTCCCCCTTGCTCGAGTGCCCGGAATTGACGGAAGATGTTCCAGACCCTTCCGCCCTGAGGATACCGCGGGCTGAACCAACCTCCTTCGATGCGAATCATGCTGCGACCTTCGAGGGACACCTCGAGGTTCTGGATGGGAGCCGCTCGGTAGTGTTGCCGGAGGAGCCGGAGCAGGGTGTCTCGCTCCTCCGGAGGCACCCGTGCCGTGAGGAGGAACCCCTCCGTGCCGAACCGCACGAAACGGATGGCGGACGAATGCTCTCGGAGCAGCGACGGGAACAGGTCGAACCGGAAGGACGAGAGGGGAACTCCGAAAGTGAGCTGGAGCATTGCGGACCCCACGCAGCGACGGAACAGGTAGGCCATATATGGCCTACTAAGTCTATCCCCTTTCCTGCCCTACCCTCTCCATGAGCACCGCGCCCCCGGTGAGCGAGCGCACGGCGGTCGGCACTCCCTACGACCCCGGCTCCGCTCGGTCCGTGCTGATGGTCCTGACCGGCATGGCCCTCATGGTGACGTACGTCGAGACGATGGTCGTGCCCGGGTTCGAGAACTTCTACACCTTCTACCAGGGGGTACCGTACACGACGATCGCCTGGATCCTCTCCGCCTACCTCCTCGTCGGCACGGTCTCTACCCCCATCTTCGGCAAGCTCGGGGACCGCTACGGGAAGAAGCGAATGCTCCTTCTCGTCATGGGCGTCTACGCGGTGGCGGTGAGCGTGGCTGGGTTCACCCCCAACATCGGGGACTCTTTTGGCATGCGCCGGGGGCAAGAGATCTACCTTCTCATCGCCGCCCGGTCCCTCCAGGGCGTCGGGATGGCGATGTTCCCCCTGGCCTTCGCCATGATCCCGGAGGTCTTTCCGGCGGCTAGGGTCGGTACCTCCCAGGGGATCATCTCCGCCATGTTCGGGGCGGGCGCCGCCCTGGGACTGGTCGGGGGCGGCTACGTGACCGAGACCTTCGGCTGGCAGGACACCTTTCACACCATCATCCCCTTAGCTTTCCTCCTCGTGATCCTCGCCTTCCTCGTCCTGCGGGAATCCCCGGGGCGAACCCAGCAGCCCTTGGACCTCGGGGGAGTGGCGAGCCTGGGGCTCGGGCTCGCGACCCTGCTGCTCGCCCTCACCGAAGGGACCAACTGGGGATGGGCCGACTGGAGGGCCGTGTCGATGGGACCCCTCTTCTGGGGAGTGCCCGAGTTCTTCGCCCTGGCGGGAATCTCCCTGGTGCTCTTCGTTTGGTGGGAGTCCCGGGTCGGGGCACCCATGGTCTCCCTTGCGGCGCTCCGGAAGCGTAACATCTGGGTCGCGAACGTAGCGGGCCTCCTGGTAGGGCTCACCCAGATGCTCTTCTTCGTCACCTTCGTCATCCTGGTCGAGGACCCCCTCGCTCCCGGCCTCGGCCTGACGGCCTTCCGGATGGGACTGCTCGGTCTCCCGAGCGTGGCCGCGATGCTCGTGTCCGGCCCGCTCTGGGGCTGGGCCGCCTCCCGCCTTGGCCCGAAGCCGGTCACGGTGGCCGGATTCGGGCTGATGACCGTCGGAGCGCTCGCGCTCGCAGCGGACCATGGAACCGCCCTCGTCCTGGTGGTGGTCTCCGTCCCGCTGCTCGTCGGAATGGTCGCCGTCCTCATCGCTACGACCAACGTGATCGTCCTCACCTCCAACCGGGAGGAATTGGGGGTACAGACCGGCATCAACCAGACCTTCCGTAACCTGGGCAGCGCCGCGGGGCCCGTCGCGGCCACCGCGATCATCGCGAGCTACGAGACCACCCACTGGATCCCCGTCGCTCCGGGCCGCTTCGCGGGTGTCTCCGCCCCCTCGGACACCGGCTTCGTGGTAGCGGTCCTGCTCGCGGCGGCGTTCTCCCTCGCCGGGACGTTGCTTTCCCTGTCGCTCCGGAACTTCCGCCACCGGGTCGCTCCCCAGGGAGCGTCACCCGGGTCCGGGAGCACCGCGGAGGGAGCGGATGCTCCCGGCACTGGCGGGGCCCCCTGAGCCGGTTGCTCCCTGCAGTGCGGAAGTAACTGCCGGGTCGCACCTGGCCGGTCTCAACGGTCCCGATTCGACGACCGGCTGCCAACGGAGCCTGGGGAGCAGTGGGAGGACTCCATCCGCATCGGCATGGGGGGACCACCGTGCGCATACGGCGGAACCCGCAAGGGCGGTGGGGTCATTCGGCAGGTACCCTCGGGTCCGTACCCTGAAGAGCACCGCCTGCAACCTCGGAGAGCCACGCTTCTTCCTGGGAGGGTCCCCGGCCGACCGCTGCTAGCTCAGATCCAAGACCCGGTTTGGAACCGGCTCAAGAACTGCCCCCATTCGCCTTGCAGATTTCGATTCCGCAGCTCGTTGCCGCACAGCGTAGCCCGGCCTCGAACGGCCGCCATCTCCGTGGTCGTCGAAGTCCTGCCCACCTGACCACGGGCTTGGCATTCGGATGGCGAAACATGGCTACGGGGCTAGTGTCGAGCGAGCACCCGCGGCAAAGGACACTAGCCCTCCCAGCGTCGCTTAGCACGCCAATGGCAAGCCAATGGGGCAGTAGGGACACTTTAGAGAACGAATTGTGTGGGCGTACACAACGGTATATTCAGAATGGTGCTCGCAACTTCCTAGTATGATGGCCAAGGAACGTCCAGCGATAAGGTGGTGGACGCCTGGCGTGGTCACATCTACTGAAGGACATGTCAGGGTGATGGGGTTCCGACTCTTCTACCGTTCCTTCGGGAAGCCCCTCAAGGGAACCGTGCTGGTCTTGCATGGCGGGCATCGCGGTTTCTCGCATGACTACCTGCTCCCCTTGGCAGACCTTACCCAGTTCGGCTATCGCGTGGTCCTGTTCGATCAGCTCGGCTGTGGGAGGTCGGACCGTCCCAAGGCAGAGAAGTACTACACCGAGAAGCGAGAGGTCGAGGAGGTGGAAGCGGTCCGCAGGGCGTTGCGTCTCGGCAAGGTCCATCTCGTGGGGCATAGCTACGGGGGAGCCCTTGCCCTAGACGTGGCCCTCAGCCATCAACACAACCTCCGGAGCTTGATCGTGTCCGGCGGACTGGCCAGCCACGAGCATTGGATGGCCGAGACCGAGAAACTCTGGTCCCGACTCCCCCAATGGGCCAGGGTCGCTGCCGCAAAGTACGGGGCGAAGGGGGACTTTCACAATCCGCGATTCCAGGCGGCCTGTGACGTCTTCAACAGAAAGCATGGATGTAGGATGGATGTCTGGCCCTACGAGCTGATGGTCAGCGGCATCGGGCGATACCGGTACGAATCCGAGGATCCCCAGGGAGCCACCGTAGATCGGCTGAAGGGTTGGGACGTCTCGAAGCGGCTTCCGGAAATCGAGCTCCCCACGCTCATCACCGTGGGGAAGTACGACGGCGCACCGATCTCCTGCAGTCAGAAGATACGGAAGGGCATCCGAGGTTCCCGGCTGGTCGTTTTCAAGCAAGGGTCCCACCTGCCCATGTGGGAAGACCGGGTGCAGTACATCGAGTTGGTCCGGGACTTCCTCGATGGACTCGACGCAAGGTGAAGCGGAGCGACCCTCCGTCCCTTGGCCATTGAACGGAACCCGTTCCCGGACGAAGATCTAGCTCTTGGAAGCTTGACCGGCGGAATGGCCCGGCCGAGGGGATTGAGCCGAGGCAGCCCCCCCTGCCAAGCGTCTCCCGAGACTAGCCACCGAAGGGCTCCCCCGACATCGGCACGAGGGGCAAGGGTGCGCATACGGAGGAACGCTCAAGAGCGGTCCGCAGTGGTTGTCGCCCATCGGGCGGACCGTACAGGAGGAATGGATGGAGCGGAAGTGGAGGGTGCTGACCAACACCACCATCGGCACCTTCATGGCGCTCTTGGATTCGTCCATCGTGCTCATCAGCCTCCCCACGATCGGGCGCGAGCTGCCCCAGACGAGCCCGGAGACGCTCCTCTGGATCGTCCTCTCCTACAGCCTGGTGACGGCCACGCTCCTCCTGACCTTCGGCCGCCTCTCCGACATGTTCGGCCGGGTCCGGCTCTACACGCTCGGCTTCGCGATCTTCACCATCGGCAGCGCGTTCTGCAGTCTGGCCACGGACGGGAACATCCTCCTCGCCGCCCGGGTCGTCGAGGGCATCGGGGCGGGGTTCCTGGCGGCGAACGGCGCCGCCATCGTCACGGACGCCTTCCCGATCCACGAGCGGGGCAAGGCCCTGGGGATCAACCAGGTATCCGCGCTCGCCGGTTCGATGATGGGGCTCGTGCTGGGGGGCGTCCTCACCTCGTTGCTCGGGTGGCGCTCCATCTTCTGGGTCAACATCCCGGTGGGGATCGTCGGGACGGTCTGGGCCTATGTCGGGCTCGAGGAGGTCGCCGCGCGGGAGATCGAGTCGGAGATCGACTGGGTCGGCAACGTCCTGTTCTCGGGGGGGATCACCGCCCTCCTCGCGGGGGTCACCCTGGGCGGGCTCGTGGGGTGGTACGACCCGATGATCCTGCTCCTCCTCTTCGGGGGCCTCGGGATGATCGTCGTGTTCGTCTTCGTCGAGCAGGTCGTCCGCTCGCCCATGTTCGACTTCCACCTCCTGCGCATCCGGACGTTCGTCATGGGGAACCTCGCCGCGTTCTTCTCGGCCCTCGCGCGCGGGAGCTTCACGTT
>JAJYEA010000094.1 GCA_021790425.1 Thermoplasmata archaeon | reverse complement strand
GAGCTCCCGGATCTCCCGGGCCGAGAGACGCTCGAGACCCTGCAGCCCATTCTCCTTGCCGCGAGCAAAGAGGTCCTCGAGCAAAGGGATCTCGTGCTCGTACGTTGCCACGAGGAGCTTCCCGCACACCCGGTGGGGGATCGCGTGGTCGTGGATGAACCGCAACATGAGGTTCCGGCCCTCCCGGCACAGTTTGGCACGTCGAGACCCCGGGCGGTAGTAGATCCCGGAGTGCACCACGCCGCTATTGTGGGAGCTCTGGTGACGGGCCGGTTCGGGCTCCTTCTCCAGGAGCGAAACGCGAAGCCGGGGGTCCCGCGCGAGGATCGCACGCGCGGTGGCGAGCCCGACGAGGCCGGCGCCAACGATGACGACGTCCGAGTCTACTCCCGTCAAGGGTGCCCCTCTCGCCGAGGACGAGAGAGGGGCTATTTAGTTGCTCCGTTCGTTCAGCGCCCGGGGGGAGGGGGCCACTGGGCCGGGGGCGGCGCGCTGCCGGACGGGGGTGGCCACTGGCCGGACGGGGGTGCCTGGGGCGGGGGTGCCCATTGCGGCGCCGGCGACTGCATGTACGGTCCCGGCGGGGGTGCCGCGGTGGACTTCCGCTTCCGGCTCCGCCAGACCACGACCGCCACGATCGCCACCGCCGCGGCGATGATCGCGAGGATCAGCAGGTCGTAGACCAGTCCCGAGGGCCCCGAGTTCGCGCTCGGAGGGCTCGTCACCGTCACCGACACGGCATTGCTCGCGACGGACTGACCGAGGTTGTCCGTGACGGTCACCTTCACCGAGTACGTGCCGGTCTGGGTGGGCACGCACGCAAGCTGCGCGACGCTGTTGGTCGTGCATCCCGTGGGCAGCCCGTTGTAGACGTAGCTGTAGGGAGAGGTCCCGCCGGTGACCGTGGTGTTGAACCAGATGTTCCCGTCGGCCACCACGGAGGTGGAGGACGCCGCCAGGACCGCCGTGGGCGGAACCTCGGCGGTCACCGTCAGCGTGACGTTGGACTCCTTCCAGGCACCGGCCGTGTCGCTCACGTTCACCATGATCGTGGACGTCCCCGCGTTGGTAGGCGTGCAGGTGAGCGTCGCGGCGCTGTGAGTGGTGCACGGTGAGGGCAGGTTAGAGTAGTGGTAGCTGAGGGTGCCCGTCCCACCCGAAGTCGTCACGGTCAAGGTGGAGGACTGCCCCTGGGTGATCGACGCAGGGTTCGCCGTGAACGAAATGATGGAGAGCGGCCCCGGGACCACACTGAACGTCGCCTGCGATGCCGCGGAGTTGTGCGGGGTTGCAGAGTCGGACACTGTCACCGTCACGGTGAAGGGCCCGCCTGTCGAAGTGGGCGTGCAGGTGATCTTGCTCGCATTCGAGGACGCACACCCGGACGGGGTCAGTCCCGTGTAGACGTAGCTCAGCGGACCCACTCCCCCACTCGCCGTGACATTCAGGTAGGTCGTGCCACCGAGCGAGATCGAGGCGGGGGAGATGGTGAACAAACTGATCGTAGGGCCGGAGCCGCTCGATGTCACCGTGAACGTGGCGGGGAGAGGGGTCGCATAGTTGGTCGGGGTGGCCGAGTCGGACACGTTCAACGTGACCGTGTAGGTGCCCGCCGTCGACGTCGTGCATGTGAACGAGGTCAGGTCCTGGCTCGGACAGGACGAGGGCAGCCCGGCGTACGAGTAGAGAAGCGTCCCCACTCCCCCGGAGACCACCGCCGTGAGCGTGACCGTGCCCCCCGCCACGATGACCGAGGGCGAGATCGTGAACGAGGAGATGATCGGCGCGTTCGTGGTCACCGTGAAGGATGTGGTCTGAGTGGCCGTGTGTGGAGTGGAGGCGGAATCCGAGACCGTCACGGTCACCGGGTAGGTGCCCACCAGGGTCGTACTGCACGAGATCGAGCTGGCGTTCGTGCCCACGCACGGGGAGGGGAGTCCGGAGTAGGCGTAGGACAACGGACCGATCCCACCGCTCGCAACTACCGTCAGCGAGGTCGAGCCTCCCTGGGGGTAGGAGGTAGGCGACGCGGTGAAGGAAGAGATGGTGGGCCCGATGCCGGTCACGGTGAAGGTCGCGTTGCCATACGTGAAGTGGGGAGAGGCGGCGGAGTCATGCACGATGGCCATGACCGTGAAGGTGCCCGTCGCGGTCGACGTGCACGCCAAGCTCGTTACGTTGGTGGAGACGCATCCGGCCGGCAGGCCGGAATACGCGTAGGTAAGTGGCCCGACGCCGCCGGTCGCTGTCACGTTGAGGAACGTGGTGCCTCCCAAGGCGATGGGGGAGGGGCTCGCGGTGTAGGAAGAGATCGACGGGCCGGTCACGACGGAGCCGCCGAAGCTGAAGCTCTGGACCCACGTGTCCCACTCGTAGCATCCTCCGCCCGTGCATCCCGCCGTGCCGTCCCACTCGCCGAAGGCCCACATCTTGCCGGTCGACATGTCGGTCCCCGCCTGCGAGTAGTCGCCGAACCGGGTGCCGGACGACCCGTCCGCCACACCCGCCTTGGCGACCGTAGGCGTTTCAAGCGTGTTCGCGGAGTCGGTGGTCGCCTGGCCCGTGATCCCTACGCTGGGGTACGCCGTCGAACCCGCGAAACTGTAGACGACACCGAGGTTGTTCGAAGCGTCCATGGTGAGCCCGCCATAGAACGCGCTCAGGGCGGCCGAGGGGCTCCAGGTGAAGTCCTGGCTGAGGGAAGAGGTCGTGGTGTTGATTTCCCAGAGGTGGAGACAGCTCACGGCCCCGCTGGCGCAGGTACCCTCATTCGAGACCCCCCAGAGGTCCCCGCCGCGCCAGGCGGCGGAGGTCACGCGGTTGTCGTTCGTGACCACGGACCCGCTGTCCGGGGTGGTCGGTGAGCCCGGCGCATTCGACGAGGTCGTGAAGTTGGCGAAGGCCCAGGTGTGGCTCGCGTACGTCCCGGTGATGGAGACGAAGTTGAGCGTGGTGGTCGAAGCGTAGCTCGAACTGATGAAGTCGACCGCGTTGTTGAAGGCCATGTTCTCGCCCGCGTGCACTGAGGCGTAGGCGCCCCAGGGCCCGATGGCCATGAAGGCCGGAGCGGTGCCATTCACCGCGGTGTCCTTGTTCACGATGATGAAGACGGCCCCCGCGGCAGTTGCCCCGCCCTGGAAGTCGTTCCCGGAGAGCGTGATGAGGTGAGCGCTCACGCCGATGTTGATCTGGTCGGGAAGGTCCCCGCTCGTTCCGGTGTGGTTCGGGAGGTAGGTCAGGTACTGGTACCAAGTCCCGGCCGGGTTGCTGGTGGTCGATACGGCCAGGTAGGACTCCCCGTAGTTCGAGACGCTGATGATCTCGGCGAACCAGCGCCCGGACATCGGGTCGTAGTGGACCACCGGGTCCGACAGTCCATCCGTGGTGCCGAAGAGGACCTGCAGGTTCTCGGCGGAGAGGTTCGTTCCCGAGGAGGACCATACCTGGATCGCAGTGTTCACCATCTCGACTACGTAGCCGGCACCGGCGCCGCCCATCGTGTCCGGCGGGGTACACCCGCAGTCGTTGGGGGCGTTGTTATTGAGCCCGTTCCAGCCCAGGGTGCCGTTCGAGTAGGCGAGCGGCCCGGAGGTGCGGGTGGTGGGGGGTTGCACGAGCACAGGGGCCGGAAGCTGCCGGCCCGCGAAGGAGGGGGAGATGCCGAGGAAGATCGCGGTGTGCGTCACGCCCCAGGCGGCGGGGTTCTCCCCGGGGCTGTGACCGATCGGGAGGTTGGGGATGTCAAGATGAGGGACATTGGAAGTCGTGCGGACTACGGAAGGGCTCCCGGTCGCCGACAGGGAGAGCTCGTGACCCGGCGACGAGAATGAGGCCGGGACCAGCGGTGAATAGAGGGCCGACGAGGCCACCATCATGGCCGCCACCAACCCGAGAAGTACTGCCGTCATGATCGGCGCCGTCCGTAGCTTCCTTGCTTTCGCTCCCCCTTCGAACATATCCTTCCCAAAATTCACGGTAGGCTAAGACCTAGCACGTTAAGCTCCCCCAACCGGTGGATACTACTTAAAAGTTGTTGCTACGACCGCAGGGCGGTTCCGGCACGCCCGCCGGTGACGATGGGCCCTGCTCCCCCGCACCGTGCTTATCTCCTCCTCCCGCTCACGAGCTGTCGGATGTCGCGCCCGACCCCCTTCCCGGGGGTGTGCCCGGCATCGGAACCGTGTCCACGACGCGACCACCTTCGAACCACGAGCCCGAGATCGGTCTTTCGCGGTACCTTTCGACCACGCCGGGTATCGGCGGGCGCCTCAAGCTCACTCCGGACGCCTTCCGGGTCGATGAGGTCTCTCGATACCCGTGCCCGGCGGCCCAGGGGCGCTACACCATCGCCCGCTTCGAGTCGTTCGAGATCGAGCAGAACGAGCTCCTGCACCGCCTATCCCGGGAGTTCGGCCTTCCCGACGGCCGCATCGGCTTCGCGGGGACGAAGGATCGCCGGGCGGTCACGACCCAGCTACTCTCCCTTCCAGTGGACGAGGCCCGGGTCCGGAACGTGCTCCTGAGCGGGGTACGGGTGCTGGACACCTACCGTTCCAACGACGACTTGCACCTCGGCCATCTCTTTGGCAACTGCTTCGGGATCCGGGTGCAATCCCTCGCGGTCGACCACGACGAGGCGGAACGTCGCGTCCGGGCCATTGAACAGGAGCTCCGCGGGGCGGGGGGATTCCCGAACTACTACGGGCCGCAACGGTTCGGGGAGGTCCGTCCCGTCACCCACCTGGTGGGCCGCGCCTTGGTCTTGGGTTCGGTGGCGGAGGCGGTGGACGCCTACCTGACGATCCACGCGGAGGGCGAGCTGGAGGATGGAACGCAGGCCCGTCGGGACTTCGCGAGCCACCGGGATCCCGTGCGGGGACTGCGCGAATTCCCCCGGACGCTGCGATTCGAGAGGATCCTCCTGGAGCGGCTCGCGCGGGGCGATTCCCCGGAGCGGGCGTTCCATGCGCTCCCCCGGCACCTGAGGACGCTCTTCGTCCACGCCTACCAGAGCTACCTCTTCAACCGCTACCTCTCGCTCCGGATCGAGCGGGGGTTCCCCATGGCCCGACCGATCGACGGTGACTGGCTGATCCGATTGGGGCACGACGGGCTTTCGGGTCCGCTGGCTCCGGTCCAGGTCTCCCGCGACAACCTTGCCGAGGCCGAGACTATGGTGCGGTCCCTGCGCGGACGCATCGCGGCACCCGTAGTAGGCGCCGACACCCCCGCGTCCTCGGGGGAGGCCGGGGACCTCATGGAGGAGATCCTGCAACAGGACGGTGCCACGCGCAAGTCGTTCGCGCTCTCGACCCTTCCCGAGATGACGAGCAGCGGTACCTTCCGGGCCGTCTTGGGCTGTCTCCCGCTCCACTTCTACCGCCCCCCGTCCCCCGTGCGGGCGGATGGCAGCGCCGACTTCTTCTTCCCGCTCGAGAAGGGAGAGTATGCCACCGTGCTCCTTCGAGAGTTCATGAAGAACTGACCCCGTCGCCGGGGTCCGTTCCTCCCGGGGAACGCTCCTGTACCGCGTGGAAGTTTGG
>JAJYEA010000093.1 GCA_021790425.1 Thermoplasmata archaeon | reverse complement strand
CCGGGGTGCGCTCTGCCGGCCTCGGAAGAGGGGCCATGAATAAGTGTGAATGGGTGCGGGAGGATAAAAACCCTTGCAAACCCGGGTGCCTGTCGCCTTCGAGGGCAAGGACTTCCCGGAACCCAGGCAGGGAGGTTTCCGAGGGCCACCACGGACGCCGGACAGGGATTCTCGCGTCAGTAGCCCCATCGAATCAGGTCGCCACGCGGAGGACCGCTCGATAACGGCGGAGCAGGGCATCCCGCACGACGGGGTGGCCCAAGCAATCAGCAGGAGCGGAGAGCCCTGAGGCGGGGCTTGCCACAATCTCTTTCAACTAGGAAGGCGGTCCCTCCGTCGACCATGGGCGTGCCCCCACCTCCCACCGACCCTCCGACTTCCTTTCGCAAGAACAATCTGAAACGCATGATGTGGGCCTCCGAACGGCGAAAGGTGGATGCATGGTACTCCCTCATCCCATCCGTTGAGAAGACGTTCCCTGGTCTTGCACGAGCACCCAATCCGGAAGGAAACTTTGGCGCTTTCTTGGTGGACTGGCGGGTGACCGGGACCTTTCAAGGACGACCGATAGATATTTTCCTCGAAACCGCACCGATGGTATCCAACTCCTATGCCATCTCGATCGCGGGGGCGGATAGGAGCGCCCCCATCAGGCGCGAGCGAGAGCGCGAGATGCCATTGTTCTATCTGAGCAATTCTCTCGGCTGGTATCGCAAGTGGATCGGGAACGCTCCCGCAGGGATCGGGACCTCCCTCACGGTGTCATCCGTGTTGAGCACGCGTGGGAGACCATTGCCCCAACCACAGACGTTTCCGGGACTGCGGTCGCCGTGTCTCCTCTATGCGAACTATCCGAAGATGGAAGCGATGCTACGTTCGCAGGTTTGGATGAGACCATTCCAAGAGGCGGAGGAGCTCGTCGGGGATGGAGAGCCCTTGAACAAGAGCCTTCTCGTGGCGTTTGGGATCGGGGACTCCTTCCGGATCACGATCCCCTTCGACGACGTCCATCCGGGAACGCGATTCCTCCCCATAATGAAACGGTTCATGGACGCAGTGAGCACATTGGAAGACTCCTTCGATGCGGAACCGATCTCCCAGGTGCCCCTCTCGTACGACCGGGAGAGAACCCGGAACCAAGAGCATCTGTTCTCCAAGGTAGTCTGCCCCGCATGCGGAAACCTCGAACAGTCCATCGCGGCGTTCGAGCCCACCAGGCCACCTAGAGTCTGTACCAATAGCATGACGGAACGGTGCCACGCGATCGTCTATTACCGACCGCCCAACGCCCCGCCGATGACGAACCTCGAAGGCGGGCTCCCTCTCTGACCCATATGAGTGGAGGTCCGCTCGGTCTGGCCCTTACGGGGGAGCGAGGAGCGGTCGCCCTGTTCCAAGACGCCTTTCCGGGTGGCAACGAACTTCCCCGCAAGATCATCTCCCGGTGCTTCCCGGATAGCTGCCGTCGCGAGGGGTCGATGCGGGTCGAGAACGCGAAAGTGGCAGCCCCGATGGGGGTTGCATACGCAACGGCGGGACTCAAGCTGGGGTCCGTCTTGGAGCTGACGAGGATGCTATGCCGCTCTACGAGATCGAGCACAAGTGGACCGACCATGAGACCAAGACCGTCGTCGAAAAGGTGACCGGAGCCATCGCGATGGCGAAGGAAGGGAAGATCCCCGCCGGGTTCAGGCCCATCTCCATCGTCGCGATCCCGGGCAAGACCGAGGCGCACTGCCTCTGGGAGGCTCCGAGCTCCCAGAAGCTCGAGGAGCTCTTCCGCGGGGCGGGTTTCCCCACGACCCGCACGATCCGCGAGGTCACTCCGTTCTTCACGCGGTGAACGGTCGGCCCGACCGAACCCTCCCCGGTCCGTTACCGGGGAGGACAACCCATTCCCGGGACCCCTCCCGGGCCACTTCTCTTCTCGACGAAACTAGAGCTGCAGACGGCCCTTACGGAAGCACCACAAGGAAGGCGAAGACGACGGCGACCGTCACCAGCGTGAGCGGGACCCCGTAACGCATGAACTCCCCGAGCCGAATCCGCACCCCGGCCCGCTCGGCCTGGGTGACCACGATGAGGTTGCTCGCGGCCCCGAGCAGCGTCAGGTTCCCGGCCAGCGTTGTCCCCGCAGCGAGGGCCACCCACGCCCGGGGGGAGCCCGGCCCGTACCCGAGCCCCTGGAGGAGCGGGATGAAGATCGCGGTCCAGGGGACGTTCGAGAGCACCTGGCTCCCGAGCACGCCCCCACCGATGATCCCGCCCAGGGTGGCCGCGGAGGCGTCATGGCCGGAGGCCGGGGGGATCCGGAGGAAGGAACCCATCGACCCGAAGAGGCCGGCATGGAGCACCCCGCCCATCACCACGAAGAGGCCCACGAAGAGGAGCAGGGTGTTCCAGTCCACCCGGTCGACCAGGTTCCGCTTCGAGGGCTGCACGAGCAGCAGGAGGATCGCCCCCGCCAGCGAGACGGCCCAGATGGGGTCCTGGGGCAGGAGGTTGAGGGCGGCCCCCACATCGCCGATGAAGAGGGCCCCGATCGTGGCGGGGAAGACCACGATCGACGGGTAGTTCCGGACCCGGGTGGACCACTCGCTCCAGCCTATGGAGGGGAAGAGCCGCACGCGCTCGGGGGCGGGCACCTTCGCGTCCGCCATGGGCCGGCCGAGCCACCGCTCCATGAGCCAGGCCCCCACGACGAGGTTGACGACGGTGGGGAGGAGCAGGTACTCGAGGAAGGTGGTGATCGGGTAGCGGAGCCCGCTGTCGAAGGCGATGAGGGCGTTCTGCGGGTTGCCCATGGGGGTCATGACGCTCCCGACGGTGACCGCGTACGCGATGGTGAGGAGGAGCGGCACCGGCGACACCTTTAGCCGGCGTGCGAGCGAGAGCACGAGGGGGACCCCGACGAGCACCAGCGCGTCGTTCATCAGGACGGCCGAGAGGAGGCCGAAGCCGAGGAAGAGGTAGAACGGGATCCGCTCCGCGCTCCGGCCCCGGGAGACGACCCACAGGGCCACGTGCTCGATGACGCCCGCGTTGTCGATGGCCGCCACGAGCACGAACATGGAGAAGAGGAAGGCGAGCGTCGGGAAGCTGACGGAGGCGAGCGCCTGCGCGGGCGTCAGGATCCCGACGAGCACCATCGCCCCGCCCCCCGCGAGGAACATCGAGGAGAGCTGGGGACCCCAGCCCACCACCTGGCGGATGATCACGCCCGCGTAGAGCACCGCGAGGATGCCCAGCGCGATCAGGTACTCCTGAGACACGGCCCGTTTCCGGAGGTGAGGGAGAGGGGGCCGGGGATAAGGTCTCACCGTCGCGACTGCGCGCTCAAGAGCCGGGTCGCCCTGGGTCCGTCATCGCGATGACCCTTCGAGCTCCCCTTCCGCTCCGCTCCGTGCTCTTCGACATGGACAACACGCTCTACGACCACCGCTACGCCCTGCGGCATGCGGTCGCGGAGCTCCGGCGGGCGGACCCCCGGCTCTCCCCGTTCTCTCTCGCCGAGATCGCCCGCCGCGACGAGGATATCCTCCAGGAGGTCCATCGCGGGATGGTCCTTGCCGGCACGGTCTCGGTCGACGAGGGACGGGCGATCCGCCTGCAGCGGCTCTACTCCGGCCTCGGCCTCCGGGTGACCGAGGACGAGGCCCAGAACCTCGCGCTCGTTCGTCGCCAGGCCTACCTGGAGCACCAACGCGCCGTGCCCGGGGCGAGCGCCCTGCTCCGGGCTCTCCGGAGCCAGGGACTGTGGATCGGCATCGTGTCGAACCACGTCGCCCGGGAGCAGGAGAGGAAGCTCCGCTCCCTCCGGCTCCGGGACCTTGTCGACGCGCTCATCGTCTCGGGAGAGGTAGGAGTGAACAAGCCCGACCCCCGCATCTTCCGGGTCGCCCTCTCCCACGCGGGAGTTCCCCCGGGGTCGGCGGTCATGGTCGGGGACTCCTGGGAGGATGACGTGCTGGGGGCCCGTGCGGCCGGGATCCGCGCGGTCTGGTTCCATCGCGGGGGCGGACCGGCCCGACGGGCCGAGGGTGTCTCCGAGCTCCGCTCGTTCCGTCCCCGGCACCAGGCGCTCGCGACGATCCTCGGCCCCGGGCGGAAGACGGGCTGAGCCCGCCCCCGTGGAGATGCCGGATACCCGGCGGACCTATGCCTTGGGCTCCTTCGAGGCCATGAGCTCGAGCAGGTCGATGACCCGGTTCGCGTAGCCCCACTCGTTGTCGTACCACGAGAGCACCTTGACGAGGTTGCCACCGACCACGGAGGTGTACTCCGAGTCGACGGTCGAGGAGGCGGGGTCCCCGCGGAAGTCCACCGAGACCAGGGGGGCATCGGAAACCTGGAGGTAGCCCTTCATGCGGCCCTGGGCCGCCGCGCGGAACGCGTCGTTCACTTCCGCGGCGGTCGTGTCCTTCTCGAGCTCGGCGACGAGGTCGACCACGGAGACCGTCAGCGTCGGGGCCCGGACCGAGATCCCCTCGAACCTCCCCTTGAGCTCGGGGATCACGAGGTGCAGGGCCTTCGCCGCGCCCGTCGAGGTCGGGATGAGCGAGTTCGCCGCCGCGCGGGACCGGCGGAGGTCCTTGTGCGGGGCGTCCTGGAGGCGCTGGTCCATCGTGTAGGAGTGGACGGTGGTCATCTGGGCCTTGCGGATCCCGAAGCGGTCGAAGAGGACCTTGGCCACGGGGGCGAGGCAGTTCGTGGTGCAGGAGGCGTTCGAGAGGATGTGGTGCTTCGAGGGATCGTAGCGCTCCTCGTTCACACCGAGCACGACCGTGAGGTCCTCCCCCTTCGCGGGGGCGGAGATGACGACGCGGCGCGCCCCGGCGGTGAGGTGGGCGGAGGCCTTCGGTGCGTCCGTGAAGAGCCCGGTGGACTCGACCACGTAGTCGACCCCGAGGTCCTTCCACGGGAGCTGGGCGGGGTCCCTCATAGCGAGCACGGCCACCTCGTGCTTTCCGATCGTGATCGACTTCTCCCCGGCATGGACCTCGCCCGGGAACCGTCCGTAGGTCGAATCGTACTGGAGGAGATGGGCCAGGGTCTTCGCGTCGGTGACGTCGTTCACCGCGACGAACTCGATCGGGCTTCCCTTCTGCGCGGCGGCTCTCAGCACATGTCGGCCGATTCTCCCGAACCCGTTGATTGCAACGCGGACCATGTCGGTGACCCGGAGGGCACGGAAGTGCGGAGGCTTTTATCGGTTGCCTCGGGTGGAGGACCCGGAGGTCCTATCCGTCCTTCGAGGTCGGCTTCTTGGCGGGGGGCTTGAGCGGACTCTGCAGGTCCGAGGACTTCGTGGCCGGGAGAGGCGCAGCCGGGGGTGGCCCGGAGATCAGCGGCGACTGGTAGTTGTCCTTCTCGGAGGGACGGAAGACCTGCGTGGGCACGGTGGACTTCCCGCTGAGGAGGCTGGCGAGGAAGGCCGAGAAGAGGGCCCCCTGGACCCCTCCGTTCTCCCCCTCGCCACCGGCCGTCACGCTGACGACGGACTGGGGGGTGATCACGATCTTCCCCTCCCGGATCTCCTCGAAGAGCTTGATGAGCGCCACCCGCTCGGAGCCGACCACGTCCGCCTGGGCGTGGTAGGCGTCG
>JAJYEA010000027.1 GCA_021790425.1 Thermoplasmata archaeon | reverse complement strand
TCCCGCGGGGAATCCTGAGGGAAAGACCCGGCTGGAGCGGGCGGAGAAGCTCCTCCAGGACCGGGGGTTCGGCGTCCAGCGGGTGCGCGTGGGATCGACCGGGGCCCACCTTCAGTGAAGGAGACCCGGGGGCGCGGACCCCAGGGACCCCGCGCGCGAAGTTTCGAACCCTCCTCAAATAGGTCCCGCGCCTAGTGCGGGCGATGGACCCCGACCCGACCGCGGCTGCCCGGGACACCGGGTCGCCAGCGCCGGTGCCGTCCACTGACAAGGACCCGAGGCCGTGGCCGGCCTCCCTGCGCCCCGTCCCTGCTCCGCGGGGCCGGAAGGTCTTCCTCTTCGGCCTCCTGACGGCCCTCGAGTTCGTAGGGCTGACCCTGGTCTTCGGGCAGACATCGTTCGTGGGCACCTGGTCGGCGATCGGGAATGCGGTCTTCCTGCTCTGGATGGGCGCCTTCCTGGCCGGCGTCCTCCTGCCGCTCTATCCCTGGCTCCGGGAGGCCTGGTCCACGGGGAGGGCGCGCCAGGTGTTCTGGGCCCTCTTTGTCGTCTCCTTCGTGATGTGGTTCGCGGGGATCGGATCGCTGCAACCCCTCACCGCGGGGGCATCCGACAACACCCTCCACGTCGTGCCGCTGAACACCGCGTTCGGGCTCTTCCCGTCGGCGATCTACTCCGTCGGCCCCATCCAGGGGTTCGTGAACCTGCAGAACGTGCTGGTGTTCGCGGCGCTGTCGTGGGCGTGGGCGTCGGTCGTGGCGATCGAGGTGGCGCTCCGGACGCGGCGTCCGGCCTGCGCCGTCGGTTCGAAGAGCCCTTCCGGCAAGGCGGCCGGGAGCCTCCTCGTATGGACCCCCCTCCTCGGGTTGAGCTCGGGATGCTGCAGCGCCCCCCTCGTGGAGTTCGTGCTGATCGGGGTGCTTCCCGCCGCCGGACCGTCGTTCACCGCCTTCCGGGACCTGAACTGGATCTGGGACGGACTGCTCGAGATCGCGAGCGCCGCGGCCCTCAGCTACCTCGTGGGAAAGACGACCCGGTTCGCGGCCCTGACCGCTACCGACGCAGACGAGGACAGTTCCCGCACGAGCTCACCCACCCCGGGCATACCGGATACTGCGGGCTCCCCGACGGATCCCCAGGGCCGGGCCTGACTCGACCCGGGGCCCCCATATTGGAGGCTCGCCGGAGCGCGAAAATGTGTCCACATTCCAGCATACAAGCAGAAAGTGGACATATGGGGACACCCGTGTCGATGACGGAGAGGGACCGAATCGGGTTCTCCTGACCCATCGGTTTCCGCTTGCGAGAGACGGCGCGCGGTCCGATTACCCGTCCTTGCTCCGAATCGAGTACTGATCGAGGAGGTGACGGGAGAGGAACTTGGCGAATGCCCCGTCGTCCCCCCGGTCGCCCTTCTCGATGGCCGAGTAGTAGCGTTCCTTGTTCTTGGCTTCGATGATGACGGGGGGGAACTTCCCCTTGACGAGAACCCAGTTCATGAGGAGCCGGGCCGTTCGGCCATTCCCGTCGGTGAAGGGGTGGGCACGAGCGAGCCCGTTGTGAAGGATCGTGGCGAGTTCCACAGGGTGGATGCGCTTGCGCGACTCCCGGAATCGTGCGAAGAGAGCCTCCATTTCCCGTGGGAGCAGAGCTGGGGGAGGAGGTCTCCACTCCGAGCCCGAGATGCGAACCTCGCCGTCGCGGTAGTCCCCCTGAATCCTACACGAGGTGTTCTTGGTCACCAGATACTGGACCTTTTTCACGTAACCCCGGCCCAGTGACCCCTTGTAGCTCTGGACGTACTCCCAGGCATCCTTGGAATTCAGGACCTCGATGATGTGCTCAGCCCTCGTGCCCTCCGGGGAGATACCGTCGACGAGAAGAAGGGCCGTCTGCCTCAGGGTCAGAGGGTTCCCCTCGATGGCGTTCGAGTTGTAGGTGAACCTCACCAAGAAGTCCTTGGGAACGACTTCCCCAGGGATAGTACGGAAGACGGCAGTCGCTGCTCTCAGATCCTCCAGCTGCTCGATCGTGCCCAAGTCCAGCCAGTGGGTGGAATAGGAGGGAGGCATCTTCCGCTCCAGCCGTTCCAGCATTTCCCGCATGCGCTCTTTCGACGGCATCTCCCTGCCGAGGAACACGCGGACCTTACGGACGGTGGTCGGGGATACTCGTACGCTCTTGACGAGGTAGAAGTATGTGTGGTCACCATGCCGTTGCTTCTCGATGAAGGGCATGCCATATGGCTACAGTGCAATCAGTATTTACGTTGTAGGCATAAGGTCCACACCGCTGCTCTTTGGTAGATGGTGGACATATGGGCGCGCCCAGATTTGAACTGGGGACCTCCTCCGTGTCAGGGAGACGTCATAACCGCTAGACCACGCGCCCTTCGCGCTGGGTGGAACCGTCAGCCCCTAAAAGTCTTCCGGCGGAGGTGCGCCTCGTCCACCACCCACCGCGCCTGCCCGCCCCGGCGCTCGACGTGGCTCCGTACCGCCTCGAGACGGCTCGAGAAGAAGGGGGCATCGACGACGAGGGTCTCGTAGTCCCCTCCCTCGCCGGCCACGTCGAATCCCCGCCCGCTCCCGCCCAGGGCATCGAGCTTTCCGAGGAGCGCGGCATCGAGCCGGCCCCCGAGCAGCGTCTCGCCCAGCGCCTCGTTCGCCACCTGGACGATCCGGACATCGAGCCCGGCGCGGACCTCCTCCTCGACCACGGCCCGGGACGTGGAGCGCCAGAGGGGGGCGAAGACCTCCACGCCCGCCCGTCGGGCGGCCCGCCAGAAGCGGGACCACTGGTAGCTCGACCCGATGGCTCCCACGGTGATCCCCCGGAGGCCCTGGTCGCGGACCTCCGCCAGCGCGCGTCCCAGCGCCTCCTCCTCCCGTCCCTCGCCGGTTCCCGGCACGGGGACGCGCCGGCAGGGCTTCCCCCACGCCTCGGCGATCAGGGGCACGAGGTCCAGATTGGGGGTGTGGAAGAGCATCGCATCGGGGTCCTCGGGGACCAGGGTGAGGAGGAGGTCGACCGGCCACCCGTGCGTCTCGCAGAGCCAGGCCGCATAGAGCGAGTCCTTCCCGCCGGAGGCGAGGGAGGCGAGCCGCAGTTCGCTCATCCGAGGTTGTGCAGGATCTCGCGCCACCGGGGATAGATGGCCTCGAGCTCCAGGTTCACCCGCACCTTGCCGCCCGAGCGGATGATCCCGCCCTGGTGGGTCGTCCTTCCCAGGTACGCGTGCGCGGTGCCCGCGAGCGCCCGCTCGACCCCGTCGCGTTGGGCGGGATCGACCTCGAGGACCCAGCGGGGGCCGCCTTCGGCAAGCAGGGCCCTCCAGAACGGCATCCCCGCGCTCGTCGCGAGCTCCACGTCGAAGCCCAGCCCCCCGCCGAAGGCCATCTCCGCCAGCGCCACCCCGAGCCCCCCTTCCGAGACGTCGTGGGCGCTCCGGAGGAGGCCCTGTTGGCCGAGCGTTACCAGTGATTCCCCGAGGTTCCGGACGGCCGGGGCCGCGTACGGGGGCACGGTGCTCTCCTGCCCTCCCCAGACCCGCAGGTAGTGCGATCCTCCCAGGGAGGGATCCGTCGCTCCGAGGACGTAGAGGAGGTTCCCCTCCTTCTTGAGGTCCGAGGTCACCAGGCGGCGAAGGTCCGGGTGGATCCCCACCGCGAGCACGACCGGCGTGGGCGGGATCTCCTCCCCGAGGCCACCGTTGTAGAAGCTCACGTTCCCGGAGGGCACCGCCATCCCGAGATCGGAGGCGGCCCGGGCCAGTCCGCGGACGCTGCGGTGGAAGTCGCCCATCACGCGGGGCTGCTCGGGGTTGCCGAAATTGAGGCAGTTCGTCAGCGCGTCGGGGCGGGCCCCGATGGCATAGAGGTTGCGGGCGGCCTCTTCGACGGCCAGCGCCGCCCCGCGCTCCGGGTCCAGGGCGCCGACCCGGGGGGCCGAGCCCACGGCGAGAGCGAGGCCCTGGAAACTGTCCGGGGTGACCCGGAGCGCGCTCGCATCCCCGTGCGAGGGGGTCCGGGGGTTCCCGACCAGGGGCTTGCCGACGGTGCGTGCCTGGACCTCGTGGTCGTAGAGGCGGATCACCGGTTCCCGGCTCGCCCCGTTCGGGTCGAGGAGCATCGCCGTGAGCACGGCCTCGAGCGATTCGGTGGGCTCGGGGGCCACCTGGAGCGGCATCGGGTCCCGTGCCGCGGTCGGGCGGTCGAGGAGGGGAGGGTCCACGCGGAACTCGATGTCGAGGTCCGCGACGAGGTCCGACCCCCAGTAGAGGCGCTCGCGCCCGGGGGCGGTGACGGTGCCGATGACCACGGCATCCACGCCGTGGTGACGGAAGATGTTGAGCACCTCGCGCTCGTGGGTCGGCTCGACCGCGAGGAGCATCCGCTCCTGGCTCTCCGAGATCCAGACCTCCCAGGGCTCGAGCCCCCGTTCCCGGAGGGGCACCCGGTCGAGATGGATCTCCGACCCGAAGCCGCCGGCGTGGACGAGCTCTCCCGAGGAGGTGGCGAGGCCGCCACCGCCGAGATCCTTCATTCCCGCGACGAGGCCCGCCTGGACCGCCTCGAGGCACGCATGGATGAGCGGCTCCTTCACGATCGGGTTCCCCAGCTGCACCGCCGGGCGCGACTCCTGCTCGCTCTTCTTCGTGAGCTCGCGGGAGGCGAAGGCGACGCCCCCGATGCCATCCCTCCCGGTGCTCCCGCCGGCGAGGATGAGGCGCTGCCCCTCCGCCGTGGCGCGGTTGACCACGAGGTCCTTCCGGCGGACGATCCCGACGCAGGCCACGTTCACCAGCGGGTTCACCAGGTACTCGGGGTCGAAGCCGATGGACCCCGTCACCGTGGGCACGCCGACGCGGTTCCCGTAGTCCTCGATGCCGCTCACGACGTAGTGGAAGAGGTAGCGCGGGTGCTTCAGGCCCTTGGGGAGGGCGCTGGTGTCGTAGCCCAGCGGGCCGAAGAAGAGCGGGTCGGCGAGGGCGATCGGCTTGGCGCCCATGGCCAGCACGTCGCGCAGGATCCCCCCGATGCCCGTGGCGGCGCCGCCGTAGGGCTCGATCGCGCTCGGGTGGTTGTGGGACTCGATCCGGAGGGCGTAGGCCCACTCCCGGTCGAAGGGCATGACCCCGGCGTCCCCCATCGCGAGGGCCCGGGCGTTGTCCTTGAGCCCCGAGAAGTACTGCTTCAACACCGGCTTCGAGGACTTGTACGAGCAGTGCTCGCTCCAGGACTGGGCCAGTCCCGCGAGCTCGACCACCGTGGGGTCGCGCCCCTCGTGGGTGAAGTGCTCCTTCAGCCGCGAGAGCTCCTCCCGGCTGAATCCGAGCTTGCGGGCATCGGTGAGGCGCTGGAGGGTGTCGAGGGAAACCGAGAGGAACGGCAGGCGCTCCCCCGTCAGCTCCTCCGGGCTCGCGGCGGAGGCACGGACCCGCACCCGCCGGTCACCGTTCGGAACTGCGCTCGCTCCCATCGTCTGCCCCTCCCCCCCGGTGCGCGCTACCTCCGGGCCTTTCGGGACCGGGAGGGTCGCGAGCCTCGGGAGGCGGTGGAAGGGGAGGAGGTGAGGGTGACGTTGACCGCGTGGATCACGGGGTTGGCGAGCAGCTTCTCGACGCATTCCCCGGCCCGGCGGAGGGCCTCGGGACCCGAGAGCCCCTCGAAATCAAGCGCGTAGGTGCGGGAAAGGCGGACCTCGGTGAGCCCCTCGATCCCGAGGAGGTCGAGGGCCCGCTTGGTGGCCATCCCCTCGGCATCCACGACCCCCGGTTTCAGCTCCACACGGACCTCCACCCGAGTCCCCGCGTCGGCCATGGCCCATGGAGGGAGTTGGGGTTAAAAGCCGTTCTATGGCGAGGGGGCGGTCGGGCCCTCCTCGGGGGGCTTGGGGCGCCACCGCTTGAGGGAGGGGAGCGCGCCCGTGATCTTCGCGACCGACCCGGGGGAGACGTGCAGGTCGAGGAGACGGGCGTTGACCTTCTGGATCATCTGGGGCATCGTGATGATTGGGTGCACGAACTGTCCCCGGGCGTAGCAGTGCGAGCAGTACTCCCGCGTCCGGGTCCCGTCCACCTCGGTACCGCCGCCGCGCTCGTCCAGGGACATGGGAACCCCGCAGCTCTGGCACACCGGGCCACCCATCGAGAGCATCGCCTACCCCTTTCCCGGGGGAGTTATAAGTTTGACCGAGCCCGGAGGGTGCTCGTGCGGCCGCTGGGACCGCCCGGCCCTTGCCCGCTTACTGCCCGAGGTCCCGCTCCAGTGCGGGAGCGATCCGCTCCCGCCACTCCCCGGAGTCGTCGCGCAGCTCCATCTGGCGCAGTCGCTCGAGGCCGCGGGCCGTGGGGGTGGAGGGCACCGTGAGCACGCGGAGCCCGGTGTACTCCAGATGGGAAGCGCGCGGGCCGTCGGGGACGACCCGGTACCAGTACTGGGAATGCCGGTACGGACCGTCCAGGTGGGTGCTGGTCCACGCCTTCTGGTCCGGGTCGAGCCGGACGAGGCGGTGGATCCTCAGGGGTTTCCCGCCGGGGAAGGTCGTGTCGGTGAGGAGGATCGTGTCGGGCCCGACCTGGCGGACCGACCGGCGGTGGTCCCCGGGGAAGAGGGCCCCGTCCCCGGGACCGAAGTCGGTGCACCAGGCATAGGCGGCGGGGGCCGGGACCTGGAACGGCTGTCGGAACTGGAACCGCAAGGAGACCACCGGCATCGCACCACTTCCGGGACCCCCTCCGGGGGACCCCACGGCCGGACGAGAGGGACCGAGTACTTCAGGTACGCGCGGGGGCGGGTGCGCCGTCCTACGCGACGCTGACCGAGACCACGTCGGAGTGGCGGGAGACCAGGGCGAGGGCGATCTTGAGGTTCCGTCCCTCCTTCCCGATGGCCCGGGCCTTCCACTCGGGGGGCACGGTCACGGTGGCGTGCCGGCCCTTCCCCCGGGGGGAGAACTCGACCTTCTCCGGGGAGAAGGCGTAGAAGGCGTTGAGCACCAGTTGCGCGGGGTCGCTCGCGAACTCGACGACCTGGATCTCCTTCTTCAGGAGCTCCTTGACGCGGTCGATGCGCTCCCCGTGGGGACCGACCACGCGGCGAATGTCCCCCGCGCGCACCAGGAAGACGACCTTGTTCTCCACGACGACGCAGTCCTTGGCCTCGACGCCCGTCGCCGCGAAGAAGGCCCGGAGATAGTTGAGGGAGGTCGTGTCGTAGGAGAGTTCCGGCATTCAGGCGGCGGTCTCGACCGAGAGGATCGCGGAGGTGCCGGCGTCGATCACCGCGAGCGTCGAGATCGGAAAGGGTTTCCCGCAGGCGGCGCCCAGCTCGGCGGCGTTCCCCTCGTAGTGGTAGATGGGGACCTCGCCGGACTTCTTCGCCTTGCGGAGCTCGGCGTCGGGGCAGGTCGAGGAGACGATCAGGAGCTTGGCCTCCCGGGCGCGGGCACTGGCGAGGGACTCCTCGAGTCCCACCTTGACGCGTCCGGTCGACAGGGCGAGCTTCAGGGCATGCGCGATATCCATGGGATTACGCTCCGCCGCCTGAGGCCGGGGGCTGGTATATGGCTTTTACGGCCCCGGTCCCGATCGTGATCGGCTGGCCGACGATGATGTTCTCGGCGACGCCCTTGAGCTCGTCGACCTCCCCGATGATGGCGGCGCGCAGGAGGTGCGCGGCGGTGATCTCGAAGGCGGCACGGGCGAGGACGCTCGTCTTCTTCCCGGAGATACCGTGGCGGCCGATGGCGGAGATCTCCCCGTCGGAGGTCATGACGTCCGCGACGAGCATGATGTGGCGCAGGTCCACGGTCAGCCCCTGCTCGGAGAGCGTCCGGTTGGCCTCGTTGATGATGGCCGTGCGGGCGGCCTCCACGCCGAGCACCTTGTAGATCTCGAAGATCGAGTTCGAGGTGCTCCGGGTGACGTCCACGCCGTCGATGTGGAGGACCTCCTCGAGGTTCGACCCCTCGGTGTAGATCACGTACTCGCCGCCCTCCTCCTTCCGGATGAGCGCGCGCTTGATCCCCGTGATGCCGCCGATGCCGACGGTCTTGAGGTCCTCGGCCATCTCGAGCAGGCGCTTGAAGGGGGTCTCCTCCTCGACGCCGGACTTGAGCTGGATGTCGATCGCCCGGCCCTCGCCGGACCCGGCCCCCGCCACGATCTCGAACGTCTTGATGCTCACGTTCTCGGTGACCGCCCGGAGGACGTCGTCCCGGGTGATGCCCCGGGCCTCGAGGAGCTCGGGCTTGGGGGAGACCACGACCTTGAGCTTCTCGACGACGCTCCCGATGGTCGCGACGTCGGGGAGGTTCGTGACCTCGATCTTGAGCGCCACCTCCTGGACACGCTTGCGGTCCTGCCGGATGCGGTCCTCCAGGTAGACGGTCATGGTCGGGGTCGAGGGACTCCGCCGCGCATCGACGATCTCGATGAGGCGGGGGAGCCCGAGCGTGACGTTCATCTCGGCGACCCCGGCGTAGTGGAACGTCCGGAGCGTCATCTGCGTTCCGGGTTCCCCGATGCTCTGGGCCGCGATGATCCCCACCGACTCGTGCGGGTCGACGCGCACCCGGGCGAGGCGCGCCCCGATCTCCTTCACGATGGCCCGGATCTCCGGCTCGGTGAGCCGGAAGCTCTTGAGGCGTTCCTCGAGCCGCACGAGGATGGCCGGAGGGAACTCGAACCCCTCCTTCTTCGCGAGCTCGACGAGGCGGTTGGTCAGGACGGACTTTCCTTTGCTAGCTTCAGGCATGGTGGCTCACTCCTCCAGGTCCATGTTCTCATCGCCGCCGCTCGGCTCTTCCTCGGAGGGTTCCTCCTCGGCCTCGTCCTCGGTCTGGGCCTCGGCCAGGAGATCCAGCTCACCCTCGTCCATGGGGGTCGTGCCCTGGATGCCCTCGCCGCGGGCCTCGGCGGTGTGGTAGCGCTTGCCGAGGACGGACTTGAGCACGTCGTCCACGACCAGGGCGTGGCCCTGGATCGAGCGCGTGGGGTCGACGCCGTCCTCCCCGTAGCTGTACTGGATGATCGTGCCGGCGGTGTTGCGGACCGTCCCGTCGTCCTCGACGTGGACGTCCTCCATGGCGTTGATGAGCCGGCGCTGCATGTATCCGGAACGGCTCGTACGGACGGCCGTGTCCACGAGCGCCTCCCGGCCCCCCATGCTGTGGAAGAAGTACTCGGTCGGGGAGAGCCCCTTCTTGTAGCTCGAGCTCACGAATCCCCGCGCGCTCGCGCTCAGGTCGCCCCGCGGGAAGTGGGGGAGGGTACGGGCGTAGTAGCCGCGCAGGAGCCGCTCGCCCCGCACCGACTGCTGCCCGACGGCACCGGCCATCTGGGTCAGGTTGAGCATGGAGCCACGGGCCCCGGACTTCGCGAGAATGACCGCGGGGTTGTCCATACCGAGCTGGAGCCCTGCGATGTCTCCGGCCGTGTCACGGCCGGCGCCGAGGACCTTGCGCACGGAGACCTCGAGCGTCTCGGCCAGGCTCCGGCCGGGCATCTGCTCGAGCTCGCCCTTGTTGTACTTCTCGACGAGCGCGTCGACCTCCTTCCGGGCCTGCGCCAGGGACTTGTCAATCTCCTTGAGCGCGACCTCGGAGACGTCCTCGTCGTCGATGCCGGTGGAGAGGCCGAAGATCCCGATGGAGGTGATGGCCAGCCGGCTCATCGTGTCGAGGAAGTCCCGGGCACGGGCGGGCCCGTAGGTACGGGTGATCGAGTCGAGGATGACCCCCTTGCCCTGGCCGATGGCCTTGGCATCGATGGTCCCCGTCTTCAGGACGCCGTTCTCGACGATGACGTAGCAGTCGTCCGCCTCGTGGAGCTTCGGGTCCTTGTCCTTGGACTTGTGGGCGCAGATGTTGCTCCGGAACTCGATGTTGAGGTCCGAGGGGAGGGTGAGGCTGAAGAGCTGCTTCCCCGTCCAGTACGGCTCCCCGTTCTTCCCCTTCCCGGCGGGAGGGGGCATCGGGATGCGGACCTTGGAGAGGAGGAAGGAGGCCTCCGCCCGGTTGAACTTCGGGTTCTTGTAGGTGAGGAGGAACGCGGCGGAGATGTGGTCGTGGATCATCCCGATGATCGGGCCGCCGTAGCGCGGGGAGAGGATGTGCTCCTGCACCTGCATGAGCACCTTGGCCTCGGCGCGAGCCTCCTGGCTCTGCAGGACGTGGAGGTTCATCTCGTCGCCATCGAAGTCCGCGTTGTAGGGCGTGCAGTCGCAGAGGTTGAACCGGAAGGTCTTGAAGGGGAGGACGCGCACGAAGTGGGCCATCATGCTCATCCGGTGGAGCGAGGGCTGCCGGTTGAACAGGACGATGTCCCCGTCCATGAGCTGGCGCTCGACGGTGCACCCGGGGGCGACCATGTCCGCCACGGAGGAGGCGTTCTTCTCCATGACCTTGATCCGGAGACCGTCCTCCCGGATGACGTAGTTCACGCCGGGCAGGTAGCGTCCGTTGTCGGGCGGCGGGCTCGGGCCGCGCTTCGCGAGCTCCTTGGCGGCCTCGAGGTTCGCGGGGGTCACGACGAGGGGGACCGTGAGGGCACGGGCCACCTCCCAGGGCACCCCGACCTCGTTGATGGAGAGGAGCGGGTCCGGGCTGATGACGGTACGGGCGGAGAAGTTCACGCGCTTGCCGGAGAGGTTCGACCGGAACCGGCCATCCTTCCCCTTCAGGCGCTGGACCAGGGTCTTCAGCGGGCGGCCCGAGCGGTGCCGCGCCGGGGGGATCCCCGAGGTCTGGTTGTCGATGTAGGTGGTGACGTGGTACTGGAGGAGTTCCCAGAGGTCCTCGACGACCAGCTGGGGAGCGCCGAGGTCACGGTTCTCGCGGAGCCGCTGGTTGATGCGCAGGACATCGACGAGCTTGTGCGTCAGGTCGTCCTCGCTCCGTTCCCCGCTGTCGAGGGTGATGGAGGGGCGCACCGAGATGGGCGGGACGGGGAGGACGGTCAGGACCATCCACTCCGGCCGGCCGTACCCGGGGTTCAGGCCCAGGGAGACCAGGTCCTGGTCGGGGATGCGCTCGAGGCGGGCGCGGACCTCCTTGGGGGTGATCTTGTGCCCGTTCTCGCGGAAGGTGGTGGGCTTGTCGAGCGTGATGCGGGGCTGGACCTCGTGGCAGAAGGGGCACCGGCGGACCTCCTGGGACTTGACCGTGGGCACGCTGACCCCGTCCCCGAGGGCCGGGGCGGTGGACCGCTGCGAGATCGTGTCGCCGATGAGGCGCCCGCAGGCCCGGCAGGTGGCCTGGAGGAGACGCTTGATCTCCTTCGCGTAGCCGGCATGGATGACCGGCATGGCGAGCTCGATGACCCCGAAGTGCCCGGGGCACTCGTTGACCCGGCCGCCGCACGTGCGGCACCGGAGGTTCGGCTCGATGACGCCGAGGTGCATGTCCATGAGCCCCATCTCGATGGGGTAGCCGTCGTCGTCGTAGGTGTCGGCGGTGATGATCTTCACCGCGGACATCTTGCGGATCTCGTCGGGCGAGAGCAGGGCGAACTGGAGGTGCTTGATGCGCTTGGAGAGTCCCGACACCATGTTCTTACCTCATGTCCTCCAGATTGACCCGCATCACGACACCGAGGCTGATCAGCTCGTTCAGGAGGAGCTTGAACGAGTAGCTCATCTCGACCGGGTAGATCGCGGAGGTGTTCCCGCAGGTCGGGCACCGCAGGGCGTGCGTCCGGGCATCCGCCATCGCGATGTGCCCGCAGCTTGCGTTCCCGCAGACGTACTGGACGGTCCCGTCCGACTCGTCGAGGAGACGGTCCTTGATGACCATCGCCACTCCGTGGCCGATCAGGGTGTCGCGCTCCATCTCACCGAACCGGAGACCGCCCTGGCGGCTCCGCCCCTCGGTGGGCTGGCGGGTCAGGATCTGGACCGGACCGCGCGAGCGCATGTGGAGCTTGTTCGCGACCATGTGGTGGAGCTTCTGGTAGTAGATGACCCCGACGAAGATCTCGCCCTTGAGGCGCTGGCCCGTGACCCCGTCGTAGAAGATCTCGCGGCCGTTCGGGCGGAATCCGAGCTCCTGGAGCGACTCCCGGAGCACGACCTCCCGCTCGCCGGAGAAGGGGGTGCCGTCGATGGTGCGCCCCTCCATCGCGCCGACCTTGCCTCCCAGCATCTCGAGGATGTGGGCGACCGTCATCCGCGAGGGGATGGCGTGGGGGTTGATGATCAGGTCCGGCGTGAGCCCGTAGCGGGTGAAGGGCATGTTCTCCTGGGGGACGATGAGGCCGATGACCCCCTTCTGCCCGTGGCGCGAGGCGAACTTGTCCCCGAGCTCGGGGACCCGCTCGTTGCGCACCTTGACCTTGACCAGCTTCGAGAAGTTCTCGCCGTCCGTGAGGGTCACGGAGTCCACCCATCCGCCCTCGCCCGAGCGCACGGTGACCGAGGTCTCGCGGCGCTTCTGGGGGGTCAGGAGGTCCGTCTTCTCCTCGAGGAACCGGGGCGGGGAGGTCTTGCCGATGAGCACGTCGCCCTCGGTCACCTGGAGTTCCGGGAAGATGAGCCCGTCCTCGCCGAGGTGCCGGTAGGCGGTGTCCACCCGGGCACCCGCCACGTCGGGGCGGGGGATCTCGAACCGGTCGTCGTGGCTGCCGGGGTACTTGCGCTCCTCGGCGCGGTACGTCCGGAAGAAGGAGGAGCGGCCGAGGCCACGGTCGACGGAGCCGCGGCTCATGACGAGGGCATCCTGCATGTTGTACCCCTCGTAGGAGAGCACGGCGACCACGAAGTTCTGGCCCGCGGGGCGGTCAAGGAAGTGGGTGAACCGCTGCGTCTCGGTGGCGATGAGCGGGGACTGGGGGTAGTGCAGGAAGTGCCCGCGCGTGTCGGGGCGGTACCGGTAGTTCACGGACTCGAGGCCGAGCGACTGCTTGGCCATCGCGGCGCCCATCGTGTTCCGCGGCGCGCTGTTGTACTCCGCGTAGGGGATCAGGCCGGTGGCCACCCCCAGCACGACGAAGGGGTCGACCTCGAGGTGGGTGGTCTCCTTCGTGAGGCCGATCGGGACGGTGAAGCTCTTCTGGCAGTAGTGGCACTGGAGCGAGGCGTCCGGGGCGCCCTTGACCCCGACGTTCTGCCAGGTCACGTCGCCCTTCGACAGCGCGTGCGCGCACTCGGGGCAGCGCTCGGGGTTCGTGTAGGGTTCGATCGCGATGAGGGTGTCCTCCTCCTCCTCGGCGTCGAGCCACTCGACCTTCCCGCCGCGGATCAGGTCGGCGAAGGTCATCTCGCCCTTCGTGAGGAGGTCCAGCTCCTGCCGGGTGATCTTCGGGGCACCGTCCGAGACGACGATGAGCGGGCGGCGGAGCCGGCCGCTGTCGCCGTGGATGATGACCTCGTTCATGACGCTGTCGTAGCGGACGTTGATCTCGCTGACCGTCTCACCGAGCGCGGCCGAGAGGTTGCAGGCACGCCGGCGCTCCCGGATCTCGCGGACGAGCTCCTCGGGCTTCGAGTGGAGTCCCACGAGGTCGCCGTTCAGGAAGACCCGTGCGGCGCGGCGGCCCCGGGGAGCGGCCCGCTCCTCGAAGACCTCGGGCCCGATCTCCCGGGTGTTGAGGTCGCGCAGGATGAGGGCCACCTCCTCCGCGCTCGTCCCCTCCGAGACGTCGACCATGAGGGCGTAGTTCTTGACGAGGCCGCAGTTCTGCCCTTCCGGGGTCTCGTTGGGGCAGAGGCGTCCCCACTGCGTGGGGTGCAGGTCGCGGGCCTCGAAGTGCGGCTGGCTCCGGGTGAGCTGGCTCGTGACCCGGCGCAGGTGCGAGAGGGTGGACATGTGGCTGGTCCGGTCCAGCATCTGCGAGACGCCGGCCCGGCCCCCCACCCAGTTGCCGGTGGCAAGGGCGTGGACCATGCGCTGCGTCAGGAGGTCGGGGCGGATGGCGGAGGCGACGCGGAGGTCGCGCTTCCGCGCGAAGGAGCGCTCGAGCTGGTACTTGAGGTCCTTCAGGAGCATCGTGAAGGCCACCCGGAAGAGGTCCTCCATGAGGTCCCCGGCGAGCTTGAGGCGCTTGTTGGCGTAGTGGTCCTTGTCGTCCTCCTCCCGGACCTTGAGGTTGAGCTCGAGGACCGTCCTCGCGATCCGGCCCAGGTAGAGCGACTTCTTCAGCCGGTCGGCCGGGGTGTCGCCGAGGTGCGGGAGCACGAGGTGGTCGAGGATGCTGGCGACCTTCTTCTGCCGGTACTCCTTGGCCTGACCGGTCGCGAACTTCTTCTCCAGGTAGTTGAGGGCGTCCTCCTGGGTGGAGATCCCGTCGGGAAGGTAGGTGGTGTTGCCCGCGCAGTCCTCGATGTTGACGTTGAGGATGTGCTTCATCGTCTGGACGAAGGGTTCGTCCAGGGGGAGCAGCTCGGCGAGGACCGCCTGGTGGATCTCCTCGTCGCTCTCCATGCCGAGGGCCTTGATGAGGACCACGAGCGGGATCTGGCCCGCCGTGGACGGGATGGAGACCTGGAGGATGCCGTCCCGCTTCTTCTCGACGGTGAGGGGGCTGCGGTAGCCGCCGCGCTGGGAGAAGACCCGGGCCGTCTCGACGGGGGTGATCCCGTAGCGGTCGCTCTGCTCCGCGAAGATCCGGTTCGAGGCGCGGTCTTCGAGGGACATGATGACCCGCTCCGTCCCGCCGATGATGAAGTATCCGCCGGGGTCGAGGGGGTCCTCGCCGTACTCGACGAGCCGGGCGCGGTACTCCTCGTCGGAGAGGGGGAGGCCGCTCGTCCGCTCCATCGTCGCCTTGCTCAGGTTGCAGAGGCGGCTCTTGACCATGATCGGGATGTCGCCGATGTGCACGAGCTCGGGCTCGCGCTCCACGCCGTTCTCCACGACGGTGACCTTGAGGTAGACCGGGGCCTGGTAGGTCAGGTTGCGCAGGCGCGCCTCCATCGGGGTCGGGGGGGCGATCGGGGCCTTGGCCTCGCCCGTGATCTTGCCGTAGGTGTTGCCCACGAAGATCGTGGGCTCGGCGGAGTGGTCCAGCGCGCCCGTGTTCGGGTCGCGGCGTCGTCCCACGCGGATGAAGATGGTGCTCTTGGTCTTCTCGACGTCGAGCTTGACCAGTCCCCGCTCGGAGGAGTCCTCGCTCAGGCGGGCCTCGTCGACCACCTGCTGCATCCGGGAGTTGACGTTCTCGGAGGACGGCAGGAAGTCGTTGAAGCTGGCGAGGTGGTGGTTGACGATGGAGCGCTCCCGGAAGAAACTATTGATCACTTCTCGCATGGGTATTTACTCGCCGGCGCCGGCCACGATGACCCGGTAGATCTCGATGTCGCCGGCCGTCTGGGAATGCCGGCGGATCCGGACAAGGCGTCCGGCGAGATCCTCCGAGGCCTCGAGGGCCGCTCGGTAGGCCGAATCGGTCTGGAGGCCGCGGTCGTCCCGGCGGATCTTGGGAAGGCGCTCGACAGGGGTGCCGAGCCGCTGGAGGACCTTGGCGCTCTCCTCCCGGGTCAGAAGCTCGTGGGGAGGGACGAACTGGTGGCGGGGCATGGGGGCGGTCGGCTTGGGAGGCTCGGCCTTCCCCTTGGAACGTTTGGAACCCATCTTCGGCATGATCAGCACCTCGGAGCGGAAGCGGGCCCGCTGGGATTCGAACCCAGGACCAACCGGTTAAAAGCCGGATGCTCTGTGCCGGACCGGGGCCAGGTGGCCCCGGCCAACCGGGCTGAGCTACGGACCCAGGTCATCTTCACGAGAGGCTCTCCAAGCGGCTGATGACCGACCAGATAGATGTCCGTCCGTGCACCGGGAGATTCACGTCGTTCGCGAGGTCGTCCAGGATACCGACGGCGCTCGAGATCCGCAGGTCCTCGGCCACCGACTCGCGGGCGAGCTCCTCCCAGGCGCCCTGGGCGCCGCGGCGCACGTTCTTGGGCAGGGTGTTGTCTTCGGCGATCTGGGTGAGCATGTCCATGATCGACCCGAGTCCCGGCGAGGCGGGAGGGGCCCGCGCGGGGGGCTCCGCCGCAGGCAAGGGTCCCTTGTGGGCGGGGTGGTACGTGGTCACTGGTTCACCTTCCGTTCCCCGGCCTCCTTGTACGTAGTGACGACGAGGAGCGTCTTCGACTCGCGGATCCCGCGGACCTCGGGGAGCCGGTGGAGGACGAACTCCTTCAGGTCCCCGTAGTGCGGGAAGCGCACCTTGAGGAAGATATCGATGTCCCCCGTGACGAGGAAGACGTCCTCGACCTCGGCGAACTTGGAGACCTCGGTGGAGACGTGGTCCGCCTCCGTGGTCTCGACCTTGAGCCCGATGATGGCCACGACGAGCTCCTCGCCCCAGACCTTCGTGAACGCACCTTCGACGACCGAACTCACCGGTGACTTTTCCTTATCAGGGCCCATGGTTCCTCTCGTGCCTACTTGGGGGGAAGCGACTCTACCTCTTCCCGCAGGTCCTCGATGACCTGCTCGATGACGTTGACAGCGGTTCCCGCGCGGTACTCACGATGACCGCCGGCCTCGCTCGAGATACGGGCGACAATTCCCTCTCCCGAACGCAGGAAGACGATGTTGACAATCAGTTCCTCGACCAGAGAGACCCCCCTCCCGGCAGATAGGAGGGTCACACACGGCCCTTATTAACTCTTGTGGTCGACTGACTCGGCGGTGGGCACGACGGCCGCCCACGAGCGCCACCGCCGGGTTCCGGAGCCTCGGAACGGCATTTGGACACGTTTACCAGGCCATTTTGAACACGGAACCCGCGATCCGGAACGACTCCATGGGGAAGCACACAGTTCCGTCATTACCGAGGCCGATTCGGGATAAACCAAATATATCGACCCCCCGTGATTAACATTAGCATGGGGCTGGGGAAGGGGGGAGGCCCTACCCCGCGTACACGGGGGGGGGAGCACCAGCGGAGCCACATGGCCCAGCTGTGCCGCGGCTTCCTCGTCCTTTGCGAGAACGACTTCGACCGGGCGCGCGCCTTCCTGGTCGCCTTCTTGAGGGAAACTCAGCGGCCCGAGACGGACGACTGAGGACCGGACGGATCCTCGAGCATCACGCGCGGGAGGCTTCCTCGCGCCGCCGTACCTGACCTTCGCGCACCCGGAGCTGCGCTTCGAGCTTGCTGATCTCCGCCTCGCGGTCCGCGAGCTCCTTCTCCTTGTTCTTGGTGAAGGTCAGCTTCAGCGTGAGCTCCTGGTCCTTCCGCGTCACCTCTTGCCGGGCGGCTTCGAGGCGCTCGGTCTCGGCCTGGAGGACCCCCAGGAGGAACTCGACGGTGGAGTTCTCGGTCTCCGGCGGCTTGGGCGACCCTCCCTCGGACAGCACCAGGGCCTGGCGCAGGAGGCGGGCGACCGCCGCCATCTTGACCGAGTCCTCGGGGGGCACTTGATTACCTCATCTCGGACAACACACGTACCTGTATGTCCTTGACGCTGCCCATGGCGGGGATCGTCCGCAGGATCCCCTGGCGCTGGTAATAGGAGAGCAGGGGGGCGGTCTCCTTCTGGTACACCTCGAAGCGGGTGGTGACGGCCTCGCGGTTGTCGTCGGGCCGGTGGACGAGGGCGCTCCCGTCGTCGTCGCACACGTCGGGGACCCGGGGGGGCTGGGTCTTCCGATTGTACACGCGGTGGCACGTGGCGCAGGTCCGCCGTTCGACGAGCCGCGTCACGAGCTCCTCGATGTTGACCTCGAAGTAGATCGCCCGGTCGAGGGCCACCATGCGCTCGAGCTCCTTGGCCTGGTCGAGGTTCCTGGGATAGCCGTCGAGGATGAACCCGCGGGTCGCGTCGGGCCGGGCCAGCCGTGCCCGGAGCACCGCGAGCACGAGGGAGTCGGGCACGAGCTTGCCCGCCTTCATGTAGCCTTGGGCTTCGAGCCCGAGCTTGGACGCATGCTGCACCTCCTCCCGGAGCAGGTCTCCGGTGGACAGGTGCGGAATGCCCAGGGTCTTCGCGGCCATCATCGCCTGTGTTCCCTTCCCGGCCCCGGGGGGCCCGATGAACGTGGCTCTCATACCCGGACCGACGGAGTACTATCGGGATAAGTCGTTTGCCGCCAGCCACGCCCTCTTGGAACCGCCGCCCGGTGGGAGGGAAACCGGAGTGCCCGGGGACGCGGAACGGGGGCTCGGACCCGGAACGATGACCGGGGACACGAGAAGGGGTGGCAGGCCCAGGGGAGTTCCCTGGGCCGGGCGGTCGAGGTACCGGGAAGGGGGTTCCGATGGCCCTCAGGCCACGGTGAGGGTCCCCGTCATGTATCCCGCCTGTCCCATGGACCACGGGTCACACTGGGCCATGCACTGCCAGGTGTACGTGCCGGTGTCGTTGAAGTAGGCCTCGAAGGTCACCACCGAGGGGGAAACCGGTCCCGCCGACGGCAGGGGGACGTTGAATCCCGTGGTCAGGATCGTGAAGGTGTGGGCGATGGGCGTGGTCACGCTCGAGATCCCGGTCGTGCTCCCGTTGACGTAGATCAGGTTGTGGACGGTCCCGTTGACCTTGGTCTCCTGGGCCGGCACGACGTTCTGCCCGTTGTCGTAGTTCGTGATGGTGAAGACCAGCAGGGTATGGGCCGGGACGGTGAAGTTGCCCGGGGTGAACTGGTCCGTGGACTGGTTGCGGTCAGGGTTCGCGTTGACGGCGAGGTAGACGTAGTCCGGGCCGCCGCCGCCCGAGTTCGTGTTCCCGCTGGAAGAGGACGAGGAAGAGGGAGGGTTCCCTACTCCCACGCCGTAGGCCGCGGCGAAACCGAACCAGCTGACCAGGCCGGTCACGATGACGAGGATCACCCCCCAGGTGAGGACCTTGGAATTGATCGCGCGCTCGTCCCGGGACGGTCGCCGGCGGCCTGACTCCGTTGCTGCGTCTTCCGACATGTCCTGTTTCCTCTGCATTCGCCGGGAATCCCGATTTAACCGCGGCTTAAATAGCAAATCCCGAATGCTAACGCTCGTTCCAAGCTTTTGGAATGAGAGGACCGCTCACACGACCGTGACGAGGCCGGACATGGACCCGTCCACGGAGCTCATCGTCTCGTTGCATTGGGCCTCGCACTGCCACCGGTAGACGCCGGGGGTGCCGAAGTAGAGCTGGAACGACACCTGGGCCGGGCTCGCCGAGGCGGGAGGGATGGGCACGTTCAATCCCGCGTAGTGCCCGCTGGGGAACGTGAAGGTGTGGGCCACGGCGCCGGTGCTGATGCGCGTCACCGCCATCCCATGGATGATCTCCACGTCGCCCACCGTGCCACAGACGTCCCGGTACGGGGAGGCCACGACGGAGGGCCCGCTGTCGTAGTTCGCAATCGTGACCTCGACGAGCGTCTTCGAGGGGATCGAGAAGTTCCCGGGGGAGAAGAACTCCCGGTTGTGGATGGGATCGACGAAGATCGAGAGGTTGAGGAACGCCTTCGGCTCGATCGCCACCGGGGCCCGGGCCGGCGCGCATGCCTCGGAGACCTTCACCGGCTCGAACGGGGAGAACGGGGTGCCTCCGACCCCCCCGATGAGCAGTGAGCCGACGAAGAGGACCGCCACCCCGGAGATGATGTTCGAGGCGCGGACCGACCTCGACCGACGGAACCGGGCCGCCGTGCGGGGAGCCGGGGAGAAACGCGAGGCCGCCGGCCCCGGGGCCTCCTCGCTTCCCTGGTCGGGGGGAAGCTCAGACCCAGGCGGCAAGGACGTCGTGGCGGGTGAGGATGCCGACCATTCGGCCATGTTCCACCACCGGTAACCGGTTGATCCCGCGCTCGTTCATGATCCGGGCAGCCACGTCGAGGGTTGCGTCCGGGGAGATCACCACCGGGTCCTGGCTCATGACCTCCTTGACGCGAACGCTGCGCAGGCATTCGTTGAAGATGTGCATCGGGTTGGTCTGGTCGTCCGCCGCAGAGAGCAGGAACGTGTCGTTGCTCTCGGAGTGGATGAAGACCTCGAGGAGTCCGTCCGGGCTGAGCGAACCTCCCGCCTCCGACAGGGACCGGGCGATGTCCTTCTCGCTAACAATCCCCACGAGACGGTGGTTCCGGTCGATGACGGGGAGGCCGGAGATGTGGTGATGCCGCAGGAGCGTCATGGCGGTGAGCAGGGTGGCCTCGCGGTCGATGGTGTGGACCCGGTGGGTCATGGACTGGCGGACCGTGACGTCGCGGATCCTGGTGGACATGGACGGGCTTTTCACCTCGATTCTGGGAGAAAGGACCGGCCCTTCCTATAAGAGGGGGGAGTTGCTTCCAAATCCTCATTCCAACACCCCGGAACGGCCCCTATTCATATACCAAAACCACTTGGGCCCTCCGGGGACCATGTCCCGGGGAGCGATGACTCAGGGGGAGGACCGACCCATGGAGGTCACCTCGCGCGAGAAGGAGGAGGCGGTCCTCGCTGCCGTAGGGGACCGGGTCGCCTGCCGCATCCTCCTTAGCCTGGACGGGGCCGCCCGTCCGGCGCACGAGCTGGTGCACAACCTCGACCTGCCACAGAGCACCGTCTACCACAAGCTCCACGAGCTCCAACAGCGGGGCCTCGTGACGGTCCAGGCGGTGGCCATCACCGCCGATGGCAAGCGGGTGGAGCTCTTCCGGAGCCTGCTCGAGGCCGTGTCCATTGACCTGCGCGAGGGTCGGCTTAACGTGCGGGTGCGCTATCGCAACATTGAAGCGGAGAGGCTGGGTACCATGTGGGAGAGCATTCGCAAGGAGGCTCGAGGATGACCTTCCCCGCTGAGATCTGGCTGCTGCGCGCCTTCATGGGCGTCATCCTCCTCGTGGGAGGGATCATCAGCTACTACGCCCTGCTCGCCTGGAAGCGGCAGGGGGTCCGCCCCATGCTCTACCTCGGGATCGGATTCGCGTTCGTGTCCATGGCGGCGGCGCTCGCGGGGCTCATCTTCGAGGTCCTCACCCAGGACAAGGACCTGCTCTCCGCGTGGATCGTGGACTCCGCCCTCGTGATGGTGGGGCTCTTCATCATCCTCTACTCGCTCCTGACCCAAGGACCCCGGGCCACCGAGGACCAGGAAGCATCTCCTCCAGCTCCCTGAGCGGGGCGAGACCCAGCGTCCCGTCACGGGGCGACTACCCGAGCTCCTCGAGGAGCTCCTTCAGGACGGCGGCGTTCGACCGGTCCGCCTCCCGGGCCGAGAAGACCAGCGTGACCGGGGTGCGCCGGGCCTCCTTCGCGAGGAGGGCCAGCTCCGCGGCAGGGGCGGTCTGCTCCTTCCGGTAGCGTTCCCGGAACTCGCCGAAACGGGCCGGATCGCGATGATACCAGAGCCGGAGCTCCGTGCTGGGGGCCAGGTCCCGGACCCAGCCCGTGAGCCGGGCTTCCTCCTTCGAGACCCCCTGGGCCAGAGACGGTCGACGAGATAGCGACGCCCGTCCCCCGGGGAGGCGGTCTCGTAGACGCGCTTGAGACAGATCGGCATCACGGGTTCCGGCCGGCCCAACGGCATCGAGCGTCACAAGGATTGGGGGAAAGAATATAAACACCATACCCTATCCAAATATACACGTCCACGGACGGGTAGGGGAGAGGTCGGAGCGCATCCATGTCGGGACCGAGCCGCTACGAAGTGAGCATGACCCGCAATGAGCGGGTCGCGCCGGAAGTACATCTCCTGCATTTCGAACTGCCTCCCGGAAAGAGCGTGGAGTTCGCTCCCGGGCAGTACGTGACGTTCGAGCTGGACCAGGGGGGGCACCCCCAGACGAAGTCCTATTCCTTCGCCTCCGCCCACGAGTCCGGGGAGGGGTTCGATCTGCTCGTGAAGCGGATACCCCAGGGATTCGCATCGAACTTCCTCTGCGACGCCGTGTCCGGAACCCGCCTATCCGCGCTCATGCCGCTCGGCAAGTTCGCTCTCCGGGACCCCGGCGGGCGTTCGGTGCTCCTCCTCGCCACGGGCACCGGCCTGGCCCCCTTCTTGCCGATGCTCGAAGAACTCGAGCGGACGCATCCCACGACCCCGACGTACCTCGTCGTGGGATTCCGGTTCGAACGGGACGTCATCTTCCCCGAACAGTTGCGGGCGCTGGCCGAACGATGGCCCGCCTTCCACTACTTCCCGGTGCTGTCCCGTCCGCCGCCCCGGTGGCCCGGAGGGATCGGCCATCTGCAGGGCGTGGTCCGGCAGAAGTTCGCGACGCTGAGGGATGTCGATGTCTACATCTGTGGCGTCCCCGCGATGGTGGGGCAGGCCCAGCAGATGGCTGCCGATCTCCGCGCTCCCCCGGAGCGCGTCTTCGTCGAACGCTACTGAGGGCCCGGAGCCGTTCCGGGACCCCGCCCGTCCCGCGCCGGGATCAGTCCCTGGGCGGTGCCCTGCATCAGGATCTCCCCGGCGGGGTCCCGGCAGACCCACTGGCTCTCCATCCGCGTCCCGCGGGAGGTGGGTTCGAGCTTCGTGATCGTGGCCTCGCACCGGACGGGGACCGAGGTCCATGCCGGCCGGAAGAACTCGAAGTGCAGGACCCGGGCGAGGAAGTTGAACTGGCCGCCGACCTGGGTGGGCAGGCTCGCGAGGAGCAGCCCGTGGACCATCAGCCGACCCTGGGCATCCGCCACCTCATGCTGGATCCCGCGGTCCCCCGACAGCTGGCCGAAGGCCCGTACCTCCTCGGCCGTGAACGTGCGCTCGATGACTTGGGTCGCCCCGACCGTGATCTCGACTTCGGACATGGTTCACCGTGCGGGCGGGCCTTCGGAACGGAGACGTTCCCGGTCCGCCGCGGACAGCTCCCAGCCCAGGGACCCCAAGAGCTCTTCGAGGTGATCGATCCGCGTCGCCTTCGGGATCGGCACGGTCCGCGGCACGAGGTAGTTGAGCGCCACCTGCACCGGGGTGTGCCCGGTGCGCTCCGCCACTTCGCGCACCGCGGGCAGGTCCGCGACCCCTCCCCGGTCCAGCGGGGTGTGGGCGATCACCGCGATGTGGTGGTCCTCGCAGAACGGGATGACCTCGCGCTCCGGCTCCCGGTGCCGGAGGCTGTACTTGACCTGGTTGGCGGAGATCTCCGTCCGGGACGCGGCGGCCATCGCCTCCTCCATCTCGCGGACCCCGAAGTTGCTCACCCCGATGGCCCGCACGAGTCCCTCCCGTACGAGGTCCTCCATCGCCCGGATGCCTTCGCGGATCATCTCCGTCCGCTCCGGGGGCCAGTGGATGAGGTAGAGGTCGGCGTACGTGAGCCCCAAGCGCCGGAGACTCGCCCGGGCCGACCGGGCGACGGCGTCCCGGTCGAGATGCTCGGGCAGGACCTTGGTGATGACGTAGATCGACTCCCGGTCCCTTCCGGCGAGGGCCCGTGCGACGAGCTCCTCCGCGTGGCCCGCGCCGTACATCTCGGCGGTGTCGAGCACGTTGATGCCGTGGTCGAGGGCGAACCCGATCGCCCGCGTCTCCTCCGCGTCATGGACGGAGTCCGCGGAGCGCAGGCCGCCCATCCGCCACGTGCCGAACCCGATCCGCGAGGTCGACTTCGGGCCCGGAAGGCGGGGCATGGTCATCGGGAGCCCGGGCGACCTAATGACGGCTCTGTCGCGGGGTTCGCTCTCCCGTCGGTGGGAGGGGAATCGTGAGCAACCCCTTTGTGCTCCCCGGGGGTGGGCGGGGCGTGACCGGCTCCCCCACGGACCATCTCGCGAACGAGCGGACCTTCCTCGCCTGGGTACGCACGGCCCTCACGATCATCGGCCTCGGGTTCGTGGTCGCCCGCTTCGGGCTCTTCCTCCGCGAGATCGCTACGGGATCGCCCGGGTCCACCTCGCCGGCGAGCGAGGTCGTGGGTATCTTCCTCGTGCTCGCCGGGAGCCTCCTCGTCGGTTTCGCCTACTACCGGTTCCGCTCCGTCCACCAGGACCTGAAGGCCGGGAACTACGCCCCGCGGGCGGGGATGGAGATGGTGCTCACGGTGCTCTTGGTCGCAATCGGGGTCGCCCTGGCCGCCTATCTGCTGGTCACCGGCTGACCGCTCCGGACCCGGTGCCGGCCCGTTGCGTCGCTCGAAACCACTTAATAGGGCCGGGGGCTGTTTCGGATGTTTCCTTGGAGCATCCTAGGAGGCGAGAGCATGCTGTGTGAAATCTGTGGCAAGGAGGTGCCGTTCACGAATGTCGTCAAGGTCGAGGGCGCGACGCTCAAGCTCTGCCCCGAGTGCACGCGGTTCGGGGAGCCGGTCGGCGGGACGGGAGGGAATTCCCATGGCCCCTCGACCCCGGAGGAGCGGACCGCCGCGGTCGCCAACCTCCCGCAACGTCACCGGCGCATGGAGGAGCGGGACGTCTTCAACGAGCTCCCTCCCCTGGAGCTCGACCCCGACTGGCACAAGAAGATCCGGGCGAGCCGGGAGGCCCGGGGCCTGACCCTCGAGGCGTTCGGCAATCTCCTGAGCGAGAAGTCCTCGGTCGTCCACAAGCTGGAGAGCGGGGAGATCGTCCCCCCGGACGCCCTCGTCCGCAAGATCGAACGGGTCCTCAAGATCCGGCTGCGGGCGCCTCCGGGAGCTTCCTGACCTTCCCGACCGTCAGGGTGATCGCCCCGTTCTGCACGTCCGCCCGGACCTCGCCGCCGTCCTTCACCTGACCCTCGAGGAGCTTCACCGTCAGCGGGTCGACCAGCCGTTGCTGGATCGTCCGCTTCAGGGGACGGGCCCCGAACTGGGGGTCGAACCCCTGCTCCGCGAGGAGGTCCTTCGCCGCGTCGCTCACCTCGAGGCGGATGCGGCGGTCGCGCAGGCGGTTCTCCACCTCCGCGATCTGGAGCCCGACGATGCGGCGGACCTCCGCCTTCCCCAGGTTGTGGAAGACCACCACGTCGTCGATGCGGTTGAGGAGCTCGGGACGGAAGAACCGGTGGAGCGCGCCGTCCAGGAGCCTGCGCTTCTCCTCCTCCGACCCGGGGCCGGCGAGGATCTCCGTGCCGAGGTTGCTCGTCATGATCACGAGGGCGTTCTTGAAGTCCACCGTGCGGCCCTGGCCGTCCGTGAGCCGCCCCTCGTCGAAGAGCTGCAGGAGGACGTTCATCACCTCGGGGGCGGCCTTCTCGACCTCGTCGAGCAGGAGCACGGTGTAGGGGCGGCGGCGGACCGCCTCGGTGAGCTGGCCCCCCTCCTCGAAGCCCACGTAGCCGGGGGGAGCGCCGATGAGCCGGGCCACCGTGTGCTTCTCCATGTACTCGGACATGTCGATGCGGACCATCGCGCGCGGGTCGTGGAAGAGGAAGTTCGCGAGCCGCTGCGCGAGGTAGGTCTTCCCGACCCCCGTCGGCCCGAGGAAGAGGAAGACCCCCATCGGGCGGTTCGGGTCGGCGAGACCGCTCCGCGCGCGCCGTACGGCGTTCGCCACGGCGTCCACCGCCTCGTCCTGGCCCACGACCTCCTTCTGGAGGGTCTCCTCCATCGCGAGGAGACGCTGCATCTCCCCCTGGAGCATCCGTGAGACCGGGACGCCGGCCCACTTGGAGATCACGTCCGCGACGTCCTCCTCGTCAACCTCCTCCTTGAGCAGGCGGACCCCCTTGCCGGGGGCGGAGGCCACCGAGCGGACCGAGGCCTGGACCTTCTTCTCGAGGTCCGGGATCGAGCCGTAGCGGAACCGGGCGGCCTTCTCAAGGTCCCCGCCCCGCTCCGCGGTCTCCTCCTGCTTCCGGGCCTCGTCGAGCTCGCGCCGCAGGCGGCGCACCTCGTCGACCTTCTCCTTCTCCTTCTTCCACCGGGCGTTGAGTTCGGTCTCCTTCTCCCGGAGGTTCGCGAGCTCCTTCTCCAGGCGCGAGAGCCGGTCCCGGCTCGCGGGGTCGGACTCCTTCTTCAGCGAGACCTTCTCGATCTCGAGCTGGCGGATCCGGCGGACGAGGTTGTCGATCTCGGAGGGGCGGGAGTCGAGCGAGAGCCGCACGAGGCTCGCCGCCTCGTCCACGGCGTCGATCGCCTTGTCCGGAAGGCGGCGGTCGGGGATGTAGCGGGCCGAGAGCGTGGCCGCCGCCACGAGGGCGGAATCGTGGATGACGACCCCGTGGTGGAGCTCGTAGCGCTCCTTGATGCCCCGCAGGATGGAGATGGTGTCGGCCACCGAGGGCTCGAGGACCATCACCGGCTGGAACCGCCGCTCGAGGGCGGCGTCCTTCTCGATGTGCTTCCGGTACTCCTCCGTCGTGGTCGCGCCGATGGCGCGCAGGGTCCCCCGCGCGAGGGCGGGCTTGAGGAGGTTGGAGGCGTCCAGGGAGCCCCCCTCCACGGAGCCGGCCCCGACGAGCGTGTGCACTTCGTCGATGAACAGGATGACCCGGCCGTCGGACTTCTCCACGTCGCGCACGACCCCCTTCAGGCGCTCCTCGAACTCCCCCCGGAACTTGCTGCCGGCCAGGAGGGAGCCCATGTCGAGCGCGGCGACCGTCTTGTCCTTGAGCGACTCGGGCACGTCCCCCTGGATGATCCGCTGGGCGAGCCCTTCGACGATCGCGGTCTTCCCGACGCCCGGCTCCCCGATCAGGACGGGATTGTTCTTCGTGCGCCGCGAAAGGATCTGGATGACGCGTCGGATCTCGTCGTCCCGGCCGATGACCGGGTCGAGCTTCCGCGCCCGGGCGAGCGCCGTGAGGTCCTTCGAGTACTTCTCGAGCGCCTTGTACGTGGCATCCGCCCGCTGGTCGGTGGCTCCCCCGGAGTCGTGGAGCTCGGCCAGTGCCTTCTCGACGGCGCCCGTGCGCACCCCAGCTTCACGGAAGAGGGGTTCCAGTCCCGCCGGCTCGCGGAGGAGCCCGAGCAGGAGATGGGCCACCGACACGTAGCGGTCCTTCCGGGACTCGGCCTCCTTCTCGGCCGCGTCGAGGGCCTTCCCGAGCTCGCGGGAGACGTACTGCTCGGCGGGGGCGACGTGATCGGCCGTGGGACGGCTTCCCAGCAGGGTCTCGAGGGCCCGACG
>JAJYEA010000092.1 GCA_021790425.1 Thermoplasmata archaeon | reverse complement strand
ACGTCGGCCCCTTCCTCGGCAAGCGCCCTGGCGATGTCGGCCCCGATCCCGCCGCTGCCACCCGTCACGAGGGCTCGGCGGCCTGTTACGCGGTTCATGCTCCCCTTCTCTCCGGTCATGGCCGTTTCCTCCCGGAGGAGCCGGAGCGCCGAGAAGCGGAGCTCCCTTCGGTGCCGGTCGACTTGGGGTCCCGTTCGTCGGGCGAGCCGGTCGTCTGGGAAGAACGACCTGGCTTGGCATCCTGGACCTGACTTTTAACCCATCGGTCAACCTGGGCCAGCATGTCCGGGACCTGCCCGCCCATCACGCTCTGCATGAACGAGCGCGTCGCCTCCCACGGGGTCGAGTACATCTCCTGCAGGGCCTGGTAGCGCTGGTAGGCCTCGCGGATCTGTTCGCTGACGAGCTGGGTCACGCTCTCGGGCGTCGGCCACGGCGGGGAGGTGGCTTCCGAGCGTCCCGGGATGATCACCAGGACCTCGCGGCCGGCGTACTCGGACAGTCCGCTGACCTGTCCGTTCGGGCTCACCCGCCGGGTGCCGATGATCTTCCCGTCGGGACCAAGTTCGAGCCGCATGGGTTCCTGTGTCAGCCACAGCAACCCACACACACTATTAGAGCATTACCTTGAGCGGGTTCTGTTCGCTTGTCGGGACAGGGGCCCGGTTTCCGCGGCTTCCGCTCACCCGCGGGACCCCGTTCGCCGCGGTGGGCCGCCTTCTCTCAACGGACCATGAACCCGGTCTCGCGAGCGAGCCTCCGGACGGTCTCGGAGGGCAGGAACCGCTCGGGGCCCTCCGGGACCGCCGTCCTGCGGAGGGAGTCCGGCGGGAGGCGGCTGGCCGGCTCGTCAGGAGACCTCGGGGCAGGGGAGACGGGCGCTGGAGAGGCCAACATCGAGGGGTGTGGGGACCCCTCGACCAGCCCGACGGTTTCCACTCGAGAGGGGTCAGGGGGAGGGAGGCTCAGCCGACGCCCGAGGGACCCGTTTCAGGATGAAGGTCAGGTTTCAAAGCCCTTGACTGGACCTTGACGAACGGACCGTTGGCGCCCTGCCCGCCAGCCCTCCTGACCGTGCGCCCATGGTCGAGGAGATAGGGCATTGGACCCGTTCCTCTCCTCACCGCTCCCGTAGCGGTCGGAACGGGGCGGGGCGGGGGCGGTAGGTCAGAGCGCACCCGTGGGTGGGGACGGCGGGGAGGCGACCGCCGGTTGGCGGTCCGGCGACCGGGTGACCTCCCGATAGGCCTTCCAAAGGCTCGTGCCTCCGATCCCTCCGACCACGATGATGATCAGCACGGTGGAGTACCCGATCGAGGCGAGGTTCGGGATCGGGTTGCCCGTTGAGACGGCGTAGCTCGAGAGCCATGGGAAGCTCGCCACGATCGCACCGACCAGGACGAAGGCCAGCCCCCCGAGGTACAGGGTCCGCGCGGCGGTGCGCTCGCCCACCCTCTGGATCTGCGCGAGCGTCAGCCGGCCGAGCCGGGCGAGGCGCGCGAAGAGGGCCCCGGTCACGATCTGCATCACCATGGTGCCCAGCCCGAAGACGCCGCCCACCAGCGCGGCCCACCAGACGTTCGGCATCTGGGGCGCGAGAATGAAGATCAGGATGGTCGCGAAGCCGCCCACGCCCCATCCCGCGATGAAGCCGTGCGTCGCCGCCATCCGGTAGGAGACGTGGCGCACCTCCCCCTCCGGGACCGGCCGCCGATCGGCGATCCGGGTCGCGTGGTGGGTGTGGTCACCGAAGAAGCGGCCCAGGACCTTCTCGAAGAAGGCGTCCAGCGGGACGTGGAGGTCCGAGCCGCGCAGAAGGTACCAGCCCGCGACGAACATCGCCGCGCCGACAAGGATGAAGACGGGGCCGTCCAGGTTGTAGCGCTGGTAGACCTCGACCAGTCCCATGAACCCGAGCGCGGTCAGGATGGCCCGCTGCAGCGCGAACCCTCCGGAGAAGACCAGCCCGGACTTCGCGCCCCCCCGGCTGCTGTAGCTGCCCACCGAGTAGCTGAACGTGATCGGCCAGGTGTGCTCGTCCGGCGTCGCCCCGTGCAGGAGGCCCAGGATGAACCCGATGGCAAGGATCATCGGGATGGTCAGCCCCCCCGGCGGGTTGAGGATCAGGTCGAGCCCCAGCATGGTCGCTCCTCACCCGCTCCTGGACTGCGCGACGCGGCAGGGGGGGATAGGCTCGCCGTGAGGGCAGGTCGACGGATGACCCTCGGCCTCGCACACCCGCTCCACCGTGGAGTGGGAGACGGCGAGATCGACCTCGCGGGCCGCCCGGCAGGAGGCCTCGGGGGAGAGCCCGAGGCGGCCGAACATCGCCTCGGCGATGCGGTGGTGCCGCAGGTACTCGTCGAGCACCCCCCGCCCCCGGGGCGTCAGGCGCGTCTTCCCCCGGTAGCGCAGGACGAGGCCCAGGGTCTCGAGCGCTCCGACGTGCTCGAGCGCGGAGGGCGCGCTCACCTTCAGACCGCGCGCGACCGCGTTGAGGGGGACCCCACGGTCCGCGGTCTCGCCGGAAGCCACCAGGGCCAGGGCCTCGAGCTGTCGGCGGGTCAGCCGCTGGAGGACCTCCATGACCCCCCGAGGCGGGATGGCATATTTGAGGTGGACCCTAATTTTTCGTGCCAGGTTCAACTCTGACCGGCCCTGAGCGGCCGACAGGCCCCGCGGGGGGGCCCGGACGTCGGAGCAGGTGTCGCGTCACGACCCGTCCCTTCCGGTCCCCCAGGCGCTCCCAGGGATGCTCCTGGACGAGCCGCTCCCAGAGGTCGGGAGTCACCCGGAGCGAGGCCCGGCGCCGGCGGAAGAGCTTGGGGAGGCGCGGGTAGCTCGCGAGGAGGACCCCTCCTGGTTTCAGCAGTCTCCAGGCCTCGGAGAGCGCCCCCGTCTTGTCGACGAGGCAGCAGAGCACGAGCGAGAGGAGGACCCGGTCCGCGGAACCCGAGGGTAGGTCGACGGGGCCGGCGGCTGAGCCCAGCTGGAAGGAGACGCGAGGGTCGCTGCGGACCCGTCTCCGCGCGATCGCCACGTTCTCCTCATCGATGTCCACCGCGCGAACTCGCCCGCCCGGTCCGATCCTCTCGAGGATCTCGGGAAGCAGGTACCCCACGCCGGTGCCCAGGTCGACGACCACCTGGCCGGGAGCGAGGTCGAGCAGGTCCAGGTCGCGGCTCGGCGGGGAGAAGTACCGCCGGAGCGGGTTGTTGAGCGAGGAGGGGAAGCACCTCCGGTCCTGGAGGGCTTGGACGGGCTCGGACATCCGGAACGGTAGGGCGCGCCGTCCGTGATGAGCCCTTCGTCCGAGCCCGTGACCGTCCTCTTCAGCCCGCCGCGACGCCCAGGTCTCCTACCGCAGGCACGGCGGAGCACGGGAACACGCGCTTCCTCCAGCCCCACCCGTCCACGGCCACCACTCCCGCTTGAGAGAGCCGGGAGACATTGTAGTGGACGTTCTGGCGCCGGGTCCCGAGCCGTCGAGCGATGTCCGACTGGCTCACCCCCGGGCTCTCACGGACCAGGGCCATGATGCGGGCCTGGACGGGGGAGAGCCCGGAGTCCTCGGCACGGGGAGGTTGGTCCGGGGGATAGTAGACCCGCGCGCTGCCCGCCCTTCGGGAGGCGATGAACTTCTCCCGCTCCAGGACGTACAGGTGATAGCTCGCCACCCCGTTCGCCAGGTGCAGCGCGTCCATGATCTCACTGTAGGAGGCCCCGGGGTGACCCTCGATGTAGCCGAAGACCCGGCCTCGTACGAAGTGGTCCAGGACCTGCTCGCGGCGGATCCGGGCGTAGAGGAGCGCGGCGGGAAGGAGCAGGGCGAGCTCGGTGAGCTCGCCCCCCAGGACGATGCCCACCACCGCGGCGGCGAACGCCACCGTCAGGACCAGCGGCAGGAACCACGGGGGCCACGCCGAGGCGGGAGGATGCGAGGGGCCGGAGGGGCCGAGGGTGAGGTCCACGGACGAATCGGCCGAGAGCTGGAAGCTCGTCGACGACGCGGCGCCTCCCCACGTGGCGGAGGCGAGGAGCTGGTAGACTCGACCGCCCGGCAAGAGGAAGCTGAAGGTTCCCCCCGCGTCGGCGGCTCCCTCCGCGAGGACACCCGTACCCCCGGAGCCGACCACCTGGACGAGCGCGCCGGAGGCCGGGGACCCGGTGGCGTTGCTCACCCTCCCGGAGACCAGGTACGATGGGCTCCCGCCGGCGGGAGGCTCCACGGTGAAGAAGGAGGAGCCCTCGGCCGAGGAGGACCCGCAGGCAACGGAGGCCCACAGCGTGCCGTTCCCCGTCTGCACCCCGGTCATCGGGACGCTCGGGCCCGAGGGGCCCCCCAGGGTGGCGCTCGATCCTGAGACGCTCCAGAGGAACGTCGAGCTCGTGGTGAGGTTCTCCAGGCCACCCGTCATCGAGCGGCAGAGGACCGACACCTGGAAGGTCGTACTGGCCCCGAGGAGAATGACGGCCGAGGAGGGCCGCAACGCGACGACCAGGCTCCCCATGCAGGAGGATGGTGGGGAGCCCCCGCTGCCGCCCACCGTCACGGTCGCCGCTCGCTGCCCCGAGAGCCAGTTGAGGTTCGCGATCGCCGTGACCGAGGCGGACCCGTTCGCGACGGCGGTCGACAGGATCGTCGGCCCCGAGGCGGGGGTCACCTCGACCGCACTCCCCGAGACCGACCAGGAGATGGTCGCGCTCGAGGTCACGTTCTCCGAGCCGGACATCCCTCCGCAGAGCACCTCCGCCCGGAACGGCTGGAGGGCCCCCACGACCAGGGACGCGGAGGAAGGCGTGAGGAGGACCATGAGCCCCATGCACGAGCTCTCCGGGCTCGCCGCAGGCGCCGCAGGCAGGACCGTGGACGCTGGGGACGCGGACGCGAGGGAGGCGACCAGCGACAACGACAGCGCCATCGAGAGCGCCAGGACCGCCCGCCCGGGGATGGCGGAGCTCCTGATTCTCCTCGAGGCCGTCATGGGTCGCTGGGCCACCCCCTGACCGTTCCGTCGCATGCTCACAAGCGGTTCTCACAAGCGGCACTCAGCCCGGTAGTCCGGTGCCCTTCGCGGCGACCGCCCCGGCCGTCCCGGAGGTCCATCCCCTTCCGCCCATGCCGCCCGGGCCACCCTGACCGCCACCGCAACCGCCGGTGAGGTTCCCACCGGGGCCACCGGGGCCACCGGAGCCGCCAGTGGTCGAGTTCCATCCTCCGCTACCGCCGCAGCCACCGTAGGGGTCCATGGGCGAGCCGTTCCCCCACATCCCGGAGCCCGGGCCCATCCCGGGGCAACCGGTCATGTTGTACGGCCCCCAGGGTCCTCCCGGTCCCCCGAAGTGAGGGACCGCCTGCGGCGCGGCCCCCATCCCGCCGAAGGGCCCGCCCCACCCCCCGACGGCCACCAGGCCCCCGGCGGCCAGCATCGCCGCCAGCGCCCCGACGACCAGCCCCTTTCCGCTCAGCAATCCGGCCATTCCGCCCCATGTCGCGATCGTTGCCACCATTCGGCTCACCGTTCCCCCATCTTCGTGGGGCTCCATCCGAAGTTTGGTGGAGATTCGGACGACCCGACGATCGCGGTATCAAGCCCTCGTGAAGCGGGGCTGACGGGCGGGCGCCGGGAGCCTCCCTCAGGTTCTTGTGCCTCGCCCGCTGGAGCGTCCG
>JAJYEA010000091.1 GCA_021790425.1 Thermoplasmata archaeon | reverse complement strand
GGAGGGGACCCAGGAGACCCCTAGCTCCCGGGCCCGATGGAAGGTCTCCTCGCTTCCCAGGAACCGGCCCGGGCCCAGCACGGTGGCCGTCACCTTCAGGTCCTTCACCGCCCGGGCGAGCCAGTTGCGGGCATCCAGGGACCCGCTCGGGTCCTCGAGGTCGAGGCTCCCGTCCAGGGAGATCACGGCCAGCTCGGGAAAGCGACGGTGGAGATGGGAGAGCGCCGCGTAGGTGACCCCCTGGTCCCCTCCCAGGAGCAAAAGCGGGGCATCGGGGTCCCGGCGTTCCTCCTGATCCACGGCGCGCGCGACCTCTTGAAGGAGGTCGCGGAGTTCCTCGCCCAAGGTGAGGTCCCGGCCCCGGAGGAAGGCGGCCGCCCGCCCCCCGACCGGGTCGTACGGGAAGAGGGTGGAGAGCTCGCGTCGGACGGCCTCGGGGGCCAGGCGGGCGCCCTTGAGGCCGGGGGAGGTCTGGTCCCAGGGAACTCCCAGGAGACGGAGCGCCATCTGAGGTCCGGAAGGCGGGACCGCTACTTGTCCTTCGCCGGGCGGTCCTCCATTTGGGGGACCCCTACGCTTAAAGCAGGCTGGGGTCTCGGCCGCCGCCGAGCAGGGGTCGCCTAGCTTGGTCAAAGGCGCCAGATTCAGGGTCTGGTCTCGTAGGAGTTCGTGGGTTCGAATCCCTCCCCCTGCATGAAGATAGACCAGCATGCATGCGCATCGCCACCCCTGAGCCGCACGGATCACGGCTCCGGTCCAGGTCCCGAGGCTCGCCGTCCACGCTGCTATCCCCACAGCCCGATCGGAAAGGGGGATGGGATTCCACCCAAAGGGGGTCCGGGCACGACTCGGCCCCCCGGTCCGCCGAGAAGGGTGAAGTGGCTCCCCTCCTGCGTTCGCCCCTTCTCGCTCGGCAACGCGAAATACGTTGAGCGACCTCGTATTCAAATGGCGACCCGAACCGTGACGACGGTCCGGCGGGACCGGGAGACCCTCGCCCGGCTCGATCGCCTCGCTCGCGCTCTTCACACCGACCGCTCCTCTCTTCTCCGAAGGGCGGTGGATCGTGGAGCTCGGTCGGTCCTGATGGACGAGGGGCTTTCCAAGTACATCCAGGGCGAGCTCAGTGCCGGTGCGGCGAAGGAGTGGGCCCGGGTGAGCTACGCCCGTTTCCTCGACGAACTTCGCGTACGGGGGCTCCCGTTCCGCACCGACGAGGAGGGGATGCAGAGGGAACTCGAGGAGCTCAAGGCGAAGGTGGTCCGACGTGCTCGTCGTCGTCGCTGACGCCTCGCCGCTGATCTTCCTATCCCGGATCCACCGCCTGGGACTGCTCGAAAGATTCGCGAAGGCGCTGATACCGGTCCCGGTCTTCGAGGAGGTTCGGGACGGGGCCGCCAAGGACCCGCAATCCACCCCCGCCGTCTCAGCGATGCTGAAGCGACAGAAGGCCGAGCTTCGAAGTGTAGAGGTCCCGGCCGCCTTCACCCCGACCTGGGTCAGGGCGAGAGGGTTGGGAACTGCCACGCGGCCCAGTTGGAGGACGTTCTATTCCTCGTGGACGAGAGGCGGGCACGGTCCATGGCCCAGGCTACCGGGATCCGTACCCGAAGCACCGCTCTCCTCTTGCTTGACGCCCTTGTCGACGGCGCGACGTCGAAGCAGGAGTTTCGGGGAGACCTGGCGCGACTGCTGAAGCTTCAGTACCATCTGTCGGCTTCGACGTATGAGCACGTCCTTGCCCTCTCCGAACGAGCTTGAGCGCCCTCACCGTTCTCTGCGGACCCATGGAGGGATGCACGCCTCCCCCAGCACTTCCCTTGAGTTCCCATCCTCGCACCCGCGGACATAGGGGCCCAACCTAGGCCAGAAGTAATGCCATCTTGCTTGTCCTGCAGACATGACCATTCCCCTCGAGAGCCGGGTCCTCGAGGGGAATGTCCGGGTCCGCGGATCCCTCGTTTCGCTAGGAGGGAGGTTCGCTCCGGTGGGTCCGGAGGCCGCCGACGAGACGAGAGCTTTACGCCCACGTTTGCCGGGTCCACAGTCCCCCCAGAGGGCCCACGGTCAACGATAGTCCTGCCCTCCCACCCCTCGCTGCCCCCGGCGGCGGGGCCGGGCTCCTCACGGACGGTTACGTCCGTCCCTTTCCCTTCCTTGACCCACAATCCCACTGCCGTCGGTGCCATCGGCAGACCCTCCTGCCCGTTCGAGGACAGGAGGGGCCGGAACAGCCTCGCTGCCATTTGTGCGATTCACCCCCTCCCCTCAGCCCCAAGGAGGCCCGGGAGGCAGTCTTAGCGGCCGCGGTCTACCGCACGCTCGATCGCTATCGCGAGGGCACCGAGCAAGAGCGGGATTCGAAGGCCCCCGCAGCGGAGGGGGGCCGGGACTAGCCCGGAAGACGGTTCCCGGCCGCGCGGAGGGGCTGCTGATGCGGGGAACCGAGGGATCTCCCGACGTCAGGGCTATGACGGCTCGGCGGTCCGGCTCGACGGGTTCTTGTCTTTCCACGCCCGCCACGCTTCGTCGACCTTCTGGGCCACTCCCTTCGCCAAGTAGAGCCCTTCCGGGACCGGCGTGCCCGCGACGGCCACTGAGCGCCCCCCCGGCCGGCGGAACCGCACCATCCCTGAACGGATGAAGCCGCTTTGCACCACCCGCTCCACGTCCGTCCACTCGACTACAACCTGCCGGGCAGGCGCTGCCCTCGCCCCCTCGACGGGGGGTAGGTGCGCCACGAACTGGCCGTCGTCCAAATCGACAGTGGTTGGCGTGCTGTTCGCTTGGAGGTCGCGCGATGCCCTCGCTATCACCCAGATGCCTAGGGCAGAGGCCACGGCCCCGATAATTGCGCCAATGATCCAATACGGGATTGGGAGGGGAGGGAACGCCTGCGGCCCCGCCGTCGACAGGACGAATGAGCAAAGAATCACCTCGAACGGTAGAAACAACAAACCGAATCCCAAGGCATGGGGAAAGGTCTCTGCTTGCGCCGGATTCTCGAGGTGCTCCACGGGCCCCCCATTAGGGTCGGCAGAAAGAACTTTTCGGCGGAGCCTTCGCTTACTTCAATCTCCCACTGGATGTTAGGGGGAAGTTCGGGCCTGCGTCCCATGCGGACAGCACCCTCGCGATGATGTTTGGTTCGAGCCCGTCCAGCAGCCAGCGGCCACCCCCTATTCGCCGGATGAAGAGCTGGTGAGTGCTTCCACGATAAGCCGGTGCGGACAAGGACCCGACCTCTGCCCAGGGTACATAGGTTGGAGCCCAAGGCGGAAGCGGTCGCCCCTGGAGGCGCACCGGGTCGTACTCCGCGTGAATCCCGCGACTCGATAGACCCACCCGGGCCGGGCAGAACCTGGAGCCGCCTAAAACTCCGTTCGTTAGGCAGGCCGCGAATGGGAAGAAAGACAGGACCCCCAATCCCACCGTCAGGACCATGAGCCATGTCGGAAAAGCAGGCGCCAAGAGGATGAGGGCCCAATTGGCGAGCATCCAAGCGACTACCGGGATGAGAGCGAGACGCCATCTTCTCTCGCGCCGGGCCATGACGTAGGGGTAGGGGTTTGACATCCAGTCGACGGCACCGGGTTCGTCCGAAGGCTTCGGGTTGGCCAGCTCCTTCTTCTCGATCCTCCCCTGCCAATAGACGACGACGAGGGCGAGACCCAGCCCGGAAAACAGAACGACCACTCCGGCCCACCCATACCACGTGAAGCCATTCCCCTCCGCTCCGGCGAGGCTCGCTACCGTTCCCGCGGCGAGCATCCCCAACGAAAGCCCAAGGGCTCGCCAGATCCAGCGCTTGGAGGTGGCGATTCGCGACTCCTTGGGGCTATTCATAGAAGTCCCTTCGGGCATGGTGCCAGGGCCGTCGCGCGGAGGGCCGGACCGAGGTTCGCGAGCAGCTTCGCTCCCTGCCTTCCAAGGAGTGAACGCCCCGCGTCTTGGAAACGGAATCCGAGTGAAGGCCTGGATCCGATACCGAGGAGGTAGCCTTTGCCATGGACAACCTTCCCGTGGGCAGGCGACGATGCCGTGACCTCAAGGATGACGCTCGCACCGCCTCTACCTCGCAGCGACGCTGCCAACGCCGGTCTGTGGGGAAGGAGGGTGAGCGCAAAAATCCTTTGCTCCAGTCACGCTGGGACTCCGTCCGATTGGGGACTTGGTTCTGTGAACCCCTTGCGAGCGAGCCATCGTGACCCCGCCCCGTGGAGGGCTTCAGGGGAGCGCCCCTGTATTTTCCGGTCGGGCCCGGTTCTCATTCGCGACAGCATTCCGCACCCCGGCAATGTCACAGGCCTAGCCCCTTGGGTCCGGGACCCCCCTGGCTTCGGACGCATGGCCTCAGGGAGCTCATCTTTCCCTTCTCGAGCGTTGCGCCACCGGGGCGGGTCCCTCCCATCCCGCTTGCCGGCGGCTTGCTCGAGCGGACCTACCCGACCGGGACCTTCAACATGGAATCAGGAGGTCGCCCCAGTCTACGGTTCGGATAATGCCCGGGATCGAGAGGGTTCCGGGGACTCTGGTTCGCCGATTACCCATCCTGAACTCGCCGGGATTCCGGTGGATTGTGGCTCCCTGCATGACGGGAGCTCTGGGAAGCGATTATGGAACGCCATTCCCTCTGCAGAGCGTCTGGTAGCACCGTGCCACCATCCTTGCGTTGCCCGCTTGCGCCCGACACCGCCACCCTAGAATGTGCCGGGCAAGGGGGGGATCGAGGCCAGGGTACGGGTCCAAACAAGGAGCTCCATGGGCGGCGCCTCGCCCGCCGTGGGTTCGTAGCGAGCCAACCGCTGCACGAGGAACTACACTCTCCGTCGGTTGGGTGGGCCTCCACCCCTGAGTGAGTAGAGGGTCGGCCGGAGGAGCGATGATCCTCAGACGACTGCGAACCGAAGTGCGCGGGCCACCTCGGTAAGCCTCCTCAGACGAGACCGAGCTCCGCCGAACCAGAGGGGGGCATTTCAGCGCGAGAGGCTCCGACCTTCCGGACCTCCCGAGGGAGCTGGGCCGCGGCGGTTCCGAACGGATAGCTTCTCGAAGCCGGCCCCGCGGTTCGCGGACTTCCCCGAGCGGGTGAAACAACAAGGTCCCGAGGGACCTCCGGGCAGCTCAGGCGTCGGCTCGGAGCGACCTTCATTTCCTCGCGCACGCACACGCTGCGCGACGGTCGAGAAGGTCCGAGCTTCGCCGAGCGGGAAGGCCGATCTGGAGAATCTCCCAGAGGAGTTCGAGGCTAACCCCTATGGGTTAGCCTACCTCCCCCACATCCCCCTGGGCCCGCTTCCTGGCCAACGGTACCCTCGGGGGGTTCGGCAAGGAGCGGGAGATCCGGGGCCCCCGGGGGGAGGGGCGGCTCGGGCCGGATCCCCGCTCCCACGGGGGGAGGTCGGTCGGCCGAACCGTTGATGTAGTCGGGGGAAGCTCTTCTGTCGGTGAGCTCTCCCGGCCCGTCTCCCCTCCCGAGCGGACCAGCGGGCTTCGGCCTCCGGCGCTGGGTGGACCGGCACCGCCCCGAGCTGCTCCTCATCGCGCTCTCCATCACCCTCCCGGAGCTCTTGACCGGCTCGACCCCGGTCGCCTCCCTGGTGAGCCCCCTCGCGCTTCCCTCCCTGATCGGCCTGTACGGCATGGGGTCGCTGGTCATCCGCGATGTCTCGATCCGCTGGGGA
>JAJYEA010000090.1 GCA_021790425.1 Thermoplasmata archaeon | reverse complement strand
CCACCTGGCACAACCTCCTGAACCTTCACGGACCGGACCACGCTTTCCTGGCCGGGTCGTAACAGGGGTCGACCGTCGTCAAGAGGGGCTATCGGCTAAATGTGTCCCACACCCCCGCGAGCCTCCGGGCCCAAACCCTCTTAGCGCGACCGCGCTCCTTGGCCGGCAGGACGCGAGGCAACATGGAGTACAAGTGGTGGGCGATGTCGGTCGTCTCCGTCGGCGTGCTCATGGCGGCGGTCGACAGCACGATCGTGATCCTCGCCCTCCTCCCCATCTCCGAGGGGCTTTCGACGGACCTCATCACGGCGATCTGGGTGGTCATCGCGTACCTGCTCGCCAGCACCGCCCTCGTCCTGAGCCTGGGACGCCTCGCCGACATCTACGGCCGGAAGCGGATGTACAACATCGGCTTCGTGATCTTCACCATCGGTTCCCTCCTGTCGGGGCTCGCGATGACCGGCCTCTCGCTCGTCGGCTTCCGGGCCCTGCAGGGGGTGGGGGCGGCGATGCTCAGCGCGAACTCATTCGCGATCCTTTCCGAGGCCTTCCCCGCCCGGGAGCGCGGTCGTGCCTTCGGGATCAACTCGATCGTCTGGGGCGCGGGCTCGGTCCTCGGCATCGTGCTCGGCGGCGTCATCATCACGGTGACCTCCTGGCGGTTCATCTTCCTCATCAACGTCCCGATCGGGATCCTCGGCACGCTCTGGGCGTACCGGACGCTCCGGGAATCGAAGGTCTCGGACTTCCGCCACGAGACCCTCGACATCCCCGCCGCGCTCCTGTTCACCGTGGGGCTCGTCGCGCTGCTCTTCGGGGTCACCTGGGGGCTCCTCTACGGCTGGCGGGTGGCCCCGACCCTCGCGGCCCTGGCGCTCAGCCCCATCCTCTTCGCCACCTTCGTCGCCTGGGAGCTCCGCGTGGCGGACAACCCGATCGTCGACTTCGAGTTCTTCCGGAACCGCACGTTCTCCTTCTCGGTGCTCTCGGCGCTGCTCCAGTCCCTGGCGCTGTTCAGCGTGAACTTCCTCCTGATCTTCTACCTGGAGGGGATCTACGGCCTCTCGGTGCTGAACGCCGCCTTCCTCATCGTCCCGATGGCGGTCGCCGGGGCCGTGGCCGGGCCCTTCGGCGGGGTGCTCACGGACCGGGTGGGGGCGCGGTACGTCGCGACCACCGGCGTACTGATCCAGGCCGCGGCCCTCTTGGTCCTGAGCCGGCTCACGGTCTCCACCCCCCTGCTCACGGTGGCCCTCCTGGAGACGGGCTTCGGCGTCGGCGGGGGGCTCTTCTGGCCCGCGAACACGAGCGCGATCATGTCCTCCTCGCCGCACGGACGCTACGGGGCCGCCTCCGGGGTCATGAACACGCTCCGGAACACCGGGATGGTGCTGAGCTTCGCGCTGGGGCTCACGCTCATCACGAGCGCGATCGCGCCCAGCATCGTCTACGCCCTCTTCATCGGGAAGTTCCCGGGAAAGCTGCCCCCGTGGGAGGCAACCCAGTACCTGGGAGGGCAGGGCTATGCCTTCGAGATCTCGGCCGTCCTCTTGCTCGTCACCGCGGGCCTCTCCCTGATGCGAGGGCGCGTGGCCACCTCCTCGGGCCCTCCCGGCCCAGCGCCGGATCCCCGGGGACGTCAGGCCGAGGGAAGCCCCACGAGGTCGTAGTAGCGATAGGCGGCCTCGCCCGCGGCGAAGCAGTAGCGCAGCGTGGTGAACCCGCGCTTGAGCTCGCGGACCTCCTCGCGGACCTCGTCCGGGGACCGGCCCTGGTGCAGCACCGCGTCGATGAGCTCCGCGACCCGCGTCATCTCCGAGGGGCCCATGCCCACCCGCGTGAGCTCCTGGGAGCCGAGACGGAGGCCTTCGGGGAACTTCGGGCTCTTGTCGCCGGGGAGGAGGTTCTTGTTGACGACGATCCCCGCCTTCTCGAGCAGCTTGGCGGCCGACTCTCCGCCCCCCTCCTTGCCGACCCGCACCGCCACCTGGTGGCTCGCCGTGAACCCCCGGTCGGCCGCGAGCACCTCGAAGCCCCGCTCCTGGAGACCCTGGCCGAGCGCCCGGGCGTTCGCAATGGTGGCCTTCGCGTACTCCTCGCCGAAGGCCAGGTGCTCGGCCAGCGCGACCGCGAGCCCGGCCATGGTGTGGAGATGGTGGTTGCTCGTCACTCCGGGGAACGACGCCGACTGGAGCTTCTTCCGGATGTCCTCATCCTGGGTCTCGCCGAGGATGATCCCGTGCTGCGGGCCCGGGAAGGTCTTGTGGGTGGAGGCCGAGAGCACGGTGCATCCCTCGTGGAGCGGGTCCTGGAACTGACCCCCGCCGATGAGACCGAGCACGTGGGCCCCGTCGTACCAGCCCCGGGCACCGATCTCCTGCAGGGTGGGGGCCAGCTCCTTGAGCGGGAAGGGAAAGAGGAAGAGCGAGAGTCCGAAGAGGCAGGTCTTCGGGCGTTCCTCGAGGAGGATGCGCCGCGTGCCATCCACGTCGAGCTGCATGAGCTTCGGGTCCCAGGCATAGTGGACGGGCTTGACGCCCCGGATCCCGAAGGCGCCAAAGGAGGCAGAGGAGATGTGGCCGCCCTCGGCCAGTCGACAGCTGCCGACACGGTCTCCCGCCTCGGTCAGGGCCTTGAGCACCGCGATGTTCGCCACCGTGCCGGAGATGGGACGGACGTCCGCGAAGTTGCACCGGAAGACGCGCTGGGCGAGCTTGAGGCACTCGATCTCGACCTCGTCCACCCACCGGTTTCCCTCGTAGTAGCGCTCGCCGGGGAGCCCCTCAGCGTACCGGGAATGGAAGTCCGAGATCATCAGCTCCTTGGCGTAGGGTGAGACGAGGTTCTCGGAGGCGATGAGGGGAAGGGAGTCCTCGAACCATTTCGAATGCTCCCGCACGCTCTGTCGGATCCTGTGGACGGTGGCTTCCATCTCGCTCTCTACCATGGTGGTGACCTGGGAACGGGGGGAATGGGGAGGGCGCCCCTACTCTCCCTTTGCGACGTAGCTGTGCGGTTCGTGGGCCCGGGCGTCGGTCGGCCGGGGCCTACCGAAGGGGGGCCACTGTGCGAGGAGATGAACGGGACCGGTGTCGTCCTCGACCGATTCGTACTTGAGGACCGCCTTGCTTCCCTGCAATGCCTGGTAGATCTTCTCCATCATCGCGCGGTACTCCTCGCTCGTCTTCCACTCGAAGACGATGTCCTGCTCGCCCCGCACGAACGACAGGCCCGTCTCCTTGGAGAACTTCTCGGCGATGGAAATGGGGGAGGGGCCCTCGGTCGAAAAGTAGATCTTCACGTAGGTAAGCATGTGCGACCTCAGAACCCGAAGACGCCACGGGGCTTTAGGAGTTGCGCCTCCGCCCCGGGTCCCCGGGAGGAGGCCTCACCCCCCGAGGTGGAAGAGGTGGTCGTCCTGGAGGATCTTGATCGTAGACTCGACAGGAACGGTGAGGTTCACGATCGTGGTCCTTCCCCGGCCCCGGCCGAGCGAGCGCACGTCGCTCGCGATGAATCCCTGGCTCGCGATGTCGGTCAGGAGCCGGTTCACCGACTGCAGGGTCAAGGGCTCGGACCCCATCTGCTGGCAGACCGCCCGATAGCCCTCGAGGACACGTCCCGTCGTGATCAGGGTGTTCGAGGTCTGGTGCTGCGAGAGGCGGGCAATGGCGAGGAGAAGCATCTTCTCGTGGGCCGTCAGGCGCTGGATCCCCTCGGCGATGATGTCGTGCTCGAGCGCGCTCCGGGCCTCGAGGACGTGGTGCATCGTCACCTGCAGGGCACCATCCCGGCTCGCGATCACGGCGGCCTTGTGCAGGAGGGCCAGCGCGTGGCGGGCGTCCCCGTGGGTCTGCGCGGCACGGGCCGCGCAGTAGGCCACGATCCCGGCCTCGAGCCCCTCCTCGGTGAAGACGAGCTTCGCCCGGTCGGTCAGGATGTCGGCGAGCTGCGGCTGGGAGTAGGGGGCAAAGTAGAGCTTCTCCACCTTGAGACGGCTCCGGACGCTCTGCTCGAGCTGGTCCCCGTAGTGCAGGTCGTTCGAGATCGCGAAGAGCGTGACCATGGACCGGGAGCCCGTGAGCTCGGAGTTGAGGTTGGAGAGCGTGTAGATCGCGTCGAAGCCTTCCTTCTTCTTGGTGAGGCGATTGACCTCATCCAGGACGATGACGATGTTCGCCTCGGCCTTCTGGGCCGCCTGAAGGAGGCGATTGTAGAGGTTGCGCCACGCGGTGTTGCTGGGGACGAATCGTCCCGGCTCGATCTGTTCGACGAGCTGGCTCAGGAGCGCGTGGTGGCTCACCTGGTTGCGGCAGTTCGCCTGGAGCGCGACGGTGGGACGCGAAGCCCTCGCCAGCCGCTGGACGGTGTGAATGACATGGTTCACAGCGGCGGTCTTTCCGGACCCGGACTTCCCGTAAATGAACAGGTGATTCGGCTGGGACTGGGTGGTGGAGGAAAGGACCATCTCGGCGATGTGCTCCATCTCCTTGTCGCGGTGAAGGATGCGCGGGGGATCGTACTTCTCCGTGAGCATCTCGAGATCCCCTTTGAGGAACCGGGGTGGCTGGAGCTTCCGGAGGACGAGGCTCTCCAAGGAGAACCCTGGGTGAGTGACAAAATCACTTGGATCCTGGGACATTCCAGCTCCGCGAGGCCCGGAACGGGGCCCGGTATATTAATGTTAAGTGTATCAGCGAAACCACCCCACAACTTCCAATGGAAACACGACAACTAGGGATGGTGTGTGCGCGGTTGTTGAGTGTAACCCATGATCTGGTCTGGTCGCCACACCATGTGCCAGGAAGAAGGTAAAGGAAGTATTTACGGAGAAGAATAAGGTATAGCATGGTAAGACTAGGAAGAGGATTCTAGAGTCCGACGAAGAGCTAGTACGACCTTTACTGAAGATACACTCGTTACAGTGAAGGTGGGGGTTGGAGAGGTAGTCGGGTGTCGTTGTTACAGTGAATATCCGCGCACATATTCCGGGTTGATGAACGGGGGGGATTCGGGGATCTCAGGGGGGTGAGCATAATCCCTGCTTCCGTGGGGGGTGGTCGTGCGTCGTAGAGCCTTGACCTGCGAATCCAGGGGAAGAGTATGCCGGTTGTCCGGCACCGATCACTGGTCGGATTCCTTCTCCAGGAGCACCAACGCCGCGGCCTTCTTGCAGATCCGTTCCGCTTTGTTCCGATCGTCGAGGGCCCGGGGAACGTCCTCGGGGCGTGCGCTCGCAATCGCGCTGCTCGTCCACTACATCGGGATGTATCGTCGAACGAAGGCCCGGGTCATGCTGACCCTGACGATCTTCCTCTACATCAGTCTCGAGTGACGGGGTCGCTGGGGCGGTCGGGGGTTCCCCGACCTGCGCTCGGACCTGCCGTGGCGAAGGAGATCGGGCCGCTCCTCCCCTCTCGGCCTCCTCACCGCCGGTGGATGAGTGCTCCAAGAGCTCGACGGACCCACCACCGCGCGCTGCCCGCCCGGATCGCCATCTCCTACATGACCCCCCATCCATCCGGGGAGATGTGTTCGAAGCACACGAAGACTACACACTAGCGCGCCTCCAGGCCCCCCGGGCGGCCTCGGGCTCGAGAAACGAACAGATTGCAGGTCCCGCAAGGTCCTGGGAGGAGCTCGGGTCCCCTGGCCAGGTGCCCCTCTACGGCGTGGTGGCGCTGCGCGATGCCCACGGGCTCGAAGTCGAAG
>JAJYEA010000089.1 GCA_021790425.1 Thermoplasmata archaeon | reverse complement strand
CCCTGGTCGAGCTCACGAAGGGGACCTCGCTCAGCCTCCACGGCATCTCGAACCGGGGCACCCGGGTCTTCCCGCCCAGCGACGCCATGCTCGACGTGGTCGACCACTGGCAGTGCCGGTTCTTCGCGACGGACGGCAAGGGCGAGGTGTCCGAGCCCGCGCTCCTGGAGCTCTTCCAGAAGGTGGGTGCCCACCACCGATGGATCGGCCTGGAGCGTCTCCAGGAGTTCGACGGTCAGCCCGCGTTCACCCGCCCTCAGGGCGAGGACTGAGCTCGCTCGGCGGCAGGGCCGCCCGAGCCACTACTCCGGGGGTTGGAGGATGGAGACCCCCCAGGGACTCAGAGCCTGAAACTCGCTGAGGAGGTCATCTGATTGAGGAGCCCTGCTTCCGGCGGCACCCTCGGTGGCGCGCGTGTGGATCCGGGTGCACCCCCTCCTCACCAACCAGGCTCAGGTAGAGAGTCCCCTATCCCAGAGAGAGACCCCCTCTGAGGAAACCGAGAGGGCAGAACCTTTGGAACGGAGGGGCGGACAACCTGGCAGGACGCGAGTGGCGGCGACGCTCTGCAAAGGCCCAGTTCTCGGTGTCGTCGAGGTCCTCGTCAAGCAGAGCCGACGTCCGCCAGATGTACTCGACACTTGGTCGCCATTTTCGCCCCCGTGTTTAGGGAGGTTCGAACGATGAGTGGAGTAGCGAAGAACTGGATCGGAGTCATTGCGATCGCGGCGCTCGTGCTCTTGGTCTGGCCGATGCCTTCAGCCGCAGCGAGCAGCCCAGGTAACGGGGGAGGTGCATCCGGAACCGCCGGGAACCAGACGGTCATCTCACCCAACGGGCTCTCCCAGGCGACCTACGACACCACCTATGGTTTCACACCCTCCACGAACAGTTCCGACTCGTCCGACGGTCCCCAGATCACGGCCACCTACGTCTACTTCACCTGTCCCGATGGATCCATCACGGTGAGCGGGTCGACCGTCTGCCACGACCAGAGCGGGGTTCTCGGTTACACTTGTACCTCGCGCACCGGGTGTTCCAACATCGCCACGAGCGGCTCCGACGATTCGGGCTACTTCTTCTACGGGTGGGACGACAGTACGTGGGCGTCACTTGCGGGGAGCGGGCAGTCGCTCCACATGTATGTGAGCACGTACACCGGCCACGTGGAGACCGGCTCCATCACGTACATCAACGGACCCACATTGACCATGACCGCCCAGACGTTCGTGAACTGGTCAGGCACGTGGTCGGACGGCATGATCCAGGTCTGCCCCAACAACTACTTCGGGGTGTGCCACTCGCGGTCCACTTCAGGACCCTACGGCCAACAGCTCTACGAACCGCGGGGGTTCTCCTACACGGTTCTACCGTACAATGCTACCCCGGTCAGTGCTGGCGCCGGGCTCCCAAGCGGCTGGGTGGTGCACCAGTGGAACACCACGTTGGGGAGTTCTACCTACTCGGGCTACGACCACGCGACCATGTTCTTCGAGAGCAGCGGCACTGTCTCGATGTACGCCCAGACCGCGGCAACCTCGAACTGGGCAGGGTTCGTCTACGACGCTCCGAGCTCTTCGACGACCGTGTACCGCGTCTCGGGAACATTCTACGTCCCCAACGCTAGCGCGGGGGGCTACCAATCGGTATGGGCGGGCATTGGTGGGCTCACCAGCAGCCTGAACCTCTGGCAGGCCGGGGTGAACGTGAACAGCACTGGGGTAGTGGAAGCGTGGTACGAGTGGCACACGAGCTCCGGGAGCATGGTATATTGGGGAACCGGGAAGATCACCGTGAGCTCGACAGACGAGGTGCAGGCAGCTGTAAGCTCAGCGGGAGGACACAGCACCTTCTGGATCAACGATACCACCACCCAACACTCCTGGAGTAACGCGGGAAGCGCTCTGTCGTTCACCCCTGACTCGACGACCGGAGGGTGGATCGACGAAGCGAACCTCGGGAGTCGCTACGTCATGCTTTTCATGTACTGCCAGGGGATGACCATCGGTGGGTCCACCGTGAGTCTCCAGAGTGGGTACCTGGTGCCCTTCGAGTCGCGGTCGGCGAGCATCTCCCAACTTTACTCGACCGGCGCCTTCTCGGAGAACAACGGTTACTAGCCCGGAGCACCAAGATGACCGTGTCGTCCAGGAGCGAGTGCGGTGGGCCACCCGGGGACCTCCCTCCCCCGGTGGGCGGAGGAGGAGCGACCAACCTCGGGCGAACGACGTGTGCCCCCCCGTCCAGGCCGAACGCGCTAGCTTGAGGTGAGTGTAAGCCCTAGAGGGTAGTGTTGACTGCAAGGAGCCTCCATGCCCTGCGCCAGACTCAACGTGGTGTTGGTGGCGTGCCTGCTCCTCGGGTCCGGGGCCTCGATACTCCAGGATTACACCTCGGTCCGCACCCAGGGACAGATGTTCACAGCTCCTAGGGATCCCGGATCTGAGCTAATGAGCTGGTCCCATGTGAGTCTGGGGGGAGGCTTCAGCCCGAGCACCCCGGGAGTACTGGGCAGTGCCCGGGCACCACTTGGTTGGAATGAGACCACCATGAAGGGCTTTAACGCCCCCTTCGGAGTGGTCTACGATTCCGTCAACGGATACGTCTACGTGTCCAACTTCGCGTCTGATAGCGTCAGCGTGCTCGACCCCGGCACCACTCGGTTCATCGCGAACATCTCTCTTGGCGGCGTGTTTCAGGGCGGTGGGAATCTGGTATGCGACCCCGCGACGGGGAACATCTACGTTGGAAGTACTTCTGACATCTTCGTCATAGGGGCCAAGACGAACACCATCATCTCCACGCTCGTGATCCCCATTCCTGGTGGTGCCTTGCCCGACCCGATGACCTACGACGCCCAGACCCGGGACGTCTTCGTCCTTGACGGCATAGGGACCAATATCTCGGTGGTCAATCAGACGTCCGTCATCGCCACCGTGAGCTTGCCGTGGCAGTACGCAGCAGGCGCTGTCTACGACAGCACGAACCATGACGTGTACGCGACGAGTTTCAGCTTCAGCTATCCTCCGTGCTCGGGCTCGTGCTACATCAACCGCGACTACGTGAGCGTGATCAACGGATCGACGTTCACGGTGACTCCCACGCCGTTCACGATGCTCCCCGAGTTTCGAATGTTGTACCTCCCGGCCGAGGAGGAGATCTTCACGGCCGGCGTGCGGGGTAATGTCAGCGCCTTCGACCCGAACACCGGCAGGACCACTGGCATTCTGAACCTGAGCGCCGAACTGGGCGGCCTCGCGTACGACTCAAGGAACGGCCTCGTTTACGCCACAAATCGCTACTTTGGGAACGCCTACAATGCCAGTTCGATCACCCCAGGAAACAATGTAACCATCGTCGACCCAAGGACCGACCGGTCGGTCGGGAGCATCCCCGTCTGGAGCGAACCCGTCGGGATTGCCTACGACGACCGCACCGACGAGCTGTTCGTCGCCAACATCGGTTCGGGGAGCGTCAGCGTAATCAACCTGACTTCGACTTACCACGTCCAGTTCACGGAGACGGGCTTGCCCCCGGGGGCCAACTGGTCGGTCGCCATGGATGGCAAGGCGCGCGTGGGCCCTGGGCCGCTCGACTTTGTCGAGCCGAACGGCTCCTTCAGCTACACCGTACCCTACGCGGTCGGCTACGTACCCGCCCTTGCGGCCGGCACGGTTCAGGTGTCGGGGTCCGACGTCACCGTCCTCGTCCAGTTCCACCCTCCCTCCTACCCCGTGACGGTCCGCGAGTCGGGTCTCCCGGCAGGGACGAACTGGTCTGTCCAATTGGGGGCGCGGTCGGCTTGGTCAAGTTCTTCGGAGATCGTTCTCTCCGAATCCAACGGCACCTACCCGTTCACTGCAGACGAAATCGGGGGGTACGCGGTGACCCCGAGAAACGGGACCGCAACTGTGAGTGGGGCGGCCGTCTCCTTGATCATCACCTACTCCAAGCTGTCGAAGAGCGGTTCGAACGTCTTCTTGGTCTACCTCGACCTGGCCCTCGCCAGCGTCCTCGCGGTCCTGATGGCGATATTCGTTCTCATCGGGCGCGGCCGGAAGAAGCGAACTCGGGACCAGGCAGGTCGCGCCAGCAGCACGAAGCTGAGCATCCCTGGCAGCTGTTGGTAATCCAAGTCGCACGCGGGGCGGTATGACCTCACTCGCCGGTCCGGGGTCAGGCTCTCTCCTTTCTCTCGAGACCGCTGACGACGGCAGGCTGAACTCTTCGGGAAAACAGGGAGGAGCTGCGACTGAAGGATCCCCGTTCATCAATGGGGTCTCCCGGCTACGTCGGCATGCTCGTTCACCACGCGCGAGTGGCCCAGCGACGATTCCTTCGCGATTTCGACGAGACCTTCGCGCCCCGACGCCCGGGACACAACTGGGCACGTTCTGGTCAGACGAGGCGTGCCAGTCGAATCTACTTCAGGGGACTGTTGCAACCTGTCCAAGTCAAGAGCATGGAGCGGATCGCGCAGTCAGGTGGGGTGCCATCCCCCCGCGTCCAGCAATTCATCACCCGCAGTCCGTGGGACGCCAATCGACTGATCGAGACCCTCCTGGAACGGATGCGGGTTCTGACCTCCTCGAAGGGGGTGGTTCTCTTCGACGACACAGGTCAAGAGAAACAGGGAACGCACAGCGTGGGCGTTGGGCGCCAGTACTCCGGAACCCTGGGAGGTCTGGGGAACTGCCAGGTGGCCGTCACTGGGTTCTACGTCATGCCCGGTAGCAAACGGAACGCGGATGCCGTCGGCTGGCCCCTAGGCATGGACCTCTACCTGCCCACAGCTTGGGTCGAGGACCCAGAGCGCCGTAAGGAGGTCGGCGTTCCCGATGATCTCCAGTATCGGACGAAGCCCGAGATCGCTCTCGAGATGCTGGAGCGGTTGAGGCGACAAGCCATCCCTCACAAGGCCGTCATCATGGATGCAGGATACGGAGATGTCGACCCCTTCCGACGGAAGCTGAGGGGGTTGGGAGAACCCTACATCGCTGCCTGGACAACCGTCCACCACCGTGTCATACCCGCCGACGCTCCAGAGGCGGCGAAGGTACAGGTTCTGCCGAAAGGGGTGAGAATCGGCCAGACTCCGAAACAGATCGCAGCTCTCACTCCGGACCATCTCTGGCAGGACATCTCCTGGACGGAGGGAACGAAGAGCCGTCTTCATCGACAGTTCGCGCGCCTTCGGGTTCGTGTAGTGCACACTGCCGGCAACCTCCATGATCGGAGGGAGATCACAGACGAGGAGGGATGGCTTCTCCTCGAGCGAGACGAGAAGGAACTCAAGGCGTACTTCGTGTGGGGGCTCAATGACCTATCGCTCCAGGAACAGGTTGAGCTGGCCCATACCCGTTGGGCGATCGAGCAGTATCACCGAGAGATCAAGCAAGTCCTGGGCATGGACCGATTCGAGGGTCGAACGTGGAGGGGGTGGCACCACCGCATGGCGATGATCTGCATCGCCTACGCCTTCCTTGCCGAACTTCGAACTGAGAGGGGGTCTCGCAAGCTGCCGCCATTCAACGCGATCCACTGGGCGGTGGTCTACTCCCTCGTCCGCCACCAGGTGCTGGAAGATCAGGGCCTTGGCTCACGTCAGTCGCACGAAATCGCCCGCCGCTTCCTCGTAAGGGTTCTTGGGCTCCGTCAACCCCCGGAGTAGTGCGAGCGGGCCCTCCGCTCTCCCGCGCAAGCGAGAAGAGCCGTCGCCGCAGCCGAGGCTGCGGCCGGGAGGACGAGATGGAGAGCTCTCCCTGGGTCCTCCGGATCACGCTCGGGACCCATCGGCCCTCGCCCGGACAGACCTACCGG
>JAJYEA010000088.1 GCA_021790425.1 Thermoplasmata archaeon | reverse complement strand
GAAGGTCGCGGGGTTCGGGGAGCGTTTCCGCGCGGTCAGCTTCGGCCAGGTGGGCCCCCTCGCGATGCTTTCCCGGAGCGAGCTCTTCCTGGTGGACCACCATCCCGTCTTCGCGCTGCCGGGCTCCACCCGGGCCTGCCAACTGGCGGTCGGAGAGCTCATCCTGCCGTTCGTCCAGCACCTGGTCGAGGAACTCGAACGGAGGTAGACGATGAGGATGCACCGGCTGGTACCTCGGATCTCCCTTCCCCGTGCCCGGGCGATGGTGCTCTCCCGGGCCCATCGGCTCCGGTCCACGGAGGAGATGCCCCTGTGGTCTGCCGCGGGGAGGATGACCGCCGAACGGGTGGTGGCGAGCATCCCGGTGCCCCCTTTTCCCTCCGCCAACGTCGACGGGTATGCGGTCCGCGCGGCCGACCTCGGCCGAGCCGCACCCCGGACGCCGGTGGACCTCACGCTGGTCGGAGAGATCCACGCTGGCGAGGTCTTCTCCCGGCGCATGCGCCCGGGGGAGACCGTCGCCGTGGCCACGGGCGCCCCGGTCCCGGAGGGCGCCGACACGGTGGAGATGTTCGAGCGTGTCGAGGCCCGGGGCACCACGGTGCGCTTTCGGGGCCAGGTCCCCGCCGGTCACAATGTCGATGCGAAGGGGGCGGACCTCGCCCGGGGAACCCTCGTGGCCGGCAAAGGGGTGGTGCTCACTCCTCCTGTCCTCGGAGCGTTGGGGGTCTCCGGAGTGGCCACGATCCGTGTGGTCGCGCGGCCCAAGGTGGCGATCCTCGCCCATGGCCAGGAGCTCGCGGCCCCCGGGACGGAACTCCGGCCCGGGCACGTGTTCGAGATGAACACGACCACCCTCTCCGCGGTCGTCACCGGCTCGGGCGGGCTCCCGCTCCCCCGCCCCCCCGTGCCCGACGATGAAGATTCTCTCGAGGAAGCCCTCCGGTCCGCGACCGCCGAGGCGGATCTCGTGGTCATCTCCGGAGGGAGCTCGGTCGGGGAGAGGGATCTCCTCGGGAAGGTGTTCCCTCGCCTCGGGACCGTCCTCTTCCACGGCATCCGGGTCCGGCCCGGGATGCCGACGATCGCCTGCGTGTCGGGGGGGAAGCTCGTCCTGGGGATGCCCGGACACCCGGCCAGCTGCCTCGTGAACGCGCTCTGGCTCGTGGGGCCCGTGGTGCGGAAGCTCGGGGGGTATCCCGGCGAGGGCGCTCACGTCACCTCCGTCACGATGGCCGCCGACGCCCGGGTCCACGGCGGGGGGTTCACCACGGTGGTCCCGCTCCGGGTCGAGGACGGGAAGGCATGGCCCACCTTCCACGGGTCCCACTTCATCACGAGCCTCGCGGGAGCGAACGGCTATGCGATCGTCCCCCCGGCCCGCCGGGCCCTCCGGAAGGGGGACCGCATCGACGCCCAGACCCTGGACTACCTCGGGGGGCGGTAGGATGCAGGACGGGTACGGCCGCGAGACCGAGGACCTCCGGATCTCCCTCACACAGCGGTGCAACCTCGATTGCGTGTTCTGCCACATGGAGGGCCAGCTCCCCTCCTCGCTCGAGCTCACGGCGGAAGAGATTGAGCGGTGCGTGATCGCGGCCACGAAGGTCGGCGTGCGTCGGGTGAAGCTCACCGGAGGGGAGCCAACGCTCCGCTCCGACCTGCCCGAGATCGTGCGGCGGATCGCGGCGCACGTGGAGGAGGTGTCGATGACGACGAACGGTCTCCTGCTCGACCGGTTGGCCGTTCCCCTTCACGAGGCCGGACTCCGGCGCGTGAACGTGAGCCTGCCGAGCGCGCTCCCGGCGACGTACCGTCGGCTCACGGGTGGGGACGGCCTTCCGGCGGCCCTCCGGGGCATCCGGGCGGCCCACGCGGCGGGGATCTTCCCGATGAAGCTCAACGTCGTGGTGCTCGCGGGGATCACCGAGCAGGACGCGGAGCGGGAGGCCATCTGGGAGATCGCCCACGAGGTCGGCGCCACCCTCCAGTTCATCGAGTTCGAGCCCGTCCAGGGGCGTGTGGACGGCTCGATCTTCCGCGTGTTGCACGCCGAGATCACGGGGCTGGACTCCGAGGTGGCGGGGCGGGCCGTGCAGAGCGAGCGGAACCCCCTCCATCATCGGCCCCGCTACACCGTGCCGAACGGGAAGGGACCGATGAAGATCGAGATCGTCCGCCCGCTCAACAATCCCGAGTTCTGTTCGGCGTGCCACCGCATCCGCCTCACCTCGTACGGGGCGCTCAAGGGGTGCCTCATGACGAACGAGCACCTCGTGGAGACCCGGCCGATGCTGCGAGACGGGGCCACTCCCGACCAGTTGGTCCCTCTGTTCGAGCAGGTCATCCAGCACCGGAGACCCTTCTTCCGCGCCGACACCTCGGCCACCCCCTCCCTCGAGCTGCCCCTTGTGGCCCGGGCGGTATCGGGCGCAAGCCCCCACCTGGTATGAGCGACCATGTTCCCTGCCGACCAGACCCGAGAGACCCCCGTCGCTCGGGCCGAGAGGTTCCCCGTGGCGGATAGTCCCCCTCCGGCGCACCCTCCGCGCCGGGTGCTGGCCGCCTCGCTCGTGGGGAGCATTGTCGAGTGGTACGACCTCTTCGTCTACGGCTCCCTCGTCGTGGTCCTCTCCGCCGTGTTCTTCCCGAGGATCGGGAACATCCCCCCGCTCCTCCCCGCCCTCGCGGCGTTCGTGGCCGGGGCGGCGGTGCGACCGTTGGGAGGCGCGATCTTCGGGCGACTGGGCGACCGCGTGGGCCGTCGCTTCACCTTCCTCCTCACCATCGTCGTGATGGGCCTGGGCTCGGTGGCCGTCGGGCTCCTCCCGACCTACGCCGAGATCGGGATCTGGGCGCCGATCGGCCTGGTCTCCCTGCGCATCATCCAGGGGCTTTCCCTAGGTGGCGAGTACGGGGGCGGGGTGATCTACGTCGCCGAGAACGCCGCGGACGCGCGGCGCGGGTTCTGGACCAGCCTGCTGCAGGCCTCCGCCACGCTGGGGCTCCTGCTCGCCACCGGCGTCGTCCTCTTCTCGCGGGTGTGGCTGGGCGCCGCCGCGTTCGCGTCGTGGGGGTGGCGGCTTCCCTTCCTCGGGGCCTCGGTGCTGATCGTGGTGGCGGTGGCGATCCGGTGGACGCTGACCGAGACACCGCTCTTCGAGCGCCTGCAGGAGCTCCGACGGACGTCGAGGGCTCCGCTCCGGGAGAGCCTGCGGTCCCGTGCGAACCTCCGCCGGGTCCTCTACGCGATGGCCGTGGTGGGCGGCGCCTCGGTCGTCTGGCACACCGCGCAGTTCTACACGCCGGTCTTCCTCCAGAGCTCGCTCCACCTGGACATCGCCACGACGGCGACGATCACCCTCGTCGCCCTCGCCCTCGCGGCCCCCTTCTACCTTCTGTTCGGGGCGCTCTCGGACCGCTACGGGCGCCTCCGGCTGATCCTGCTCGGCAGCGTCCTCGGGGCGATCAGCTTCTACCCGAGCTTCCTCGCCCTCACCTACTTCTCCGCCCCCCCGAACCTCCCTGCCCTCACCCTCCTCCTCTTCGGTCAACTGGTCATCGCGGCCCTGTGCTACGCCCCGCTCGGGGCCTACCTCGTCGAGCTCTTCCCGGCCCGGATTCGATACACCTCCCTCTCCATCGCCTACGGGGTGGGCACCGGCGACATCGGGGACGCCACCGTGGTCATCGCTCCGCTCCTGGCCTTCCTCCTCGGGAGCATCTACGCGGGCCTGATCTGGTCCCTCGCCGTCCCGCTCGTGGGAGTGGCGATCGCCGTGGCGCTCTTCTTCGAGCAACCTCAGGAGTCCATCTGGACCGAGGTGGAACCGGCCCCTCCCGTCCCGGCGCTCGTGCCCGGGGAGTGATCGTTCGATCACGCCGGGCCAACGAGATCGCGCCCTGAGGAACCCCATATTGAAATAGCCAAAACGCCTACCGCTATCCATCGGAGCCCCCATGGTAGCAAAGAACTCCTCTCCGGACCGCGACCTGCTGCGCAAGTACTTCGCCGAGCTCGTCGGGACGTTCGCACTCGTGTTCTTCGGGGTGGGCACGGCGGTCTTCGACAGTCACTGGATGGGAAGCGTCCAGGACGCGTGGCTGGGGATCGCCTTCGCGTTCGGAATCACCCTCCTCGTGATGGTCTATGCCATCGGGCCGATCTCCGGATGCCACATCAACCCTGCCGTCACGATCTCGATGCTCACGGCGGGGAAGATCTCCGCGCGCGACGCGATCGCCTACATCTTCATGCAGGCGGCCGGTGCCATCGTCGGGGCGGGGGTGCTCTACGCGATCGTGAGCGGGCTCCCGGGGTATGACGTCGTGAAGGACGGCCTGGGACAGAACGGGTACGGCATCCACTCGCCCGGGGGATACCCGCTCGCCTCCGTGCTGGTGGCGGAGATCGTGCTGACGTTCTTCTTCCTGCTGGTGATCCACGGGGCCACCTCGCAGAAGACCTCGCGCCGGTTCGCCGGGATCGCGATCGGCCTCACGCTCACGGCGGTCCACCTCGTGGGTATCCCGATCGATGGCACGTCCGTCAACCCGGCCCGGAGCCTCGGCCCCGCGCTCTTCGTCGGCGGCGATGCCCTGTCCCAGCTCTGGGTCTTCCTGATCGCACCGGTGATCGGGGGTATCCTGGCGGCGCTGGTCTGGAAGTACGTGCTCGAGGCCCCCCAGCCAGCGGCCGCGAGATCGGATTAGGGCCGGGCCCCGGAAAGGAACGGGTCCGCGGTCCGGGGACCGCGGGTGGTCTCTGGGCGTCTGGGTCGAAAGTCCCGGCTGCCTGATTCGAACAGGCGGCCTGAGGATGTCCGCGGGACCGCCTGGGTTCCCAGGCGGGTCTTACTACAGTCCCCCGCTCTGCCACTGAGCTAAGCCGGGCCTTCCCCCCAGAGGGGGTCGAGAGGAAAAGGCTTACGGATAGAAGCCCCGGAGCTTCATCGCCTCGACCACCCGTCCGATGGCGAGGACGTAGGCTCCCGTGCGGTTGTTGACCCCGTACTTCTCGGCCTGGGCCACGACGCCGTTGTAGCTCGCGACCATGTTCCGGTCGAGCTTCTCGTTGACGTCCTGCTCGGTCCAGAAGTAGCCCTGCAGGTCCTGCACCCACTCGAAGTAGCTGACGGTGACTCCGCCCGCGTTCGCGAGGATGTCGGGAAGGACGACGACCTTGTTCTTGAACAGGATCTCGTCCGCCTTGGGGGTGGTGGGGCCGTTCGCCGCCTCGGCGACGATCTTGGCCTTGATGTTGCTCGCGTTCTTGTCGGTGATCTGGTTCTCGAGCGCGGCCGGGACCAGGACGTCCACCTCGAGCTCGAGGAGCTCCTTGTTGGAGATCTTCTGGGCGCCGGGGAAGCCGACGACGGAGCCGGTCTTGTTCTTGTACTCGATGACCTTCTTGATGTCCAGTCCCTTCTTGTCCACGATCCCGCCCTGGGAGTCGGAGACCGCGATGATCTTCGAGCCCAACTCGGTGGCGAGGAGGCGGGCGGCGATGGAGCCGGCGTTGCCGAAGCCCTGGACGGCGACAGTGGCGCCGTTCATCTTGAGCTTCATCTTCTTGGCGGCCTCACGGATGGCGAACATGCACCCGCGGGCGGTGGCCTCGTTGCGGCCCTCGGAGCCGCCGATGGAGAGGGGCTTGCCGGTGACGACGCCCGGGACGGAGTAGCCCTTCTGCATGGAGTAGGTATCCATGATCCAGGCCATGGTCTGGGAGTCGGTGTAGACGTCCGGGGCCGGGACATCGATCTCGGGACCGATGATGGGGGAGATCTCGCTGGCGTATCGCCGGGTGAGGCGCTCGAGCTCGCCCTTGGACATGTGCTTGGGGTCGCAGATGACACCGCCCTTGGCACC
>JAJYEA010000026.1 GCA_021790425.1 Thermoplasmata archaeon | reverse complement strand
GAGCATCGCCCACGCAATGCCCCATGACCCTGGGAAGCGCTCTCCGTCTAACCCTCCTTACACAAATCACTTGCCTGTGACGGAGAAGTGCGCAGTCCGGGCGTGCGCAACTGCCAGTACTGGGACCGGGAACTCTCCGCTCGAAAGCATCCCTGTTGGCCTGGGTCCCACCGAGGCGGCGTATGACGGTGGGAACGGGAACCTGTATGTTGTGAATACTATTTCTGACAACGTGAGCGTTGTTAGCGGAAGCACTAACAAGGTGGTGGCCAGCGTCAACGTGGGACACCGTCCAGCGGGCGCAGCATATGACAGTCGCAATGGGGCCATCTATGTCGCTAACTCGAATGATACCAACCCCGGCAATGTGAGTGTGATCTCGGGGAGCACGAATACCGTGGTAGCGACCATCCCCGTCGGGAAATACCCGATAGGAGTGGCGTATGACGGTGGAAACGGTGACATCTATGTTGTGAATGATATTTCCAACACCGTGAGCGTTATTGATGGAAGCACGAACAAAGTGGTGGCCACCGTCAACGTGGGGACTGGCCCATGGAGTGCAACGTATGACAGTCGCAACGGGGACGTCTACGTCACTGACAGCTCCTCCGACCGTGTGAGCGTAATCAATGGAACCACGAACAGTGTGGTGGCGACTATCCCTGTGGGGAACTTCCCTTTTGGATCAGCGTATGACAATGGGAACGGCGACGTTTACATCACCGATGATAACTATCAGGGCAACGTGAGCGTGATCAATGGAACCACGAACAGAGTGGGGGCGACCATCAAGGTAGGGAGTCAACCCACGGGGGCAACGTGGGACAGCGGGAATGGTGACGTCTACATCACTAACGACAACTCCGACAATGTGAGCGTAGTCAATGGATCCACGAATGGTGTGGTGGCGGCAGTCCCAGTGGGAAGCAGTCCGTATGGAGCCGCCTATGATGTTGGAAACGGGGACACTTATGTTGTAAACGCCGGATCCAATTCTGTGAGTGTCATCCCTAATCATTTCTCCGTGTTCGCATCGCCCACCTCCTCATCGGGTCCAACTTGGTACACGGTCAACTTCAGCGCAGTCGCCGTTTCTGGGAGTTGGAACTACACCTCTTGGGTCTGGACACTCGGCGATGGTAACATCAGCCGCCTTCAGAACCCTTCCCATACCTACACCGTGCCCGGAAACTACCAGGCCAACGTCACAGTCACGGATAGCAGTGGATCCAAGGCCTCCAGCGCCACTATCTGGATCAACGTCACGCACTCCCTCCCGTTCAGTACAACACTGACCCCCTCTAGTAACTCGACCAGGGTAGGTCACCCCGTTTGGATCAATGCCACAATGACCGGTGGAGTTGCCCCATTTTCGTTCAAGTGGAACGCTACTCCGGTCTATGCGGGGTGTGTTGTGTCGAGTACGTCCCCTGATGTGACGTGCACACCGACCCATCCAGGGGTAACCTTCGACGCGGGGGTTGAGGTGACCGATCTGTATGGCGCGACCGACAACGCCACTTCTCCCTTTGTGACCTCTTCTTCTCTTACCGCCGCACTGAGCGCCTCCGCGAACGCAGTCTCTGTCGGACAGCTTGTCGTTTTCAACACGTCTACCTCGGGTGATGGGGCAGCATTATCCTATGCCTACACCACGCCCTCTGCGGCAGGGTGCGCATCCTCCACCGGCCCGTACACCCTCTGCACACCTCAGAAACCGGGGTGGAGCTTCACGGTCAGCGTCACTGTGACCGACCAGTACGGGAACACATGGAACGCGACGTCTCCAACCGTGAGTACTAAGGCTCTGTCGGCATCGATCACGCCATCGCAAGTGGCTGTGGACGTGAATGAGAGTCTGACCCTGACTACTCAAACGACAGGGGACCTTGCATCTCTTGCCTATTCCTACACTTTCCCCACGTTGGCCGGCTGCGCCGCTTCCACTGGCGCGTCCGTGGTGTGCGTGCCCAAGTCTAACGGAACATTCTCAGTTACGGTGCAGGTGACGGACTTGTATGGGAACACGTGGAATGCGACATCGGAAACTGTAAAGGTCTATCCTGCACTCGAGGTCAATCTTACTGTTTCCAGCTCGACCCCCCTTCTTGCACAGACGGTCGCTTTTGTCGCCAACGCCTCGGGTGGAAACCCGGCCTACAACTACACCTACCTCGGACTGCCGTATGGGTGCTACTCGGAGGATAAGTCATCGATAGGATGCCTTCCCACTCAGTCCGACTGGTTCAACATTACGGTGGTGGTCACCGACCTGAACAACGGATCAGCCAGGTCGACCGTGGGGATGCACGTCACCTTCGACTTCAACGTGGTCATCCCGGCCAGCACCCCGGTGGGCAAGCAGTTAACCATCATGGTGAACACCAACGAGACCTTCAACGGATCGGCGATCAACAAGAGTGCGCTCATCCACCCTGACGGTGGATACGGGACATTCGCCTACAGCTACTCCGGGCTCCCCCCAGGCTGCACGAGTGCGGACGTGGCGGTGTTGACTTGCACACCGACACATGCGGGGAAGTACTCAGTGACGGTGAGCGTCCACGACCAGGCGGGCGATCACCAGACGCACACTGTGCTGGTCAACATAGTTCCTGCCTCTGGACCCGGGGGAGGCTTGGGGAGTATCCGGGGGTCGCCCTACGCCATGGCGGGCATCGTAGCTAGTGCTATTGCAGTCATTGCCGGAGTAGGGTTGTTCCTACGGAAGAGGCGTAGCAAGATGGGCTCCTCCAAGTCGGCAACGGACAAGGACTCAATGGAGGACCAGGAACAGACGCCGAAGGAGATCTCCTCGAAGGATTCGGAGGAGAAGAAAGCGCCCGAGCCCATGCAGACAGAAGCCACACCTGAACCCGAGAAGAAGGACTGAATGAGGGAGATCGCTTACGAAGGTATGGTTGATCCGATGATTGAAACCCCTCCTTACTCCCAGACCAGGGTGTAAGAAGCGGTCAAAAGGGTCCACTCCCCCCAATTCTGGTCACCAGGGCTCTTCCCTCGAGGGCCTCCCACCAAGGGGTGGGCCGCACTCGCTACCGCCTGCGTCGACCTGGGAACCCCTTGTCGTATGTTGGGTGATCGACTATCTCCAGGACTACGATGTGCCTCTGCTCTCCGACATGGACCACGGTGTAGAGCAGACGCCAGAACGAGGGGAGGTCTTCGACATAGAGATTCTCGGCACCGTATTCGAGTCGAAAGTACCTGGGGATCGAGTCTCTCTTGACAACCCCCCCATGCAGAATGTCAGCGAGGAGAATAGACCGAAGTGATCGAACGCGCCTTGCAATGGCGACCCCGTCCTGGATCTCGCCCGATTCGAGACGCTTGAGAGCCGAGGATGCCGACGGGGCAAGGACGATTTCGCTCGCCCCAAGGCTCATCAGAGTCTCTGGCCCTTACGGGTAATTTCAACGAGCGGAATCGAAGCGGGGGGAACCCAGATCAATCCCTTGCTCCCCTCCGCCACGCTACCATCCGCTCCTAGGAAAGCAATCGTGGCATTGAGGCTCTGGCGGGTCGTCGAATGACCCCATCTGGCCAAGGCTGCAAGGAGCTGGTTCCGGCTGATAGGTCCGTCAGACTCACGAAGGGCGGTTCGGATGTACTCTATCGTCTCAAGGGTTGGGTTAGCTCCCGGTCTCGAGAACTCGGTACGGGGGGCGTGGGCAGACTGCACCATCGGGTGCATGTATACGTATAGTATATCTGACCATGACCTCCCATCTTCAACCCACGGTGAGGGAGGGGAGGCATGTCGTGTGGGAAGAGCGGCATCAAGGGGTGGGTATCCCGCACCGAGGGGCCCCGGACGAGGTCAGCTCGCTTCGTCAACCCGCTTGAGGACCCGAAGGGCCCTCAGCGTGATCATCTTGCTCGGTTTCCCGGCGGACTCGGTCACCAGGGGTCGAGTTCCCTCTTGCTTGTATCCGGCGTACGCCTTGGTCGGTGGGACGTCGGGATGTGACGCCTCCATGACCCACGAACCGTCGGGCCGGCGTTTCTTCCGGAGAATCTCGAGGGCCGCCCCCAGACGGCGATCGTCCCCGAAACCGAGGCCCGTGACCACGTCCAGCCCTACCAACACATCGTAGAAATAGTGGTTCGGGTAGTGAAGTCGTAACCAGGGTGCGTACGTCGCTCCCTCCTTGAAGAGCCTCCGCTTGAGGTAGAACTCAACCCCTCGATCGATCGCTCTCTCCATCCGAGGCGAACGTCTTGCCTTGGGAACGACAGCAAAGGCGGCGAGAGCCTCCCACACATCCAACGTGCCTGGCGTTCCTTGGGAGCAGTTCCATCCCCCGTCCTCGCGCTGGTCCTGAAGGAGCCAGTCAAAGAGCATCTGCACGCGGTGGTCGTCTCCGTACCCGAAGCACGTCAGCATCCGGGCCATGTTCCCCGAGGCACAGACTTCTTCGTGGTAGAAGTTGAACGGCGAACTCAAACGGAGCTTGAACTCGAACATCAGGTCAGCAAGCTTCCGAATCCGCGGGTCGGACTTGTCGAGCCCCAGGTCGGCCAACACCAGCGCTCTCCAAATCGTGGAGCCGAACGTGGGGAAGTAGAGGAAGTTGGTCCACTCCGGGACATTCCGGGGCTCGCGACGCTCCCAAAACCCCTTGGGGCCCTGGAGGCGCAGTTGATCGGCGGCCCACCCGACGCGGGCGATCTTGGACTTGGCTTCACGAGCTTCGGGATCGTTCTCCGGGCGTCCCAAGAGATCGACAAGGGCAGAGTAGCGGATTGACGGTTGATCTTCTTCAAGAAGCCAATCAATGACCTTATGGTGCGACACTGGCGGTCATGAGACGCCGGGGCTATAAATAGCTACTTGTGAGCGGGCAAATTGTCCCTGCAGGCACACGCAGCACGTCGCAGCTGACTTCAGGCGAAGGTTGGGCAGGAAGGGGTTCTTTGATCACGAGGAGGGTCGCGTGTCAGCCCGAGACATGGGGCATAGCAGTCACGATGCTTTTCGGTTGGTACTGGTGCTCCCAAGCGTCTCGTAGGAGTAGGGCGTTCTCCCTCGTGAGAAAGAATCGCTCCTTGACCGTGCCGAACGGTAGAGGAACCGCAGTCCTGAACCCGGGGAAAGTCCAAACGTCGGTCTGAACGCTCACTATCGTCCTCCATGCGATCTTCTGTTTGCCCGGGCGCAACGAAGGCAGCCCCCGCCTCCTCAGATCGACCACTACTCCGTCCGTGCAAATGGACAGCGTCCTCGGCGTATAAGGCACTGCGAAAACCATTGCCAGCGTCGCAAGGACGAACCACTGTGCCACCTGTAACCCAACCTGCAATCGGATATCCGCCGTCGTTGAAGGGGGTATGAGGATGAGGTCTAGAATGGTTCCAAGGACACCGATGGGGAGAATGAACTTGACAAAGACGGAGAGAGTAGTCGACGTCGCCGAATTCGGGAGGCTCGTAACGTCAGCCAACGCTTGCTTGTCCACCATTGCGAATTACCAGCCCCAGACTCTACGAAGCCCTTAAGTCAATTGGTGTCAATTGGTTATCGATGTCCACCGCGTTAAGCCACCCCACCACGATAACCGTGTCAGAACGGACCCGGCGCCTCCTTGAGTCAGTGAAGGGGACAGGGGAAAGTTTCGATGATCTGCTTCAGGACCTTCTGGAGGAGTCCTACTTCGATGACGAGTTCTACAAGGAAATAGAGAGACGCTGGACGGCCGAGAAGCGTGTTCCCGGACAAGCAGTAATGAAAAAGGCGGGTCTAGCGTGACCCTCTACGACTACGAATTTCTCGAGTCGGCTGATGAGGAGTTCCGTGCGCTGCCTCGAAGGCTTAGACGCCTGTTCGTTGAGAAGTTGTTCTACCTTCGCCGAAACCCATTCAAGTCGTATCCTTGGCTGCGGGTACGGCAGGGGGCCAGGCACCCCGGAGAGTGGCGGTTCCATCTCGGGGACTATCGGGTCTTCTATCGAGTGGACGGGACTGCCATCGTCTTCACTCGAATCGTTGAACGGCCGGTCGCATATCCGAAGCGACCCACAAAGACTCCCCGACTCAAGTGAACCTAGATGGAAAAATGAGTGGGTTCCTCTCGTCTGGGGTGGGGTCTAGCCACCCTGCCTACGGTTAGGTGTTTCCTCGAAGTCCCTTGACTAGTACCGGGGACAAGCCCGCCAGGAGAAGGAGTGCTCCGGTCAACGATCCAAAGAGAAGAAAGACACCCATCGGGTTCAGAATGTATAGCGAACAGTTAGACCATCCACAAGGATAGTACGCCTGCCCGTCGACCTCCCCCAAGAACAAGAGCGCAATGACCCCTGGAAACAAGGACAGAACCACCAGTGAGGCCACTAGGTTCCTTCCGGAGTTAGGGTCAGGATTCGCGGCGACCTTCGCTATCAATGAAAGGACCAAGAGAACGGCCGAGACGGTCACCAGGATGATCGCGAGGATCCACCACGAGAACGGTACGTTGCAAACGGTCTCCGTACTCGTTGTCCACTGGTTGCCCTTCTGATAGCACCAAGTCGCGGACAGGGTGAAGAAGTACACGGCAAGCGACAGCAGGAAGAGTACTCCCGCTCCGACTTGGTACCGTCTGTAGAGCTTCAAGGTTCGATGGACGAAAGGACTCGGTCTCCAAAGAGCTTGGCGGCAGTGCCAATTAGCCGGAAAGAGGTAAGGAAACTCGTTTCGCGGCTAGCCGTAAACCCATGCCCAATTCCCGCCGCCCCCCCGGGGGGGCAAAAAGGTCTACGCCACCCAAGTTGTAATCACCACTCCTCTTCCCCGATGACCCCTCAACAGGGGGTACCCCCCCAACTCACCAGCGTAAGAGTGGGGATCATGACCCGTCGAATCGTGTGCCTTATTCCCTCAGAGGAGTCTCAGCCCGACCCTTTCGTTGGAGCCCTCTGGCGCCTAGGATGGCGAAAAGCACCCCTCCGACGAGGAAGGGCACCGCGAAGGCCAGCCAGAAAGGAGAGTGATATTGCGTGCATCCATTCGTGGGATCACATTCTGCGGATCCTTCCGCGAACAGGTAGGTGAAGGCCACTCCCCAAGCAACCAGGAACCCACCCATGATGGCCATCGATTTGGAAGCTTGCACTCCACTCATGTCCACACTGGCAATCGAGCTACCGGCAATAACTCTTCGGTCCACGTACATGGCTCAATTTGGGTCCCTTGAGCACAATTGGGCTCATCGGGGACGAGGCCCTCCGCGTTAGGGGTGCTTTTTGTGTTTCGATGGCATTCCATCCCCAATGTCAATGCTGACGACCGTCAGGGCCAACCGCCGGAAGGATGCCCTATTGACAGTTGTTGGGGTGATACTCATCGCGACGGCGTTTCTTGGGGCATTCCTTGTTTCCTACCTCACTGTCAGTGGCACCCCCACCCACGGGGCAGTCTGCAACTCGACTTGCTTGCTACCATGGGCAGCAGAGTTGGTCCTCATCGTGGGCGGTGTTGTCGTCTTGGCCGCCGCCTACGGATTGAGAGCCCGAGAGCGTCACCGGCAAACTGATTGAAAGGCATGCCTACCCAGAGGCCACGGTACTTGGAGGGTCAATGGTCGACCAAAAACCTCGCACGTACGCGAGTCATGAGCGGCCGGGGTTGACCGCCAAACCCCCCGGGGGGGGGCAATGCCGGAGATTGTGCTCGGGGGAGGGTTTCGCGATTCGACCCAACTCGGCACGAGGTCCGCTGTCCAGCGATGGGTGGATCGAATACCCAAGTGCTTAACCGCCTCGAGCTGAAGTCGATCGAGGGTAGCGAGTGGCATCGACTCCTGCCGAGCCAGCGCGAGGTAGACGGCATCGTGGAATGCGAGGCCCGTGGAATCTGCGACCTTGTACGCGGACTCCAGGTAGGGCTGGCATGATCGGATCTCTACCACTTCATCCACGAGTGTCCGGAGCACCCCAAAGACCTTTGGGGCCTGCTCCGCGGTGAGTCGATGGCTCCGTTTCGCCGACACGATGGCATTGCCGCACTCCGGTACGAGCAGGTCAGGGGCAGTGACCCCTGCTCGGAGTACCGATTCGGCATCCTCCCACCCCTCTTCGTGGAGAGGATAGGCAACCGCGAGTGATGCGTCAATGACTGTCACGGTCAGCTCGGACGAGGCGTGCAGCAGTTCCTCGAGGGAGGACAGGGAGTTCTTGGAGAACCTTGCGACTCTTGTCAAGAGCCTCTTGGGCACGACGCTTCTTGACCCGGGACCGGATGAAACTCCGAATCTCCTCGGGCCAGTCGATCTCGGTCTTCGTCCGCCTGACCTCGTCCAAGAGTCCTTGCGGGACCTTCACGGTGATCGCCCCGGTTTCCGACATGGTAATCTCATAGTAGTACCAGGTACTTAACTAGGAAGGAAACCAAGGTTGACCAATCTCATGGAGCTGGATGCATGAAGGGTGTACGACTTGTCGGAGCCAAAGGGCATCCGCCCTCGCATCTTGAGGACCAAGACTTCGGCCCCAGCCCCTTGGCTCGGAGGCCCCCACTCGGGGGAAGTGGTCAGGTTTCGACTGCCCTACCACATCGTGACGTCCTACGAGTTCTGAAGAGGTCGAGCGAGCCGGATGCGGGAAAACTGCACATCCGGCTCTGGAGGGGGCGGGGGTCCGTAAGGGCTCCCTCCTACCCGGCGTCTCCCACTTGTCAAGGTCGCACACTCAATGGCGCCTAAGGTCGGCCCATAGGGCCCCTGACGCTCCGAGTTCTCCCCCGCGCGATGCCCTTCCCTGCTCGTACCCCGGAAACCGCACTCGGAGGGAGTCTCGGAGAACATCCGAGTTGCCCCGATCCGCGTCTCGGGTTTGCTGGGCAACAAGAGCAGGCGTCACCCTGTTCCCCGAATCCCGCCGCCCCAGGATGGACCGGTGCGCACAGCGGCGAACGAGGGGTGTCGCTGGTAGCCATACCCTGACCTCCTAACCCGCAGACCGTCCGGACGGTGGGTGCCTTACAATCGCGGTGGACCTGAAGATATTGCCGGGTGGCCGGCCGCTAGTTACTCGAGGTCGCTGACTTGTTTGCTTCGCCACTCCGTGGCTGCGGTGCCCGGACCGGCGTGACTTCCGGTAGTCGAATAACCACCGTGGGCCTCGAAAAGGTGTGCTTCCGAAACTCCTATATAACCGCGGGAAAGCAGCGGGGTCATGAGCGACGGCGGACCAATTCTAGGGAGGGCGCAATCGACCGGCACCCGTGTGGCCATCGTAGGAGCGGCCCGTACCCCGATCGGCAAGTTCCGCGGAGAGCTGCGCCGTGTCCCGGCCGTCGTCCTCGGTCAGGTCGCCGCCCGGGAGGCACTCACGCGGGCCGGTGTCCGCGCCGACCAGGTGAACGAGACCCTCATCGGGCACGGGATCCAGGCGGGCATGGGACAGAACACCGCCCGGCAGGTCGCGCTCGGGATCGGCATCCCGGTCACCTCGGGGGCGACCACCATCAACAAGGTCTGCGGCTCGGGCATGAAGGCAGTCACTCTCGGGGCCGCCGCGGTCCGCGTGGGCGACCTCGGCATTGCGCTGACGGGCGGCATGGAGAGCATGGACAAGGCCCCGCACATCCTGCTCGACCTCCGGGAAGGGATCAAGTTCGGCGACGACCCGCTCCGAGACGCGATGCTGCTCGACTCCCTGCTGGACGCCTACGACCACCAGCACATGGGGGTCACCGGGGAGGATGTGGCCCGCCGCTACGGGATCACCCGGGCGGACGCGGACCAGTTCTCCTTCGAGAGCAACCGGAAGGCCATCCAGGCGACCGAGCAGGGTTGGCTGAAGGACGAGATCGTGCCGGTACCCGCCTCCATCACGGGCAACCACGAGCTTGCCCGCGACGAGGGGCCCCGCGCGGACTCTTCGGTGGAGAAGCTTTCCAAGCTCAAGCCCGCGTTCCTTCCGGAGGGCATCCTCACCGCCGGGAACTCCTCGCAGCTCTCCGACGGCGCGGCCGCCCTCGTGCTCGCCAGCGAGGCCCGGGTCCAGGAGCTGGGCCTGAAGCCGCTCGCGTGGGTCCACTCCTACCATACCTCGGGCGTCGAGCCCTCGCGCGTGATGGAGTCCCCCATCCCGACCGTCCGCGAGCATCTTGCCAAGACGGGTCTGACCGTCGAGGACATCGACCTCTTCGAGCACAACGAGGCCTTCTCGACCGCCTCCATCGCGGTCCGCAAGGCGCTCAACATCCCCGCGGAGAAGTTCAACGTCCACGGGGGGGCCGTCGCCTTGGGACACCCCATCGGATGCTCGGGGACCCGCATCATCGTGACCCTGCTCTACGCCATGCGGCGGCGCAACGCCCACCGCGGTCTCGCCACCCTCTGCATGGGCGGCGGGAACGGGATGTCCGTCATCCTGGAGTCCCCGTAGGGGTGCCGGAGGCGCCCATGGCCTGGCACCGCGTCTCCCTGTCGGTCCGCGTCTTCGAGCGGCGGAGCTCGGTCCTCGTCTGGGTCCAGGGGCGTCCCATCCTGATCGCCCGGGTGGACGGGAAGCTCTACGCGATGGACGCCGTTTGCGCCCACGTGGGTTGCGCGTTGCTCAGCTCGACGGAGGGCTACGAGTCGGTCTGCCCGGCCCACGAGGCGAAGTACGACATCCGCACCGGTGCGCTCGTCGCGCCCCCCCGGATCAAGCCCGAACTGCCCTGCGAGGAGGAGGAATCCAAGGTCCCCCTCCGGACCTACCCCGTCGCGGAACGCGACGGTCTCCTCGAAGTCGAGCTCTGAGTTCGCCTGGGACGGGGTGTCGCGGTCAAGTCCCGGGATCCGTCACTGGACGGCGCCCGGGTCCATCGTCCGGAACCCCCAGGCCGCGAGGGCGAAGGTGACGAGCGAGAGACCGGAAAGGATGCCGAGCGCGAGGACGTCCGTGGTCCCCAGCCGGTTGAGGAACGCATCACGGACCGCGTTCGCGGCATAGGTGAGGGGGTTCGCGTAGAGCACGTCGGCCAACAGCCGGGGGGTCTTCGCCGAGACCGGGTAGTAGACGGTGGAGAGGAAGACCAGGAAGAGCTGGATGAAGGACTGGATCGTGAAGTAGGCGTTCGCCGACCGGAGACGGGTGCCGATCGCGATGAGGAACGTCGCGAAGAAGAGCCCTCCCATCGCGATGGTGAGGAGGATCACCGCGAGGTCCAGGGCGGTCAGCGCCGGCAGGTGGATGAAGGGGATCGCCACCAGGATCATGAGCCCCACCCCCACGAGGGAGAAGAGGAGCGCGGTGAGCACGAGGGCCGCCAGGTACTCCGCCCGGCGGAAGGGGCCCACGAAGATCTGCTCGACCATGCTCCAGCGGCGGTCGAGCCAGAAGAGGTTCCCCGCGATGACCCCTCCGGCGACCATCTGGAAGGCGATCGCCCCCGGGACGAGGAAGGCCATGTACGATCCCGCGGCGACGGTGCCGGGGGGAACGAGGGCGGAGAACATGGTCCCGAGGACCACCACGAGGAACGCGGGCTGCCCGAAGCGGATGACCATCGCGAGGGGGTCGAGGTTCGAGACGAAGTTCCGCACCACGAGGCGCAGGAGCGAGGGGAGCCTCATGGTTCCTCCACGAGCTCGCCCGTCCCCTCCTCGGGGCCGTGGCCGCCCACGAGGCCGAGGAAGGCCTCCTCGAGGGTGACCTCGCGCACGTCCAGACGGGTGACCGAGAGCCCGTGGGGCGGGGCCCAGCTCGTGAGGAGCGCCACCATCTCCTCGGGGTTCGTGGAGCGGAAGGAGAGCCCCGGCCCTTCCTGCCGGCCGATCTCGATGCCCCGTCCCCGCTCGCGGAGGAGCTCGAGCAGTGCCGTCCGGGAGGTCCCCGGGTCGCGGTCGAACTCGATGGTCACCCGGCGCGCCCCCGTGTAGGCCTTCTTCAGCGCCTGGGCCGTGTCGGTGCGCAGGAGCTTCCCCTCGTGGAGCACCGCGATGCGGTCGCAGAGGAGGTCCGCCTCGTGCATGATGTGGGTCGTGAAGACGATGGAGAGCCCCTTGCGGGCGCGCTCCTTGAGGTAGCCCAGGATGCGGTGACGGGCCACCGCATCGAGCCCGGCCGTGGGCTCGTCCAGGAAGAGGAGGTCCATGTCGTGCATCAGCTCCCGGGCGACCTGGAGTCGCCGGCGCTCGCCCCCGGAGAGGGCCCACGGCTTGCGGCTCCGCACCTTCTGGAGCTCGAAGAGCTCGATCATCTCCTCCGCCCGGGCCTTGGCGGATTCGCGGGACACCCCCCAGAGGAAGGCGTAGAGCGTGAGGTTCCGCTCGACGGTGACGAAATCGAAGGCCTCCGTCTGGAGGACGACCCCGATGCGGCTCCGGAGGCGGGGTCCCCCCTCCCGGATGTCGCTCCCCAGGATCTCGGCCGTACCCTCCGTCGGGGGAAGCAACGTTGTGAGGACCCGGACGGTGGTCGTCTTGCCCGCCCCGTTGCGCCCGAGGAGCCCCAGGATCTCGCCCCGCCGGAGCTCGAGGTCCAGGTGACGCATGGCGAACCGGCCGGGGACGTAGGCGTAGCCCAGGTCCACGGTCCGCAGCACGAGGTCGTCAGGCATGGAGAAGAGCCGGGAGGACACCCCGGTACAAATCGGTTCCTTCGGCGGCGAGGGGGAATGGACTGGGCGAGACTTTCCTCGAAGGAGGTCTTTCCTCCCTCGGTTTTGAACTCGCGGCCTCTACCTTGCCAAGGTAGCGATCTTCCGCTGATCTACCAGCCCATCCCCGGAAGGGCCAGCCTCGGCCTCAAATAAATGCTTTGGACCGATGCCACGAGGGGCCGACCCCCCTCCGGGAGGAAGTCGAGGCCGGATGGCCCATGCCTCCCGGTCGGGGAGAACCGCCAGAGATTAAGCCATCGAAGGCATGGTGACTGCCGTGGGAACCCCGCTTGCGGCCAAGTGCATTGTCTGTGGCCAGAGCAACCCTCCCGGGGCCACCACCTGCTCGCGGTGCCACTCCCAACTGCCCACCAACGAACCCTACATCCCCGACCGGCCGGAACACCCCCTGGACCCCGTCGACAAGGTCTACGTCCAGGACCTTCGTTGCAACTCCTGCGGGGCCGCTCTTCCCCCTACCCCGATCGGGGATTTCGCTGTCTGCCCGTACTGCGGAGTGTCCCAGCTCGTCGAGGCCGCGCCTCCCTCCCCCGCATCGTCGCAGGCCACCTTCCCTCCCGAGGACATGGAGCTCGAGGAGGTCCAGGACGAGAAGGAGGAGGAGCAGGTCCTGAAGCGGCGGAACCTCCGCCGGGACACCCTCTTCTGACACACTCCCCGCGTGCCCGCCACCATCGCGCGGAACCTGCCCTTGGCGGCAGGCGTCCTGCCTCCGTGTCGGTCCGATTGCCACTAGGGGAAAGATGATTAGCGGGCCTGCGATGGGATGCCCGATGCCCAGCGACGAAGCGACCAATCCGATCGACCAGTTCCTCCGATCCTCCAAGCAACTCTTCACCCCGGAGAACCTCGTGGCGGATGCCGCGATGGACATCGTCCGGAACGAGGTCCGCCAGCACCTCGAGCGGAAGATCCGCGAGGATCCCGCGCTCGCCCGGGAGTTGAAGGACGCCGTGAAGGAGCTCCTCGAGGCGCGGGCGATGGAGTACTCGGCCATCATCCGGGTGTCGGCCGCGATCGCCCGGCTCGGCATCGGCTCCGTGCCCGAGGCGATGAAGGACAAGCTCGCGAAGGAGCTCGCTTCCTTCGTGAGCCGGGAGCTCAGCGCCGTGGTCGACAAGACCCTCTGACGGGTCCTTTCACCGCGCGCGAACCCTCTTCCGCTGCGGGACGGCCCTCGTCGGGGGCGACGCTTTCCGCCGTCCCTGGGTGAGCCGGGCCAGTTCCGCCACGCCGTCGCGGAACCGCCGGACCTCGTCCTCGGTGGTGTAGAGGTAGAAGGAGGCCCGGACGCTCCCGTCGAGTCCCCGGGCGCGATACCACGAGTGCACGCAGTTCATCCCGGAACGGACGAGGGTGTCGTACCCTTCGTCGAGGAAGAGGGCCACGTCATGGGCGTCCACGCCCTCCAGGATGAAGGAGAAGATGGAGCCCCGCGCGCGGTGGTCGGGCAGGCCGAGGAGCCGCACCCCTTCGGTGGACAGGGTGTCCGCCGCGATGCGTTGTAGCCGCACCATGTGGTCCCGCAGCTCGTCCATGTCCACCTTCCCCAGGTACTGCACCGCCGCACGGGCGCCCACGATCCCGGCGTAGTTCTGGAGCCCCGCCTCGAACCGGGCGGGGACCGGCAGCGGCTCGTGGTCCCGATAGTCCGTCCAGGCGACCGTCTCCCCTCCCACCACCAGCGGGGCGAGACGCTCGAGCTTGCCGGGAGCGCCGTAGAGCAGCCCGGTCCCGGAGGGGCCCAGCATCTTGTGCAGGGAGAGGGCATAGTAGTCGACCCCGAGCTGCGTCAGGTCGAGGCGCTCGTGCGGGGCGTACTGGCTCCCATCCAGCAGGACCTCGGCCCCCGCCTCGTGGGCGATCTCGACCAGTTCCCGCGCGGGGAGCGTGCGCCCGTCGAGGTTCGAGGAGTGGAAGACGCTCACGAGCCGGGTGGGTCGTGCGAGGTTCCTCCGGTAAGCGTCCAGGTCGAAGGCCCGGTCTTCCGGAAGGGGAAGCACGTCGAGGCGGATGCCGAGCGTGCGGGCCAGGACCTGCCAGATCACGAGGTTCGAGTTGTGCTCCTGGTCCGTGACGAGGACCCGGTCCCCCTTGCGGAGCCCGAGACCGCGGCCGACCAGGTTGATCGCCTCGGTCGTGTTCCGCAGGGTGACGAGGTGGGCCGGGTCCGCCCCGAAGTACCGCCCGAACTCCTCCCGCGCTACCTCGACGGCCTCGGTCACCGCGGTCGACCAGCGATGGACCGACCGGCCGCCGCACCCGGGGGTGTCCGCGTAGTAGCCTTCCATGGCGTCGAGGACCGGCCGCGGCACGAGGGTGAGGCAGGCGCTGTCGAGGTACCCGGCCGCCCCCTTCCCGCGGGGCCGCAGGGCCGGGAAATCCTTTCGCCACTGGTCCGCCCACGAACTCACGGAGAGTCGAACCTCGTAACGCTTAAGTCATCTACAGGTGGTCGGCGCACCATGACGCACAAGGTGACGTTGATACCCGGAGACGGGATCGGACCGGAAGTCGCGTCGGCGGCGCGGTTGGTGGCTGATGCGACGGGCGTTCCTTTGGAGTGGGAGGTCGTCGAGGCCGGCGAGTCGGTCATGGCCAAGGAGGGCACGCCGCTCCCCCAGTACGTCCTCGACAGCCTGAAGCGCACCAGGCTCGGCCTCAAGGGGCCGATCACCACGCCCATCGGGAGCGGCTTCCGCTCGGTCAACGTCGCGCTCCGCCAGCAGCTCGACCTCTACGCCTCGCTCCGCCCGGCCCGGGCGATCGCGGGCGAGGGGACCCGGTACCCCGACGCCGATCTCGTCGTGGTGCGGGAGGCGACCGAGGGGTTGTACTCGGGCGTCGAGCACTGGATCGACAAGGAGCACAGCGCCGGCGAGACGATCAACATCATCACCCGGAAGGCCTCCGAGCGCATCATCCGCTTCGCGTTCGAGTACGCGGCGAAGTACGGGCGCAAGAAGGTCACCGCCGTGCACAAGGCCAACATCATGAAGGTGACCGGGGGGCTCTTCCAGGAGGTCTTCCGCACCATCGCCCGGGAGTACCCCGGGATGCCCTCGGAGGAGCGGCTGGTCGACAACATGTCGATGCAGCTCGTGAAGAAGCCCGAGGAGTACGACGTCCTCGTCACGACGAACCTCTTCGGGGACATCCTCTCCGACCTCTGCGCGGGTCTCGCCGGCGGCCTCGGGGTCGCCCCGGGCGCGCTCTTCGGGAAGGAGATCGCGCTCTTCGAGCCGGTCCACGGGTCCGCGCCCAAGTACGCGGGCCAGGACAAGGCGGACCCCGTGGCGGAGATCCTCTGCGTCGAGATGATGCTCCACCACCTGGGATACCACGAGCAGGCCCGGCGGGTCTTCCGCGCCGTCTGGGAAGTCATCTACGAGAAGAAGGTCGTGACCTACGACCTGGCCCTGCCCGGCTACACCGCCTGGCCCACCACGCCGTCGAAGTGCTCGGAGATGGCCCGGGAGATCGCGAAGAAGATCCCGGAAGTGGACCTCGACCGCCCGCTCAAGCGTCGTACCTGGAACGGGGGCGACTCCCCCGTGACGGACAGTGCCCTGGAGGCCTGAGGTGCGGGGTGCCTGAGGAGGATAACTTCCGGGAGACCCAGTACTACGCCATGCTGCGGGAGCTCTACGGGGTCTCCCACACCGCGGCGAAGACGGTCTACCACACGAACTGCAACTGCCGGGAGTGCGGGCACACCTGGCGCGGCGAGTGCATGAAGTCGAAGTGCGGTTGCTGCACTTCGCCCGCGGCGAAGTCCTCGCCGTAGGCCGGTCCCCTCGGGGACGCGATCAATCCGAGGACGCCGGTTCCCCGGACGGGGCGGCTTCTTCGGAGGCGGAACTCCCGCTCTCCTCGGTCGTCTTCTCGGCGGAGGAGTCCTCCGGGGGCCACTTCTTGTCGGAGCCTTCCTTTTCCGAAGCGTCCGAGGACTTGTCGCTCTTGGACGGACCGTCCGTGCGCCGCTGGGACGCGCGGGCACTGCCCATGGCGATCACGATCGCCCCCAGGACCAGGATGATCCCCACGAGCGACGCCACCACGGCGTTCGTGTTCGCGGTGCTCAACCCCAGGAGGCCGCCCGAGGGCGCAGCATGGAAGGTGATGGAGAGGCTGACGGATGCGTTGTGGACCGTGAACGTCCCTTTCGAGGGGCTCGCATCGTACCCGGAAGGGGCGCTAACGACGTACGCGTAGGACGTTCCGTTCGGCAGGGCGAACGTCACGGTGTTGAGAGCGGTCGATGCGTTCGAGACCCCGTTGACGGAGACGAACCAGCGGGAGGAGTTCCCGTAGCCGGTGAAGGTGACGGTGTAGAGAGTGCGGACGAAGGTCAGCGTCACGTTCGTCGCCCCGCTCACGGTGACCTTCCCCTGTGCGGAAGCCACGTGGTATCCGGAGACCAGGCCCACCCGGAAGGCGTACGTTCCGTTGGGCAGGGTGAGGGTGAGGTTGGTGCCGGTCGTGTTCGATGGGGTGCCGAGGTCCACCGACCAGTTCGTCCCGCCGGGGAGCCCGGTCTCGGAGAAGACGACCGGGAACGTGCGGGCGAAGGTGGCGTTCTCCGTGATGGGTCCGTTGACCTGGATGGTCAGCGGGTTGGCGGTCCCTTGCAGGGAGCCGTTCCCTTCCCCGGTCCATCCGATGAACGCGTACCCGGTCGCGGGGGTGGCGGAGAGCGTCACGTTGCTCCCCGGGTCGTACCATCCGCCCTTCGGGGTCACGTTGCCCGCGCCGGCGGCCACCCGGGTGGTGAGATAGTACTGCGCCGCGAACGGTACCGGCAACGTGACCGGCTTGCCGTTCACGGTCGTGTTCCCCTTGGCGTTCGCGGTCGGCAGGTACTGGATGCCGGTCGTCCCGGCCACCGGGCTCGGGACAGAATAGGCGTAGGTCCCGTTCGCGATGGTGAACGAGATGGTCGAGGTGGTCTGCGCACCCGAAGAGGTCCCGTTGAAGGTGACCGACCAGGCCGTGCCCGCCGCGAGACCCGACTCGGCGAAGTTGACGCTGTAGGTCTTCTGCGTGAAGGTGGCGTCCTCGACGATCGGGCCGCCCATCGTCACCGCGGCGATGGGGGAGGTTCCCGAGTACGCCCCGCTGCAGAGGAGGTAGCAGATCCCTGTCCAGGAGGTGAAGACGTATCCCGGGTTGGGCGACGCCGCGATGGGCTGCGTGGTGTTGGGCGCGAAGTACCCTCCACCGGAGACCACCCCGCCCGACGTCTGCAGGGACAACACCGCGAGGAGGTAACGCTCGGAATAGGTCACGGCCGGTCCCGTGGTCGACGAGCCGTTCACCACCACGAGCGAACTCGGGGTGGTGCCGACGTACTCATCGAGCGACCCGACGAGCGGGATGCTCGTCCCGGTCGCGATCGGCGTCTGGACGAGGAAGATGTATGTCCCGTTCGCTACCTGGAAGGTGACCGTGTTGGTGGTCGAGGAGGCGGTCGCCTTGATCGGGGTGGTGAGGTTCACGTACCAGCTGGTCCCCGCGGGAAGGCCCGTCTCGACGAAGGAGAGCGTGTAGAGCGTCGCGCTGGTCCGCGCTGGGCTGGCGGTGGCCACCGCTTGGCGAACCAGGCCCGTGGAGGGATGCGACCCGACGGCCGGAGGGGCCTGAGCCAAAGCGCCCGGGATGGCGACCGGCACCAACAACAAGAGCGCTACCGCGGTGACAGAAACGGAGAACCCCGTCCCAAGAACCCAGAGCCGTCCCCCAGTTCTCCGAGTGCTGTCCACGATGTGCTGCCCCGCGGTCCATGCCAAGACCCAGCTAGGTCTTGAACCTTTGGGGCAGGTGATCTGTCCCCCTGTCAGGATCCGGGCCGTATGGCCGGTGTGCGCGTAGCGGTCACGCGAAGAGGTCCTCGAGAGGGTTCGCCATCTCCTTCACTTCGCGGATGGACACCCCCTTTCCCTGGAGCTCCGCCATGAGCTTCGGGACCTCCTCCGGTCCCGGGAGCTCGAACACGTAGTACTCCCCCTTCCGGTTCGCGGCGGGGAGGGACTCCTCGCCCCGCGTCACCCGGACCCCGATCAGGTAGCGGGAGGGACGCAAGTCCGCGATGCGGCTGAAGAGGGCGAGCTTCCCCGACTTGATGGCGATGACGTAGCGACCGATCTCCCGCGCCTCGAAGAGGTTATGCGAGGAGTAGAGCACGATCTTGTCCCGGCTCAGCCGCAGGATGAGGTCCCGGATCTCGGTGGCCACCTTGGGGTCCAGGTTGGCGGTGGGTTCGTCCAGCAGGTAGAAGTCCCGTTCCTTGAGGAAGATCCGGGCGATGGAGACCCGCTTCTTCTGCCCGGCGCTGAGCTCCGAGATGAACCTCCCGCGGAGCGGCTCGATCTCCAGCAGCCCGAGGACCCGTTCTACGTCCGCCTCCGTGGCCCGCTGGACGGAGGCGTAGAACCGGAGGGCCTCCTCCACCCGCAGGCCATCGGGGATCCCGTCCACGTGGGACAGGAAGTGGAGGCGGTCCCTCGACGCCTGCAGGCCGACCGGTTGCCCGTCGATCTCCACGGACCCGGAGTAGGGCTCGAGGATGCCCGCGATCGTCCGGAAGAGCGTCGTCTTCCCGGCCCCGTTCGGTCCGAGGACCACATAGATCGCCGGCTCGCGGACCGAGAAGGTCACCCCGTCCAGCACCTTCTTCCCCAGGTATCCGGAGCTGACGTCCTTGCAGGCGAGCTCCATCGGGGAGTTTTGGGATGACAGGGAGATCTCGGTGGACATGCGGATGACCTCACATCGGGGAAAGGAACCGCTCGCGTCCCATGAGGCGCGTGGAGGCGAAGAGGAGCACCGCCACCAGCACGAGGAACGCGGCGGCGGCTCCCGCGGTGACGTAGTAATAGTAGGCCTTGTCGAAGGACTCCGCGAGGACCAGGACGACCATGGGGGGGGCGACCCCGAGCATCGGGGTCACTCCCACCGGGCTGTTCACGCCCACCCGGGGCGTGGAGAGGGTCGACCAGACCATCCCGGAGATCGCCGCGAAGAGGGAGCTCGCGTAGGTCATCGGGATGGTGTAGCCGAGGATGGAGTCCGCCATGTCCGTGGAGATGGTGTTGCCGCTCGCCACGTAGCCTCCCAGCCCGACCGCGAGCGCGAGTCCCATGACGATGGTCGAGAGCCCGATGGTCACGAGCAGGGCGTTCGCGAAGAGCCTCGACGGCTTGATGCCGTAGGCGATGAGGTACTCGAGCACCCCCTTGGACCGGTCGCTCACGAAGACCATCAGCCCGCCCATGGCGCCGAGGGAGGCGAACAAGGGGATCTCGAGGGGGAAGGTGGTCGCGAAGACCGTGGACCCGTGCGCGCTCCGCAAGAGGGAGAACGTGAGGATGAGGGAGACGACGGTCCCGATGATGAGGTAGAGCCTCCCGGCGAGCACGCCCCTCTTGAAGGTCGTGGCGGTGATGTTGGGAAGGCGGGCGTCCCTCGGTTCAACCCCGGCCATGGTGTTCTCGGGGCGTCAGGCCCGCGATCCCCGGGGTCCGATGAAAAGGAACGGGTCCGACCGTGACCTCCGCGGTGTTTTCTCCCACGGACACCTGCTCCCCACGTTGCGCTCCGGTCGGTCTCCGACGCTCGTCGCGAGGCCGACCCGAGTTAAAGGTGCTGCCCGGGTCACGCGGTTCGGTCGGAGCTGGGCGCGGGGAGTGAGGAAGGTGGTGACGTATCTGGGGAACGGCGGGCTCTGGTGGCTGAACTTCGTGCGGCACCCCGGGGTGGAACCGACGAACAATCGGGCGGAACGCGCCCTCCGGGAGGGAGTGGTGATTCGCGAGATCGTGGGCACGTTGAGGAACCGCAGGGGAGCCAAAGCGCTCGCCCAGCTCCTGAGCGTGATCGGGACCTGGAAGCCACGGAGGGAAGACCCGGCGAAGAACCTCTACGCCGCCCTCAGCTGATCAGGCTCTCACCGTGGCGGAACACGTACACAATTGTTACCCCGGGGATTCCTCAGCTACAAACAGGGTGATATGTGAGGAAGGATGTACGCGGGTAAGTTGATGTCGAAGCATCTATGGTATGGGATCTCCCTTGCTTATGCATTTCTCATCGCACTGACTGTTTCCGCGTGTGCAGGTCCCGGGAACGCTCAAGGTGTCAGTGCCCCAATAGGCCCGACCACGTACTCCGCAAGTCAGCCGAACCCAGAAAGTTCGAGGTTGTCTCCATGCGTGCTCAGGAACATCTCTCTGGGATTCACCCCCTCAGGAATGACATTGGACCCTGGTACGAATAGACTGTTTGTCTCCGATGGGTACTCTCGCATATGGTCCTTCAATGGCTCTACTCTGGCCGTCATTCACGTGTGGGGGAACCTGGCATCTCCGACGGGCCTCTCGTTCGGTTCGGAGACCGGCGGACTTTATGCGGCAGACCTGCTAGGTTCCACTGTTAGTGTGATTAACGGGACGAGCAACTTGCTCGCAGCCTCCATTCCTGTCCCAGCAGAACCCTCCTACGTTGTGTATGATACGACCACGCACCGCCTGTTCGTGAGCAGCATCGGCGATGTGTATGAGGAACACGGCTATGTGTCCATGATCGACCCGCAGACCAACACCGTTCTCCGTTCGGTCCAAGTGGGGGCTTCACCATATGGAATGGCTTTCAATCCTTCCACTGGTACCGTGTACGTGGCAAATGCCGATTCGAACAATGTGACTATCATCAATGGCACTTCCGGTGCCATTGAGGGGTCTATCCCCGTTGGCGCCTATCCGACGCTTGTTGCCTTCGATTCTGAGAGCGGAAGCATCTACGTTGCTGATGCCGGCGCCAACGTCATTTCAGTCATCGATGCTAAGACAAACGTCGTTGCCGGGACCATCGCTGATTCAAGCGGCTACGGTATTCGGGGCTTGACGACGGATCCAAAGAGCGGAGAGTTACTCGTACTCAACCAAGAGGGTTTGGCGGAGATCGACCCCTTGAACGGGGCCTTGCGTGTCTCGCTCGATCTCAACCATCCATGGGTCGGGGTCTTGGACGCTGCCGAGGGATTGTACTACGTTGGAGGTGAGAGTGAGAATCTCTTCGTGGTTTCTCTCTCGGGGACGTGCAGTACTCCGCCCGGACCTGGTCTCCTTGGCCTACCTGACGACGAAGGGTTGATGGTGATAGGATCAGTGGTCACGGTGGCTCTGGCCACAGCGGTTGTCGCGATTTGGCGTCGTGGACGGAGAAAGAGGAAAGCGAGGGAGAGGGTCAAGTGAATGCCAATATCCGGGCCGGAGCCTCCTCTACCCGACAGAGTTGGTAGCAGGTCCCTTCACCTGTTGCCTGCCGTCCCTGCCTCGGTCTTCCATCGAGTCTTCCTCAACTTCAACCCGCCCGCCACGATGAGGAGGGTACCGCAGGCCATGCCGACGAACGCCCAGTCCGCATTGGGGAGGCCCGTCACTACGGTGACCCAGCTTGGCGCGGGGGCGTTCGGGTTCACGACCCAGATCGTACCCTCGGACCAGTCCGAGACGTAGATCTTCCCGTTGGAGGAGTCGTAGGCAAGGGGCGAGGGACGGGCCCCGAACTGGAACGAACCCATGATGGCACCGTCAACGGGGTCCACCACTTCGATTCCGTCGCCTCCCGCTGTGCCCCCGCTGCTGGGGAGACTCTCGTACGTCACGTACAAATACCCGTTCTCCGGGTCCAAGAGAAGGCTGGAGGCATCCGTCGACCAGTCCACACCGGAGGGGGCTAGGGCAACGGCCTCCATCTCCTTGCCCGTCGATGCGTTCAGGGCCACCAGCACCGGCGGGCCCGCGCCGGAGCCACTGCCGACACCGGCGACGTAAACTCGGTCTCTCGGACCATCGAGCACCATGGTACAAGTCGAGTAGGCAGAGGGGTGGGCCTCCATGGGTTTCCACCCCATCAATTGGTTGGTCTGGTCATTGATCATCATCACGGTTCCATTGCTTTCCCCAACGAATGTCCGGTGGGTATAGGGAGATGCGACTACGCCCGCTCCGCCCCCGGGCAGTTGCCGGATCAGGGCCCCGCTCGTGCCATTGATCACGGTCACCGAAGAGTTGGCGGTGAGAGACCCTGTCAAGTAGAGGTCTCCGTTGCCTGAGTCGTAAGCGACCGCGTTTGCTTCGTACTCCACGACGTGCGATAGAGTGACGCTGTGACGCATCGGATCAATCCAGGTCAGGTTGGAACAGACACTCCCAGGGGTGGGTTCGCTGCATAAGTAGGCGGCAAGGTCAAAGACGACACTTCCGTCGGCGTTCGTAGTTACCGACCATTGAACAGGTGGATCGATTGACCGGTTGTCTTGCGTCATTGCAACCACCGTGGCAACCAACCCGCCCGTGACGGGATTGACTGCGGTAACGTTGCCCCACTTCGCTGGGCCAACCGGAATTATGACCGAGGGTGCGACCCACAGGTTGCCATCCTTGGGGTCATAACTCAGGGCCCCCGGCGCTTGCAGGTACTGACCGGTCCTCAGCCCGTCCTCCACTTCGCCCAGCCATCGGGGTTGGGAGAAGACAGACCGCTCCATCCAGACGCCTAGCGGAACCACGAGCAGGAGACCGATGGAGAGCAAGGTCAGACCGTAGAGGGTCCTGCGGTCCATGGCGATGGAGGAGAAGATGCACAGAACAAAATGGTTGGGGGTACGATGGCCCTGACGGCAAACCCTGGGCACAGGGCAGAGGGGAAAGGGGAGACCTGCGGAGCGCTGGGGCTGGTATCTGAGTGACGAGCATCGGGTCCATCTCACGGGGCCTGCCCGTGGTCAGGTACTTCCGGATGTCCCTCCCGAGGGAGTCTCTTCGGACGGAGGGGGGGCCGGAAGAGAAGCTGGGGTGGGATGGGCCGGGGGTGCCGGAGGCGACGTCCGGGCCGGCCTCCCCCGCTCGACCGCCACGGCGGCGAGCGCGACGCCGAGGGCGAGCGTCGGCACGACGTAGAGCATGTCCGCCGGGAAGGCGGGCTCGTTCGACGGCACGTTGACGTCGAAGGTGAAGTTCTCGTTCGCGACCGGGTAGGCGAACCCGATCACCAGCACGGCGACCGGGACCCGGCCGGTGAAGTTGGGGGCCGTGTAGTTGAAGGCGACCCTCCCCCAGGCATCGGTCCAGGCGACGTTCTGGCCCCGGAGCTTCCCGAGCTCGAGGTTGACCACCACGAGCGCCCCCGACAGGGGGAACTGGGGGGCGAGGGCCGAGACCACGGTCACGACGATCGTGCCGTTCTCCTTCGGGAGGAGCGGTTCCGTGGGACCGGTGGTGAGCGCGAGCGCGAGGCGGCCGTGCCCCCAGGTGACGTTGACCAGCGTGTCGGTGCTCCCGATCACGTCGGTGGGGGTCTTCCCGGTCGCGTTGATCACGAGGACCTCGGTGTCATTGGTGAACGTCGCCGGGGAGGAGTAGGCCGCGGTGTAGTGGCCGGGGGCGGGGAGCGCCCAGTCCGAGAAGGAGCCCGCGGTCGCCCACCCGTGGATCCCCCCGATGGGGAGGGTGCGCGGGCTCTCGTCGGGGTTCGCAAGGTGGATGTCGAGGCCGGTGCTCGCCATGCTCGGCACGGTGGTGTAGTTGAGCGTGAGGTGGAGCCGGGTCGCCCCGGTGCCGGGCACGATGGTAAAGGAGTTCACGGTCGTGTCCGACGTGTGCCCCGCGACGGAGGCGGTCGCGGTGACCGTGCCCGTCTGGGTCGTCGTCACCGTGGGCACGAAGAGCTCCGCGGTGAGGAGTCCGTCCCCGTTCACCATCTCCGCGGCCGGGGAGACCGTTCCGAGGCTGGTGGAGAGGTTGACCATGGTGCCCGGGATGATCGCCTGCGTCACCGCTTCCTGCGTGGCGATCAGCACCCCGTCCGAGCCCCCGGAGAGCACCGAGGTCTGGGCGAGGGTGACGGCCGGCACGATGGACGGGCCGGTGACCGGGTTCACGATGATCAGCGACTCGCCCTCCCCGGGGGCGAACCCAGGCGCCGTGACGTTCGCGTAGAGCGGGTACTCGAGCGACTCGCCGAGGTTCGGGGCCACGTACGAGGTCGCGAACGTCCCGGCCGTGTCGGTGGTGCCGTTCCCCACCGCGAAGGTGCCGCGGGGGGCGGAGAGGTTGACGCGCGCCCCTCCGACGGGCGCTCCATTGTAGGTGACCGTCACGTTGACCCCGTTCGAACCGCTCCCGGCCGCGAGGGTCGAGCGGGTGGGGTCCAGTGAGACCACGAGCGTCCGGGGCACGACGGGACATGGGGTGCTCGAGTTCCCGACGACCACGCAGGCCGTGGCCCAGCCGCCGCGGAGCGGGACGGAGGAGTCGTTGACGACGGCCGTCACGAGGTAGGTCCCGTTCGAGGAGTACGTGTGCGAGGTCAGCGGTCCCTCGGCGTTCCAGTTGGCCTGGTAGGTCCCGTCGCCGAAGTAGTAGGCGTAGTGGTAGGCCGGCGACCCTCCGGTCTCCGACGCGGTGAACGTGACCGGTTGTCCCGCGACGGGGTGGCTCGGCTGGGCCGCGAGCGAGACGCCCAGCGGGCCCGCGTTCCCCACGTTGATGACCAGGGGGTTCGAGATGGAGGTGTTCCCCCCCGGACCGTAGCCGACGGCGTAGGCCACGTAGGCGCCCGGGAGCGTGTACTCCGCGGAGGTCCACGACTGGTTCGTCGTGGTGGAGTTCGACTCCTGGTAGGGGCTTCCCACGTCCCCCAGGTAGAACTGGTACTGGGTCGGCGCGGCCGTCCCGTTCCAGGGCGTCACGGAGAGCTGGGACGGAAGGGGGATCCAGGGGGCGGGAGCGACCCCGGCGAGCGGACGGGCGGAGAGGGTGAGCGATCCCTCGGTCGCGAGCCGGCCGGGGGACGCGGAGCGGAGGGTCGCGAGCAGGTTCGCGAAATCGGGCGTGCCGATCCCCGTGAGGGGGTCCCAGCCCGGGCCGGCCACGTAGCCGTTCGTCCCTTCCAGGACCTCGTGGAAGTCCTGCGAATAGGCGGGCGTCCGGAGGATGCGGTAGAGCGTCGGGGGAAGGAAACCGGGCGTGGAGGTGCCGAGCGCCTCCGCGATGAGGGCCCCCATCCCCGCCCACTGGGGGGCGGCATCGCTCGTCCCCATGACGAAGACCGGTGAGCCGTTGTAGACGATCCCGAGCGGGACATCCGAGGTCAGGGCGACGTCCGGCGCGCCCCGCGTCGAGTTCGTGAAGCGGCCGAATCCCGGGCCGTACTGCCACCACGGACGGGGCAGCTGGGAGAACCCGCCGCCGGTCCCTCCGCCGTTGAAGCAGAGCGACTGCGTCCCGTTCCAGGCGTACTCGGTCCCGTACCCTCCCGTGGGGGAGAGGTGGAGCACCGTGCCCCCCACCCCGACGGTGTGGGGGTCCGAGGCGGGGTACCAAGGGGTGAAGGTCCGGGTGCCGCCGTTCGCCCCGCAGTCCCCGCTCGCCACGAAAACGTCGATCCCCTCCGCCGCCGCCTGGGCGAAGACGGGTCCGAGGGTTGCGAGGGAGCCGTCGGAGGAGGCGTTGCACTGGTAGGAGCAGGGTCCGAAGTTGTAGATCCCGGTCTCCGGCTCCCCCCACGAGAGCGAGACGACGTCCACGCTCTGCGTCGCGATGAGCCAGTCCACGCTGAAGTAGAGGCCGTAGGCGCTGTTGGGGGCGAGGGCGAGGAGGATCCTCGCGGCGGGGGCGGTCGCATGGGCCCACTCCGTGTCGAGCGCGGTCTCGAGCCCCCACCCGGAGGAGGGGGTCGTGTTGAGGTTCTGCCCCGGGATCGGGTAGGCGATCGCGAGGTCCGCGGCGCTCAGGTGGCTGCAGGTGCTGAAGTGGGCGAGGTCGGAGACGACCCGGTTCGCCGGCTCGGCGGAGTCGTACGCATCGACGATCCCGATGGTCTCGCCCGCGCCCTTGAGTCCCTGGGCGTAGGCGGGGGTGATGTTGTACGCGGTCTCCACCTGCGTGGCGTTCAGGGTGCCCTGGTAGTCCGGGGGACAGGAGGAGTCGCTCACCTGGGGCCCGGTGGGGGAGGCGCGCTCGAGCGCGTCCTGGAACCCCATCGTGCCGTCAGGCGGGGCCACGGCGGCCACGGGGACCCCCCGCGGCACGGAGGGCGCCGTCGCGAACGCGAGCGTGGGCACCCCGTTCGGTCCGGTGAACGACTCGAGCGAGGTCGCGAAGGCCCCGTCGAACGCGGCGGTGGTCCCGGTCACGAGCCAGACCGTCATCCCCGCCGGACCGTCGATCCCGAGGCCGTGGCCCGCCAGGTAGGCCCGGAGCGTGGCCGCTTCCGTGAGGTTGGAGAGGGTGACCGTGGTGGTCACGAGCGCCGAGGGGGACGGGGTGCCGGTGAAGTGGTATCCCTCCGCCGCGGCGGTCGGAAGGGTCGCGACCGGCGCCTCGACGGCCGTCCGGTCGGTGGAAGGGGAAACCGGTGCCGCCGGGGCGACGGCCGGGAGCGCAACGAGCACGGTGAGGAGCATCATCGCGGCGGTGAGAAGGGTCCCACTGGTTCTCATCGGTGGTGGAGAGCCGCGGGCTCCCCGGCCAGTCATGCGATCTCCTCGTATATGCTTAGCAGGGCGGCCGCGGTCCGTTCCCAGGAGAAATGGTCCTCCACGTGCCGCCGGCCCGCGCGGCCGATGCGGGCCGCGAGCTCCGGGTCCTGGACGAACTCCCGTATGGCGCGGCGGAGCTCCCAGACGTTCGCGTACGGTACGAGCCGGGCGGTCTCGTCCTCTCGGACCGCCTCGGGGATGCCGCCCACGCGCGTCGCCACGATGGGGAGCGAGGCCGCCATGGCCTCGAGGAGCACCAGGCCGAAGGCCTCGTACTGCGAGGGCAGGACGAAAAGGCTCGCGCCCGCGAAGGCCGCCACGTACTCCTCCAGGCTCGCGAGGTTCCCGAGGAAGCGGATCTCCTTCTCGACCCCGAGCTCCCGGGCGCGGGCCTCGAGCTCGCCCTGGACGCCCCAGTCCTTCCCGACGAGCACGAGCGGGAGGCGCTCCCCCGGGCCGAGCCCGGACCACGCCTCGAGGAGGTCGGGCAGCCCCTTGTTCGGGGCGAGACGGCCCGCGAAGAGGATGTAGCGCGACGGGAGCCCGAGCCGGAGGCGGGCGGCCTCCGGCGTGGGAAGCTCCCTCCACCGTTCCCAGGAGATCCCGGGAGGGACGATCCGGATCTTGCGGCGCGCGACGAACTCGCCGACCTGCCGCTTCTCGTTCTCCGTCTCGACGATGACGGCATCGGCCCGGGAGTAGACGGTGAGGCCGAAGAGATGGTCCTGGCCGCGGAGCATCGTCTTCTTGAACGTCCCCTCGTCCTCGGCGGCCGGATGGAAGTGGGTGGAGACGACGAGCGGCGCGGAGATGATCCCGGCCGCGAGGGAGGACTGGAGGAGGTGCCCGTACCGGTGGGAGTGGGCGTGGATCACGTCGGGGCGCCAGCGGGCGAGCCCCGCGGAGAGCCCGGGGAGGATGGGCATCGTGATCCCCGGGAGGATCTCGCGCGTGACGTGGAAGCGCTCCACGGGGATCCCGTCGACCGTCCGGGCCGGATGGTCGTGGAGCGTCCAGTTCCCCTCGTCGTAGAGGTCGCTCGCGAAGACGCGGACCTCGTTCGAGGGGGTCCGGAGGCGGGCGGAGGTCTCCCGGACGAACGTCTCGACGCCCCCGGGGGCGTCGTAGCGGAGCAGCACCTGGGCGATCTTCATCCCGCACCCCGGTGCGACAGCACCTCCTCGTAGAGCGGGACCAGGCGGTCCACGAGCCGGTCCCACGTGAAGCGGGGGGCGGTGACGGTGCGGCCGTGCTCGCCCATGCGGCGCGCGTCCGCCGGGTGGTCGAGCATCCATCGGAGGCGCCCGGCGAGGGCCGGGACGTCGCCCGCGTCGATGAGGAACCCGTCCTTCCCGTCGTCCACGACCTCGGGGATCCCCCCGACCCGGGAGGCCACC
>JAJYEA010000025.1 GCA_021790425.1 Thermoplasmata archaeon | reverse complement strand
GCCGGACCGCGGACCCCGCACATGGTGCACACCCGGGTCGATCCCTGGAGGTCCACCCGCTCGGGGGCCAGTTCTCGCTCCATCTGGTGCGGGTCGGTGTCCCGGCGGGGGGCCGTGGGCGACCGCTCGGCTCCGGAGGCGAGGTAGAGGGTCAGTGCGAGGCTCTTCCCCTGCTTCGTGACCCCGTAGACCCCCATGTCGGCTCCCGCGCGGTGCCCGCGCACGATCATGCGGTCCTGCGTGAGGGCATTGAGGATCTCCGCCAGCTCCTTCTCGGGAAGCGGGATCAGGGCCTGCAGCTCTTCGAGGGTGCGGGGAGACTCGTAGAGGGCACGGAGGACCTGGTAGGTCCCCGGGGTCACGCGGTCAGCGTCCGCGGAGGCAGCATTCGCCCCGGACGGGCTCTGATTTCGGGGCTCCTGTCGTGTCATGATGCTCCGGGATTCGCCTCACCTGCGGGCTCCGATGGTGGAGCGGGGATTTAATGGTTCGCACTCTCACATTAGGGAATGGTACGGGATCCCTGCCCCTTCTGACGACCCCTGAGCACCCTGGATGGGTGGGACGGTTCCTCCGATGGTCCGCACGGAGCGGGGGGTGCGGTGCCCTGCGGCGCGTCCCGTAGCGTGATAACCTTGGAGGGCTTTGCGACCCCACGATGGCCGGGACGAAGCGGGTCGACGTGGCCGTGATCGGCGGGGGGATCCTCGGGACCTCCCTCGCCTATCACCTCGGCGCCGACCAGGGGCAGTCGGTCGCCCTCTTCGAGCGGGGCACCCTCGCCCAGGGCGCCTCGGGCAAGGCGGCCGGCATCATCTCGGCCCAGTGCTGGAACGACTGGGACGTGCGCGTGATCGAGGACTCGCGGAAGGAGTACCGGCGGCTCTCCGAGGAGAACGAGCGCGGGATCTACGAGGAGGTCGGGGGGATGCGCATCGCTTCGACGCCGGAGAACGTGGAGCTCCTCAAGCGGCAACTGCGCCGGCTCCACCGGGGAGGTGTCGAGGGACGCATCATCGACCCGTCCAAGCTCAAGGAGCACTACTCGACCGGGACCTTCGACGGCGTCCGCTCGGCGCTCTACACCCCCCATGACGCCGTGGTCTCGCCCACGGACCTCACCACCCTCTACTGGAGCCTTGCCGCCGAGAGCGGTGCGGTCTCCGTGACGGACGCGGAGCGCGTGACGATCAAGCCCTCGGGAGGCTCGTGGGAGGTTTCGGCAGGCTCCCAGGGATTCCACGCGGGGAAGCTCGTCATCGCGTGCGGCGCCTGGAGCAAGAAGGTGCTCGCGGGGCTGGGCTACCGCGCTCCCCTCGCCCCCTACATCACCCGCGCCTGCCTCCTCAACGTGGCGGCGGAGGGAGGCTTCCCCTACCTGCACGACTCGGAGTCCGACGTCTACCTGCGTCCCTTCCCCGGGAGGGACGTGCTCCTCGGGGACGGGACCGAGCTCAAGGAGGTGGACCCCGACCGGGTCCCCGAGCCGGACCACACCGCGTTCCTGGAGAACGTGCAGGGGTTCCTCGCGCGCCGATTCCCCGCGTGGGCAGAGGCCCCCCTCGAATCGGTCTGGTGGGGTGTCTGCACCTCCACCCCGGACCGCCGCCCGCTCGTCGGGCCCGTGCCCGGGAAGGAGAACCTCTTCGTCGCCACCGGGCTGAACGGGTACGGCGTGATGCGCGCGGGCGCGATCGCGAAGCGCCTCGCCGGAGGCGTCGCCTCCGGGAGGTTCCACGGGCTCGAGCCCTGCGCCCCCTCCCGCTTCAAACTGGATGAACCGGACTTCGAGCCCCGCCCGGGCTTCACTTTGGAGTGACCCGGGGGTGCCCTTCCGGGCCCCCCCTCCCCTTTCGATAGGATGAAGTGCGAGGGGGCGGGGTCCGCCGTTCCCCAGGCGCGGCCCGAGAATATCGTTGAATAAATGGCGCAAACTCTAATACTCGAACGACGAGACGACTCGGGAATCCATGACGGGCGACAACGATCGTAGGGGGGAACTCGGCGAATCACCAGCGACGCCATCGCGGGCACCGTACCGCACGCCCCACGGAGTTCGACTTCCCATGTGGGGGAGCTGGGTGCTCTGGCTCGCTGCCTTCGTGATGGTCCTTCCCGCGGCGGCACTGGGCGGCGCGGTCCCCTCCGCCACCGCCACGGCCCACTCCGGGTCCGCGGCCCTGTCTCCGGGCGCGAGTGCCGCCCCGGCCGTACGCGCCCCGTCCCCCGTCACGACGGGCGTGTCGACCACCGACGTCGCGTCCTCCGTTCCCTCTTCGCCAACCGCCCGACCGGATCCCGCTCCCACCGTACCCGGGACGTCCTCCTCCGGAACGGCCTCTTCGTCCCCATCCCCGGCGGTACCCACCGTCCCGTCCCTCCCGGGCGCCACCCCCCTCCCGTCGACCCCTGCCGGGCCCTCGTTGCCCGCCCCGCGCGCCGCCCCGTCGTCTCCGGACCCCCTCGTGGCCCGTCCCTCCAGCGCGTGGTCGAGCTCCCCGGTCTATGAGCCGGGCAACATCACGAGCACGCTCTACGGCTTCAACGGGCCCCTCCAGGCCGCCTACGACAGCGCGACCGGGGAACTCTTCGTGACGAACGTGAACACCATCGGAGGGAGCTCGACCGTGAGCGTCCTCTCGGGCAACCCGGCCACGGTCCACCGCTCCTTCGCCGTCATCGGCTCTCCGCACGGGATCGCCTTCGACAGCGCGAACGGCCTGCTCTACATTTCCCTCACGGGCACCTCCCAGGTGGACTACTACACCACGTCCGGGGCCCAGCTCGGCTTTGTGACCACGGGGATCGACCCGAACTACCTCGCCTACGATCCCTCCAACGGGTGCATCTACACCGCCAACTTCGGCTCCGCGAGCGTGTCGGTGATCTCGGGCGCCACCAACAGCGTGATCGCGACCATCAACGTGGGCTCCGGCCCTGCCGGCATCGCCTACGACAGCGCGAACGGGTACCTCTACACCGCGAACGACGCGACCGCCAACGTGAGCGTGATCAACGGGGCCACGAACACCGTCATCGCGAACCCATCCCTCGGATCCGGGAACCCGTACGGGATCGCCTACGATAGCGCGAACGGGTACCTCTACGTGACGAATCCCGGTATCGGCAGCGGGGAGGTGCAGTACATCCTGGGCGCGACGAACGCGCTCGCGGGCTCGATCTTGGTGCCGGGGAATCCCGTGGGCATCGCCTACGACCCCGGGAATGGGGACCTCTATGTCGCCTCGAACGTGGGCCGAACGGTCGAAGTCCTCTCCGGCACCTCCACCTCCGTGGCGGAGTCGATCCACGTGCCCGAGGCCCCGAACGGGGTGGCCTACGGTCCCGCGAACCAGGCCATCTACGTGCTCGGCGGCGGCGTCACCTATGTTCCCGTGATATCCACCATGCTCTCGGTCGGTCCGGCGCAGGCCTACCTGCGGGGGAACTACGTCTATCCGCTCCCGGCCCACGCCACGGGAGGGATCGGCGTCGGGACGGAGCCCGCGGTCGCCGCCTACGACCCGGACAACGGGGAACTCTTCGTGCCCGATTTCGGGAGCGCCCAGGTGAGCGTGGTCGACGGCAACACCGGCGCAGTGGTCGCCACGATCCCCGTGGACGACACCCCCTACCAGGCCGTCTTCGACAGCGAGAACGGGTACGTCTACGTGACCCACCCCTTGTACGGGAACGTCTCGGTGATCAACCCGGCGACCGACCAGGTGGTCGACCGGATCACCGGACTCCCGAACGCGCGGGCGATCGTGTTCGACCCGCTCAACGGGGACCTTCTCGTGAGCGACGACGTGAGCACTACTGCTTACGTACTCAACGGGAGCACCAACACCCTCCTGCCCTTCATGGTGACCGTGGGGAGCGGGTCCCTCGGCGGGGCGTTCGACCCCGACAATGGGGACATTTACTTCTCGGACAGCGCGACCAACCAAGTGACCGTCGTGGACGGGGTCACACTGACGACCCTGGGGACCATCCCCGCGGGGACCCAGCCCAAGGGGGTCGCCTGGAACCCGATCGACAACCGGATCTACGTCGCGAACCAGCTCACGAACAACGTGAGCGTCCTCAACCCCGTCACGAACACCGTGTCCGGGTCCTGCCCGGTGGGGATCGATCCCTTCTGGGTAGCCGTCGACCCCGCCATCGGGCTCGTCGAGATCGCGAACTCCGGCGGCACCAACGTGAGCGTCTGCTACGGCTCCTCCGACCTCGGCAGCGTCAGCATGGGCACGGGAGTCTCCCCCTTCGGCCTGGCCTACGATGAGGCGAACGGCGACATGTTCGTGATGAACGACATGCAGAACAACGTGAGCCTCATCCCCTCCGTGACCCCGGTGGGGGTCCAGGGGACGGCCACGCTCGATGACTCCTCCAACGTGCTCTTCCTCGAAGCCCCCGTGACGGGGATCGGCGTCGGAGGGGACCAGGGTTCCGTCCAGGTCCTCTCCTCGAGCTCGGCGCTCTCGTGCACCGCCCTCCCTGCGGGGCTCCTCACCCTCGCCGCGATCTGCAGCCCCACGGGCGTGGGCAGTGCGACCGTGACCCTGACCCTCCAGGACATTGCCGGGAACGTTGCGTCCGGTTCCATCGATGTCACGGTCTACTACTACGCTTACGCCCTGAACCCTGCGGTCACCCGGACCTCTCTCGACGTGGGGCAGTCGGTCACCTTCAACGCCACCCTCGAGAACCCCGGTTCCGGGGGCGACTCGTACACGTGGGCCGGCTTGCCGGGCGGATGCGCCAGTGCGGACGCCATCGTGCTCACCTGCACGCCGAACTCCGCCGTGGGCGGTCCCTTCAGTGTCTTCCTCTGGGTGACCGACTCCGACGGGGCGGTCTCCCCGGCCGTGGCCTTCCCCTCCGTCACCGTCGACGCCGACCCCGTCTCTTCCCTGGTGGTCTACTCGACTACCTCCCCCCACGCGGACGCGGGCCAGATCGTCTACTTCAACGCGTCCGCTACCCTGGGGACGCTGAGCTACACGGGCTACGCGTGGTACGGGCTGCCCGGGGCCGGGTGCACCGCATTCGCCCTCGGCAGCGAGCAGTGCCTCCTCTCGGCCGCGGACGTGGGCTCCTACGCGATCCAGACCACCGTCACGGACTCGAACGGTTTCACGTCGGCCCTGAGCCAGGCCCAGACCTACACGGTCAACCCCGTGCCGGTCGCGGGGCAACCCACCGCGAGCGTGGCCTCGACGGACTCCGGCCAGTCCGTGACCTTCTCCACGGTGGCTTCCGGCGGGTCGGGGACCTATACGACCTACACCTGGAGCGGGCTCCCGTCCCCCTGTGCGACCTCCACGTCCGTCCCGTCGGTCACGTGCGTTATCACCGTCACGAGCGACACCACCTACTCGGTCTCGGTCCAGGTGACGGACTCGAGCTCCGTGACCTCCGCCGTGAGCGGCGCGTTCCGGTTCACCGTGTACGCGGACCCGCTCGCATGGACCCCCACGGCCAACGTGAGCTCGGCCGACTCGGGGCAGATGGTCACCTTCAGCGCGGTGATCACCGGAGGCACGGGCGCGTACTCGACGTATACCTGGAGCTTCCTTCCGACCGGGTGCGCGGGCACCTCGGCCGTGGTCAGCTGCGCCATCAGCGTCGCGACGCCCACGACCTTCTACCCCCAGGCCCAGGCCACGGACACGAACGGCTACACCACGGCCCTGCCCAACCCGCTCTCCTTCCCGGCCTACCCGGACCCGACCATCGCCCAGACCGTGAACTCCACGGTCTCCGCGGATGTGGGGCAGACAGTGACCTTCACCGCCCAGCCCTCGGGCGGCTCGGGCGTCTACACCTTCTACAACTGGTCGGGGCTCCCGGCGGGATGCGCGAGCCAGAACACGGCCGTCCTCTCCTGCACCCCCACGGCGCCCGCCTACCCCGCCACGATCGTGGTGGCCGTGACGGACTCGAACGGGGTCACCGTCTCGACCGCGTCCCTCACACCCGTAGACAACTTCTACGTCTGGACGGACACCGCGCTCTCGTCCCCGGCCCCCTACGGCCCCTACTCCGCAGACAACAACACCACCGTTGCCTTCAGCGAGCTGGGCTCCGGAGGGACGGGGTCCTACACCTACGCCTGGAGCGGATTGCCCGGAGGGACCTGCACGGGCACGCTCACCACCAGCGTGAGCTGCCTCCTCCAGCTCCCCTTCGGGCTCAACGCCCCGCAGGTCACCACCGTCTTCGCGACGGTGACGGACTCGAACGGGGTGAGCGTGACGAGCCAAGGACTGGTCTTCACCACCGACCCGGACCCCGTGGTGTCGACCCCGGTCGCCACCCCGGCCTCGGCGGACTCCGGGCAGGCGGTGACCTTCGCGACCGCCGCGAGCCTCGGGAGCGGGAACTACTACAACTACACCTGGTCCGGGCTCCCCGCGACCGGCTGCGGCGCGAGGACCGGGGCCTCGGTGACCTGCATACTCTCCGTGACGGCGACCACTCGCTACAACGTCTCGGTCGTGGTCCTCGACTGGAGCGGCGTAGCCTCGGCGCCGAGCGGCACGCTCGCTTTCACGGCCTACCCCGCGCCGACGGTGGGAGCGCCCTCGGCCACCCCCTCCGTGCTCGACGTCGCGCAAGCCACCACGCTGACCGTGGCCCCGTCGGGCGGTAGCGGCCTCGACACCTACGCGTGGCAGGGACTCCCCGCGGGATGCGCGGGCGTGGACGGGCCGAGCCTCGTCTGCGTCCCCTCCTCGGGCGCGGGAAGCCCCTACGCGGTGACGGTGACGGTGACGGACTCCAATGGCGACCGGGTGACGAGCGCCGCGCTCGCGCTGACGGTGGACACCGACCCCGTTGCCGGGGCGGTCTCCCTCTCGGCCACCGCGCTCGACCGGGGCCAGTCCCTCAAGCTGTCGGTCGCCCCCTCCGGAGGCGCGATCCCCTACGCGATCGCCTGGAGCGGGCTCCCCTCCGGATGCGCGGGCACGACCGCCACGATCACCTGCATCCCGTCCGCCACCGGGTCGTTCTCGATCGGGGTGTCCGTCACGGACAAGAACGGGTTCGCGGTCTCGACCTCCCCGGCCGCGCTGACCGTCTACCCGTCGCTCAACGCTTCCCAGGTGGTGGCGAGCCCCTCGGTCCTCGACGCGGGAGGCCTGCTCTCCCTGTCGGTCGCTGCGAGCGGAGGGTCGGGTGGCCTGTCCTACGCCTGGACCGGGCTTCCCGGAGGCTGTCCCTCGGTGAACTCCGCCTCCATCACCTGCCAGCCTTCGGGGGCAGGATCGTTCTCGGTGGGCGTCACCGTCTCCGATCTGCTCGGGGCACAGGTCACCGCCCCGGCGGCCACCGTTTCCGTGGGCGCGGCCCTCTCCCTGGGGGCGCTCTCGGCGACGCCGGTGGCCCTGGATGTCGGCCAGTCGATCACCCTCCATGGGGTCGCGAGCGGTGGGTCCGGCGGGCTGACGTACAACTGGTCGGGTCTCCCTTCGGGGTGTGCCTCCCAGGACAATGCGACGCTGACCTGCACGCCCACGGGCTCCGGCGTGGCGCAGGTCTCCCTGCGTGTGACGGATGCCACGGGCGCGAGCGTGACCGCCGAGGCCGTCGAGGTTGACGTCTCACCCGCTCTCGGTAGCCCGTCCCTCAGCGCCAGCACGAGTTCCGTGACCGTGGGGGACGCGCTCTCCTTCACGGTCTCCGTGAGCGGAGGGGCGACGCCGCTCGTCTTTGCCTGGAGCGGTCTCCCCGCAGGGTGCGTGTCGGCGAACTCCCCGAGCCTCACCTGCCTCCCCACGACGGCGGGGAGCTACTCGGTGACGGTCTCCGTGACCGATGCGAACGGGATCTCCCACACCTCCCAGGCGGTGGCCGTGAGTGTGCAGTCGGCTCCGGCCCCCTCCTTCTCCACGGGGGCGAACGGCCTCGAGTGGACGCTCCTCGCGATCGCCCTGCTGGCGCTCGTCCTGGGGGTCGTGGGACTCCTGCTGGCCCTGCGGAAGCGCGGCGGAGGGGACGCACCCTCCGCGCGGCCCAAGGCCCCTTCCGAAGCCGCGCCATCCGCCTCCGAGGAAGCGAACCGGACCGAGGGCTGACCGCGCCCGGTCCCCTCGCACGCCGGACCCCGGACCCCGCAAGGCCGAAAGGCATCGGGAGCCCCGCTCCGGCGCGAGTGGGCACGGCCGATCGGCACTCCCGGACGTCGCGCGGGGCGGAGGGGGTCGTCCGGTGCCGGGGATCTCTCTCCGTGACGTGCCGGAGGTCGCGACGGGCAGGGACTCGTCCCCGGCATGCCTCACGCGGAGTTGAGTGTGCGCTACATCCCTGAATCCCCCATGTCAACGCAATCCCCTCCGGGGTAGCTCCCAGGTCGTGCACCCGCTTGGCGAGGTAGATTGGGGGGTTCGTTCCCCAGCCCTCCCCGATTCCGGTGATTCCGGCAGGGAGCAGGATCGAGTACGTTTGTAGCGTAGATAATTGTCGGCCGCGCCCCTCGTGGCACGACCGAGAAGATGCAAATGCGGTATGCCGTCCGCCGATGGAGGAGCTTTCTGCGCAGGGGGCAGTCCTCCCTCCAGAGCGTGCCGGAGGATTACCCCGACATGCTGGTCGAGATCCTGAGTTACCTCACCGCCGGTGAGGATGAGGTGACCGTCGACCTCTGGCTGAAGGGGGAGGCCCCAGTGAACGAGGTCCTAGGGAAGGTTCGATCGTCCAAGAGATGAAGGATTGGTTCTAACTCCCCCGTGTAGTTCGTCAAGGTCGTCCGGCCCTGGCGCGAGGGTACATCGTCCAAGTGACCACGTCGAAGATGGTGGTGGAGCTCCTCCAGGCGGACCACCGGCCGTTGAAGGGGCTTACGTTGCTCTTGCCGGAGATGATGGGCAGCGGTGATGCCGAGGGTCTCGACCACGAAGTGCTCGTTCTTAAAGGCGGTGGTGAGGTGGAAATCGACCTCGAGCCCGCGATGCAAGCCGTCAACCTACGAATCACACTTCAGAACGGGAGAGGGCGCAGATGTTCCTCGCTGACCTCGTGGAGGAGCCGGTTCTCGATCTGAGCGATCGTCTCATGGAGCGTGGACTTGGAAACATGGAAGACCTCGGCGAGGAGGGTCAGGTTGGTTCGTCGGGGGACATCCCAATAGCCTGCGGACAAGGCCGTTTGGAAGACCTCCACCTGACGGGGGGTCAGCAGGCTTTCCCTGCCGTCCACGAACGTGCGTCGGATCGAGGAGAACGTGACGTCGGGGATACGTTCCTTGAGGCGGGCAAACATCTGGCGAACCTGCTCAGGGGAGCCCGTGACGAGCATCGTCACCGTGCCGTTCTTCACCCCGAAGGGGAAGGTCGGGAGGAGATGGAGGTCTTGGTGAATGGCGATGATCGGACACGTCGCCAGCGTCAAGCGGTGCACGGTGGAGTTCCCCGAATACCGTACTACCTCCGCCGACTTCACGTCCCAACTCTTCCGGAGTTCTTGGAGGAGGTCCTCGCTTGCCCCGGGTCCTTTGACCCGCACATCCTCCACCATCGTCTCGGAATCGAGCGGCATGCAGCCCAAGACCTCGAAATTGAGGTGGGGGTGCTGGATCGAGACATCCCTGTAGCAGCAATAGTCCTCGGGAAGGGGCAGGACCATGCGGCAGACCAGGGACTCTTCGTCACTCTCTGACATGTGGTTGCTGCACATGATATATTCGGACAACAGTATTTAATCTCGACCATGGCCTCGAAATGCCACGCTTTCTGAGGGGTCCTCTGGCCCCTGGCCCTCTGGGCGGGCGGGATCCCCCAAGGGCGCGGACGGGATTCCGCGGGCGTGGCTCCGTGTTACTACTACTTCTCGTCTCCGACTGTTCTCCTCTTCCTGTTGGCGACTATCTTGTTTTTTCCCCCGGTGGGTCTGAAGACCTTGAAGAGGAGAATGGGTGCCGGCACTAGCTCCGCGCGGGGGCCGGTCATGACCACGCTCGTGAAACGCCCCTAGTGCATTCTCCTCCGGGGTTCTTGCTCACCTAGGCTCGATGACTCCATCTTGCTTGGCTTGCGCGAGCAACAAATTCGAGTTAGCAAACGCGGACTGCGCCAACGCGTATGCCGCGTGTAGCGGTTCCCCGAAGACGGATTCCTATCCTTCCGCCATGGCACCCAGCAACGAGGACAGGCCTACCGGGGCTCTCTGCTGGGCCCTTATTCGGGTTCCCCGTCGCCACCCTTGCGATGGTGACTTTCCTCAGTGGAAAGTTCGCGGATGCGAGTTGCGAAGCGGAGGGAGTGCGCTCCCCGGAAAGTAATGTCTGTTCAGACCAGGAGAAGTCCCCCGGTCGGGCCACTAGTTCACCGAGAAGGACTCGTGCGGTCGCTTCCGGGTGTGACGCGCCGCGGAAGGGCACGCCCCTCAGGGGAAGAACACCCGTCTCACTCCTCGTCGAACACGACTGCAAACGCGAGCTCCTTAGCGAGTTCGTCGATCCGGCGCTCTTCGAGGGGTTCCGATTGGCCCCGTGAATCGCGGATCTGCTCCCGCAGTATCTGCCGGTAGACCTTCCAAGTATGAACGAACTCATCCATCCTCTTCTCAACTGCGGCCATCTCTTTCCACCCTCCGACCCGAAATGGTGGGGGCGGTCTTGACCAATCCCCCGGACATGTCAGGGCTACATGAAAGGCCTCCATGTCCGGGAACTGCGTCACATCGGTGCCGGCGTTAAGGGACATACGGAGAGAACGGCGATGACGAAGTCAATCTCGCTGGAATGGTGGAATCAGCGCCCCAAGAGGAAGCCGCAACCGACAGACGCTCCTTCCGGGCGCCCAGCCAAGCCGAAGAGGACTCCCAGAAGGAACGCTGTGACGCTCTTGGCCTTCGACAGCCGAAAGGGATGGTACGAACTCCCGTCTCCGGTGGTCCCACAGGACTGACCCGGCCAACCGCGGGTGAGGGATCGTTCCGTGACTCTAGACCCAAGAATGGAACGGAACTTCCACGCCCAGCTATGCAAAGGGTTCCTGATCCTCCACGAACAGGATGCGCGCAAGGCACGTTCGTTCCTTGTCGCTTTCCTGCGCGGGCTGGCCTGGGAAGAAACCTCTTCTGAGAGCCCCTAGTTCGCCATCTGCTTCAGCTGGTGCGCGCCCGCAGCGCTTCGGGAAGCCGAGCGCGTCAGGGGCAAGATATTTAGCCATCTTGCCATTGCTAAAGTGTCCCGCGGACAATCCATGACCGCGCACAAGATTGGTAGCCCCGGGCCCACCGCCTCGCCCCATTCGGAGAACTGCCTCGTCGGTCGGCTCAAGGTGCCCATGCCCAAGGACTACCACGCTCTGCAAAGGGTCTCCATCGCCTACCCAGAGTGCGTCTTCGAGGTCACCAGTTTCATGATCTCGGGCGACGAACTGACGGAGACCTTCTGGATCGCGGGTAATGCACCCACTGAAGAAGTGCTGGGGATCCTGCGTGCCTCTCCGGGTGCACGTGACGTGGAGTTCTTTGCTTCGCATGATGGACGGGGTCTCTTTCGGGTGACCACCGAGATACCGCGACCCAGCTTGGCCCTCACGCTGCATGGGAACAAGGTCCTGCCCGACTTCCCGTTCGAGGTGAAGAACGGCGTCTTCAACCTTCTGGTCGTGACGAGCCCCGAGAAGTTTCACGCCATCCATGCCGCCGTCCGGCGGGGGTTCCCGGACATCCAGTTGATCTCGATCCGGCACGAGTACGTCACGGGGCCGGAGTCCCTGCTCACCCCCCGCCAACTGCAGGTCTTCCGCATCGCCATGAGCGCGGGCTACTGGGACGTCCCGCGGCGAACCACGATGACCGATCTTGCCCTCGCCTTGAACAGGTCAAAGTCCACGGTGGCCGAAACGCTTTCGGCGATCGAGATGAAGCTCCTGCATGACTCACCGGGAGTGCGCCATCGGGCAGTTGGATGGGTGTAGCCTCGGCGCGGCCACGAGGGCCCCAGAACCAGCCGACAGCCACCAGCGGTTTGGCTGGCGTGGCCGACCTGACCCGGACAGGCACGGGAGAGCGGTCGGGGTTACCCGTTTTCTGAACGACCCGACTCCACCGTCTGCACTTGCACCAAGGAGGTCATCGACGGAAGCCGGACGTGCATGCCGCGTGAACCAACCGACAGTGGAGTCCGGCCCTCCCTGCTCTCTCGCCGTCACCTACTTCCGCAGTCCCCCGATCGTGTTCTCGACCGGAAACGTCTCGGCCCGCCTATCCCCCGAACTAACTCCATCGACCTGCGTTCTCTCAGTCTGATACATGGTCCGGTGAAAAGAGGTTCCGCCCTCCATCCCGCGTGAAGCGGAAAACCTCCACCCCTCCGACTAGTGAACCCTGAAATGGCCCGTCGCAATCAGGATGATGAGCAGGAGGAGGATAGCCAATACGGTACCCCCTGCCACGTGCATCCAACTCCATGACTTCTCCTCACCGTCATCGGTTTCCGACCCATGCCCCGCTTCGAGCGTATCACCCTCCTTCATGAGAATTCCTCCTGTTTGAACAGGGCGAGACCCACGAAGAGGGTGAGCGCCCAGTACGCCATCATGATCACGGCTCCTTCGGCGATGCCCGGCGTCCAGGCCACAACATTCCCGGTGTGAAGCGCCACCCCTCCTCCACCGCCCACGTCAGCGGCCTTGACCCCTACCCCGTACAGTCCCCAATTGACACGGGGCTGGAAGACCTCGCCGATGGTCTGGCTCGCGTAGGAGATGAGTTCCCATGGCTGAAGCTGGGCGAGGCCTTGCATGAAGTCCTGCAGCAACGAGAAACCCGCCAAGAAGAGTATCGCCGTAAGGACGAAGCTGTACGCCCCGTTCTTGAAGAGCGAGCTCAACAGGAAGGTCATCGCGAGGACCGACACAAGGTACGCTCCTGCGAGGGCGAGAGAGGGAGCGAGCTGCCCTGGGAGCGCTCCGGCACCGAAGTAGAGGGCACCGTTGGCTACCAGGATTCCCAGGAACAGCATGAGGACGGTGCATGAGGCCACGAGGGCAGCAAGATACTTCCCCACGTAGACGGTAGCTCGTCGAAGCGGGAGACCCATCAGAAAGTAGCCCGTCCTGTTCTGGAACTCGCCGGCAATCGCATCCCCGCCAAAGAAGACGGCCGAGAGCACCGCCACGAATCCCGCCCCACCCCCCCAGAGGGACTGGTAGAAGGAAAGGTTGTCGGAGACATACGCGCCACGGAAGTGCGCCACGATCGCGGTGATGAGGACGCCTATGGCCGCCACAAGCAGCAGCAGGATGACAAAGCGACGGGAGAGGAGATACTCCCGGAGCTGGTATTTCATGAGCTTGAGGGTCTGCCTGGCCGACGACGGGACGTCCCTCCCGGCCGCGGGCGGCCGGTCTGGTGAGGGGGTCGAGGTAGGTTCGCCCTCGATCACAGGTCCCCCCGGGAAATCTGCCTCAGGTAGATCTCCTCCAACGCATCCTCGGATGCCGCCAGGCTCACGAGCCCAATCTCCAGCCCGATGAGGTCCCGAAGCAATCGCTCTCGTTCTGCGGGGGGGCCCTCAAAGTTGAGCCGGAGACGCGTCGGCTCCATCACCACGCAGGACCGGACTCCCGAAAGGGCACCTGCCCGCTTGACCGTGAGGTCAGGGTCGGCCGGCCGTGCGAGTCTCGCGTCCAGGGTCGTGTGGCCATCGCCGAACCGTGAGGTCACACTGGCGAGGGTATCGTAGAAGAGTAGCTTCCCCTTGTCGATGAGCGCAACCTCGTCGCAGACGTCCGTGACCTCCTGGAGGATGTGGCTCGACATGAAGATTAGACGGTTCCGCTTTCTCAGGCCGCGCACGATGCCGCGAACCTCGGCCATACCCCTGGGGTCGAGCCCGGTCGCCGGCTCGTCCAGAACGATCACCTCGGGATCATGGACCAGGGCGGTGGCGATGTTGATCCGTTGTTTCATCCCCTTCGAGAACTTCCCCACCCGCTTGTCCGCCCAGTCCTCCATCCTGACCTCGGCGAGGACCTCTGGGATGCGGACCTTGGCCTCTTGCGGGGGTATCCCACGAAGGTCCGCGACCATCTCGAGGGCCTGACGCGGCGTGAGGGACGGGTAGATCTCGGGGCTCTCGATGAGTACCCCGACATCGGCGAGCGCCTGCTTCCTCTCGCGCTGAACCGAGATCCCGTTGAGGTAGCACTCCCCCTCGGTCGGGAAGATCATATCGGTGAGGAGCTTGAGCATGGTGGTCTTCCCGGCCCCGTTCGGGCCCAGGAAGCCGACACACTTCGCGCCAACGAGCTTGAGGTCCAGGTGATCCAGGGCCCTGAATGCCCCGAAGCGCTTCGTGAGGGAACAGGCTTCCAACGAGGGCGAGGTCATGGCATGATGTCTCCCTTTGTCGGTTCCTCCCGATCACACGATTCGTATCCGTCGGGAACGGGTTCTGGCCGTGCCAACGGCTGAGCGTTTGCAGCGGCCATATCCCGCGACCGGGAGGCCTCCGCCTGCATCTCCGCGAGTTTCTTGCTCGTCCGGTTCGTCGGGCGAAGCTTCCCGTTCTTCAGCGAGTACTCCAGATCACACCGTTCCGACACCCGTGAGTCGTGAGTGACCACGACCATGGTGATCTTGTTCTCCCGGGCCAGTCGGAGGAACAACTCGAGCACCGCGTAACGATTCTTCTTGTCGAGATTCCCCGTAGGCTCGTCCGCGAGGAGCAGGATGGGCCGATTGGCGAGTGCTCGAGCAATGGCAACGCGTTGTTGCTCCCCTCCGCTCAACTGGCCGGGCAGGTGGTTCAGCCGGCTCTCCAGGCCGACCGATTTGAGCAGCTCACGGGCGCGCTCCCTCCGTTCCGAGCTCGGGACCCGGTTCGGCTCCATGGCCAATTCGACATTCTCCCACGCGGTCAGCGCGGGGAGAAGGTAGTAGGTCTGAATCACGAACCCCACTCGACTTGCCCGAAATCGGACCAGTTCTCGCTCGCCGAGCTCGGCCAGATCCTCTCCATTCACGATGACGGCGCCCGAGTCCGGTCGATCCAGGCCACCGAGGAGGTTCAAGAGAGTGGTCTTCCCGCTCCCGCTCTCGCCTACGACGGCAGCGAGGTGACCCTCTGGGATCCGGAGGGAGATGTTGTCCAGGGCCGTGACCTCCTCGGTCTCCTTGGTCTTTGGGTAGGTCTTGGTAACATGACGAAGCCGGATGAAGTCCAGCGTGATCTTCATGCGCGCATGGCCTCTGCCGGACGCAACCGCGCGGCCCTCAGTATGGGCAATATCGCACCGACCAACCCGATGCACACCGTGACTAGGACCGCCAGCAGAAGGGTCGACGGCGTGACCTCGAAAGTTGCCGCTAGGAATTGACTGGCCGCCGAGACCGAATGGGCACTACTTCCACTGTAGATCGTTCCAGAGCCCCCCGCGTTGGCCGATTGCTGGACGCTCTGCAGGACTAGAGGACCCGCGAGCACGCTCACGGCGAGCGCGATGGGGAGTCCCAGAAGAGACCAGAGCATGGACTCCAAGGCGAGCTGACTCACAATCGAACCATTCGTGAAGCCGAGCAGCTTCAGCAATCCGATCTCACGGCGGCGCTGAGCGGTGACAACGAATGTCACCAGCCCGATCACTATGGCCCCGACCGCCAGGGAGACGTACTCCTCTTCCTGATTGATGCTCGCAATGGAATTGATGTCGTTACCGACGGCCCCCAGGTCGGAGACGGGCTGAACTTCGTAGTCCTGTCCGATGGCAGACTGTATCTCACCAACCAGGGTGTAGACGCTGCCTGTTGTTGCCGCCGTCACGTAGACCACGTTGGGCCCGGGAGCGAGTGTCGCTTGCAGCGCCGGATCATAGGGAACGATGGTGGGCCCGCCATTGTTTGCGTACGTGTCACCGACCGAGTAGATGCCTACCACCGTGAACGGGGTCCCATTCTCCTGGACCGATTGCCCGAGTCCGATACCGCTGATCGAGGCGTAGCCGGCGGGGATGATGCATACCGCCGAGTTCGAATCGGAGGGTTGAAGATCCCGCCCCTGGGCGATGGTATACGGGGAGGCTCCCGCCTGACCGTTGCCAATCACATCCATGAGGGTACCCCCAGAGACCACGTCGATGCCCTCGATCGGAGGGGCACCACCCCTGACGATGGCGCCGCCATTGAAGTTCACGTAGGAAACGCGTTGCACGGCCAAGACCCCAGAGACCTGCTCGATCTTGCCCACCAGCCCCGGTTCGGTCATGGGGGCATTGACTTGCTCATGGTACACCGGAGTAGTGCTCTGGACGGCAATGAGATTCTTGACCGCAGACTGGGCGGCGGCGACGTTGCCTTGAATGCTTGCGGCGATCTGCGAGAAGATCAGGAAGCCGCCGATGCTAATCCCCACCACCAGCGCCACTCCCAGGGCCATGAGGGGCTTCCTTCGGAGGCTACGCGAGATCCGTTTGTAAGCGACCATGCGGCGGAAAGGTTATGGGGTACACAGGTATCTACTTGATACCCGACCTGTCGGGTAGTCATGTATGCACGAACTCATCGTGGAGATCAAGGCCCGGAAGACGACCCGGGCCAGCCATGCGGGCGGCGTGGCGTTCGGGATAGGTCACCCCCGTTCAGGCCATGTGGGCGGCCGGAAGCACACTGGGGCCGCCGATCCTATTACTCCAGTTTCTCCCGCGCCAGAACCGAAGGTGGAGCCATGGTCGGTCAAGATCGGGACCAACGGTCCGGGGGGACCACGCCACCAAAGGACCTGGGATGCAGAGCTAGAGATTGAGGCGGCCCTCGTGGCGTATCCTGGCCGGATTGATGACGGGGTGCGTCTCCATTTTGCGGGAGATTCCAAGGTCCTATCTCGTTTCGTGCAGCAGGTGAGAAAGAAGCTTGTTGTGAGGGTGGTTCGATTGGGACCATACAGGCAGAACCTTCCCTATGCTCTCGCCGCACTTACCGATGTGCAGTTGCGCGCCCTAACCGCGGCCCACCAACTGGGCTACTACGAGATTCCGAGGAAGGCGAGCACTGAGGATGTCGCGAAGGCACTCAAGATGCACAAGGGCACGGCGGGCGAACATCTGCGTCGCGCTGAGCGGCATGTGTTTGCCGAGTTACTGAGGTGAGGCCATCGACCCCCCCGGCCCAGAGGGCTCGGGTCTGGGTTCAGCGGGAAGGGGTGGACTGTTCCGGTTTGACCCTCCGAGTCCATGGGCCGGCCGGTACTTGGAGGGTCTACGGGGCCCGCACCTTCGCTTGTCCGAAAGCACGGAGCGTGTCCGAACCGATGCCCAACGGCAGGTTCGTCAGGTTGTAGAAGTTCTGGATTGTGTTCAGCAACGTGATCTCGACAATCTCCCGTTCAGTGAAGTGCTTCCGCAGGTTCGCGATTGTTTCATCTGAAGCCTGCTTGTTCCGGGTCGCCCCCTCGGCATAGGCGAGGGCTGCACGCTCTTCCTCTTCGAAGAGCGGGCTCGCACGGTGGCTCAACAAGGCAACAAGTCAGGCAAGCATCATATATGTGTAAGACTTCATGCATGAGGTGGCCCCGGGTCCCGTTCCACGTAACGCTCTCCGAGGCTCCGGTCCCTATGGGGGGGTTCCCGCACACTACCCTCAACCTCGGGGTACATATCCAGCCCCAGGTCCGTACTGGGGTGCTTCCCCTCCTCCTGTCGCCCACGCAGAGCCGGACCCTGCTCAACGTCGAGCTGCCCGAGTGCCCTCTCTCCTCGTGTTGGTCGGGATTCTTCTGCTCTTGGCCACCTTGGTGGTCCCCTGGTATGTGGTGAACTTCTCGACTACCGACAAGCTCGGCAACAGCTTCTCCGGGAGCCTCGATGTCTACTCCCTGGACCTCTGCGGGTATGGGATCGCCCAAGGGAGCGGAGGGGCTTCCGCGAGCGTGACCCAGTGTTACTACTACTTCTCGTCTCCGGCGGGTTTCCTCTTCCTGTTGGCCGCTATCTTCCTATTTCTCGCGGTGGTTCTGGGGGTCTTGGGAGGGGTCCTTGGTCTCGCCGCTAGCTCCGCGCGAGGGTCAGTTCAGGCCAAGCGGGTGAAACGCCCCTACCGTATCTCCCTCTGGGGATTCCTGCTCACCTTGGTTTCGGTGATTCTGTTCTATGCGGCCAGTGCCGGCAACATGTCGGTGTTAGCAAACGCGGACTGCACCAACGCGTATGCCGGGTATACAGGCTCCCCCACGATGGGCTCCTGTCCTTTCGCCATGACTCTCAGCAATGGGGACAAGCTTACCGGAACTCTCTCCTGGGCCCCCTCATTCGGGTTCCTCGTCGCCGCGATTGCACTGGTCCTGACCTTCGTGGGAATGACGAGACTCCGTAGGTACTGGAAGGAGATTGCCCCCTGGGACCCTGCAACTCCCCCCGTCACGCCCGCCCCGCAGCCTCAGTACGTTCCCTACCCCTCGACCTACCCCGTGGCCCATCCCTCCGCGGGCCCCATGGTTTCCCAGGCGATGGGGGGTGACTCATCCGCTCCTGCCTGCCCCGGATGCGGGCAGGTCACCACCTATATTCCCGCCAGCAAGAGTTGGTACTGTTACACCTGCACCCAGATTGTGAAGTGAGGGGGACATCCGCTGAGGAGCCGGTCGCGCTAGTGACGTGCAACTCGAGTGAACTATGTTGAATCAATCGACCCGGTAGGATCCCTCCTGGGCCACGCCTCGCCCCCTACCTCATCCCGGGCCCCTCCCCATACTCTCGCGCCTCGTCATGAGCCAAGATTCGCTGACTCCCTTCCGCCACCAGCCCCTCCGCGGAGCGCGAGACCGTGTGCTCCCCATACTTCCGCTTCACCGCCGAGAAGATCTCCTCCGTCCCCGTCCACCGCATCGTACAATGGAGGCTCCGTCAACTCCTATGTGGGGATCGCCCTGGAGACATCGCACTCCCCGGAGAACCACACGGCACCCCCTGCGTTCCCCGACTTGCCGGGGTACGACGGGGTTGTCCTGCTCCTCGCGGTCGCCGCTTCGGTCGCCTTGATCGGGGTGGTCGCGTGGACGCAAAGGAAGAAGACGGGTTCCCGTCCCGAGATTCGGGGGCCCACGTCCCCTAGACGGGGGTTCCGTACCTCCGCCCGCCGTTTCACCCTCCCTCGGTCTCTCGGGTTGACGGGACGATGAGCCGCTCGTTCTCGTCCTGGCCGGGGCGCGGCGAAGGGGGTCGAGGACTTCCCCCGGCGGTCCGTACCACGACCCCTCTCAGACTTCTCCCCTCCGGAAGACTTAACAGGACCCGGGGCGTCGCGACCCGGGAGGGATGGGTCCGTGGGCTCCGAGCCTCCAAAGACTTCTGGAAAACGCCGCCGGCTTCCCGCCCTTCTCGTCGGTTACTTCAGCGGTCTGGCCCTGATCCTCGGGGCCTACACCGCGGGAGACCTCAACCTGCTGGGTGACCTCTCGCAGGCCCCCTACCTCATCCTGGGGCTCTTGGCGGGGGGTCTCCTGCTCACGATCCCGCCCGTCCTGGTCCGGGGGCGGGGATGGCCCTTCCTGGCCCTGTGGACCCTCGTTGGAGCCCTCCTCGCGACCGTAGCGGGGTGGTGGAACTTCACCATGCCCACGACGACGAACCCCGAGCTCGTGGCCCGGGGATTGCTCTCGACGGGCCCGGTGATGGTCCTCCCGGCGCTGGTGGACATCCTGGATTCGACCCGCGGGACGCCGCTCTTCTCGACCCCCCGGCGGCTCTGGATGTCCTCCTTCCTGGGGAGCTGGGTGATGGTGCTGGTCTCGACCATCCTCTACCTCGCGCAGAACTACGCCTACTTCCCCCTCACGCTCCTCGCGTTCGAGGGGGCGGGGGCCGTCCTGGTGGTCCTCTTCTGGAGGGCCTCCCGGAGGACGCCACCCGATGCCCCGGACGAGAAGGAGGACACGCGCCCTGTCGCGGTCCCCCACGCCAAGGGAAGCGGCGGTGCCGTCCCCCTCCTGCTGGCCTTCCTGCTGGTGGTCCAGCCCATGATCGCAGTGGGGGCGGTGCTCTCGTCACCGACCTCAGGGGCAACCCCCGACCATCCGTTGCCCTGGGCGGCAGCCCCGATCACCCCCATCCACCACGTCGTCATGATCATGGCGGAGAACCACGCCTTCGACACGGTCTTCGGGGTGTATCCCTCCGACCCTACTACGGCCGCAGGTGGCATTGCGCACAACCTGAGCGCGCCGATCAACCTGCTCTCGCGGCCGGGACTGCTCTCCGGCCTCTCCCCCCTGCCGAACGACACCTTCACCCTGGGGAGCCCGATCGAGGGATACAGCGCGTACCACCTGGATGTGGACGGGGGGAAGATGGACGGGTTCCGGGCCAACTCGGGCGCCGCCTCGATGACCTACCTGACGGCGAGCCAGATGGCTCCCGAGTGGGACTGGGCGGAGCAATACGGCATCGGCGACAACTACTTCGCCTCCATGCTCACGGAGACGAACCCGAACCGCCTCTACACCCTCTGCGGATTCTCCCCCGTCATCAACGACTACGGGCCCCCGCCCATGGTCCCGTCGGACCAGTGCATCTTCAACGAGCTTGCCAACGCCGGCGTGAGCTACGGTTACTACCTTCAGGACCCGTCGGCCGGCATCGGCACTCTAGGCTACCTTACGGGCGTGACGCCGCAGTCCCCGTGGGTCCAGACCTACTCGGACTTCTTCTCCCAACTCTCCGGCGGCACCCTGCCGGCGGTGTCCTGGATGGAGCCCGTGGACGGCGGGGTGGGGGCGAACTACGACCAGCAGCCCGACACCCTTGAGGGGACAATGTGGCTCCTGCGGGTGGTCGACTCCGTCATGGCGAGCCCGGAGTGGAACAGCACCGCGATCTTCGTGACGTACGACGAGGGGGGTGGGTTCTACGACCATGTCGCACCGCCGACGGTCGACGGGGAGCAGTTGGGGGAGCGGGTCCCCTTCCTGGTGATCAGCCCGTACGCGAAGGAGGACTACGTCTCCCACACGCTGATGAACCACGACTCGCAGATCGCCTTCGTGGAGTATAACTGGGGTCTCCCGGCCCTCAACTCCTTCGTGTCGCACTCGGGGCTCCCCCTGGACCTCTTCGACTTCAACCAGACCCCGCGGGCACCGGTCGAGCTGACGGCAGCCGAGGGGTTCCCCGTACCGGCGGGGATCCCCTTCGCCTACCCGCCGTCGGGGTTGACCTCGATGGCATCGCTCTTCCCCCAGCCGTTCCAGATTCCGCTCGACGAACTGCCCTACGCGCACCACGGGGAGACGAATGCCACCCTCGCGGACGGGGCCGGGGGGTTGTACGTGACCTCGAACTTCGGCGTCACGGACCCTGCCGAGTCCCCCTACTTGCTCTTCGCGATCCTCGGGGGGGAGTCGGCGGCCATAGCGGTGGCGAGCCGCCTTTCACGTCAACTCTAGGGCTAAGCGAAATTCACCCTGTTCAGCGCGGAAAGGTTCGCGGTACCGTGGCCTTCCTCCTGGATTGTATCGGCTACCTGTTCAACACGGTCGGTATCGCGGTGACTCTGTATGCGTCGGGCATTAGTCAGGCTAAACGTTTCATGGTCGCGTCTCCCGAGTGGAGCTGCAGAAAGCACACCTTGTCGCCAAGTGATGGGCACCTACCTGCGGTTGCTGTTCCAGTTCCCGTGGCTGACCCAGTAGATAGACCCCCTTCGCAAATCCTCAACATAGGCGTAATTGCTTTTGATACTCTCCAAGGATATTGGAAAGGCTCGCTGTCATTGGTTGCTAGTGGGTTGTAACTTAATTTGGCGCTAGTTAAGTACTTCCTTGCTTGTCGGGAGGTATGCGCACGGCTCTCCCGATTGTGTTGACTCCTGACGAACGGTCCGAGCTTGAATCGTGGGCGCGGGGACGCTCCACCCCTACCGTCTCGTCCTCCGAGCTCGTATCGTTCTCCGAGCGGCTGACGGCCGTCCAAATCACGAGATCGCCAACGGCCTGGATACGCGTCCCAACACCGTAGGACTCTGGCGCCACCGGTTCGCGCTGTTACGCGTGGAGGGACTTCGCCAGGACGCCCCGCGGTCCTGTCGACCGCCAGAGATCTCCCCGTCCCTGGTGAAGAAGATTGTGGACGCCACCCTGCATTCCACCCCGAAGCGAGAGACGCATTGGTCCACGCGTACCTTGGCGGACAAGTTCGACATGAGTCACATGACCGTCCACCGAATCTGGAGGGCTTGGCACCTCCAGCCCCATCGGCATCAGTCCTTCGAGCTGAGCCGAGATCCCCAGTTCGAGGATAAGCTCGCCTATGTGGTGGGACTCTACCTGAACCCACCGGAGAAGGCCATCGTGTTCAGTGTCGATGAGAAACCCCAGGTGCAGGCGCTCGAAAGGAGGCAGACGACACTCCCGCTCGGACCCTCGTTCCCAGAGGGACGTTCGCATCAGTACAGGCGCAACGGGACCATCGATCTCTTCGCGGCGCTCGAAGTTCTCACCGGGGAGGTGGTGACCGAATTCCACCACCGGCACCTCCACCAGGAGTTCCTCTCATTCCTGCGCACGCTGGACCAGCGGGCGGACCCCGAGTTCGAGGTGCATGTCATCCTCGACAATCTAAGCGCGCACGCCACCGTGGAAGTGGAGCGGTGGTTGCGGAGCCACCCCCGCTTCCACCTGCATTTCACCCCGACCCAGGCCTCCTGGCTCAACGCGGTGGAAGGGTGGTTCTCCAAGCTCACGCGGAAGCCGTTGAAACGCGGGAGCTTCGCCAGCGTCCCGGAACTTACACGGGCGATCCGGGAGTACGTGGCGGTTCACAACAAGATGGCGTTCCCCTTCCTCTGGACCAAGACCCCTAACGAGATCCTACGCAAGGTCGACAAAATACCACATCCAGCTGTTACAACCCACTAGTAGAGCGGATGATGCGAGAGAGTTCCGCTAAACGGCTGTGGCCCCCTACTTGAAGTGTTCTTACCGGGGGAGTTGTACTCCTCGTGTGAGTCGTACTCCTTGTGTGAGTAATCTCGAAGTCAATCAATTCAAATAAATTCTCAAAGCCCAGTCGTACGGAAAGGTTAATATTGTCTGAACGGTCGGAAGCGTGTCGCCACGAGTATGAAGGACATTCCGACTGCATCTGCCTTCAGAGTGGTGCACTTTACCTGCACCGCTACACACTTCGTTTCTTCAGGCAGACAGCTGAGCTATCGTGTATCGACGCGAGGTCGGGGCAAGTCGTGTAGGGATAATGAATTTTCCGAGTGGCTTTCGCGCAACGGTGGAGTTGGCCAATGAAAGGAGAGAGGGGGGGGCTTCTTTTCTTGAACAACTACGTGAAGACTGGTATTGGAGATTTCGGTCTTCAGCTGATTGGGTATTTGAAGAAACGCGAAGACGTCACGGTGAGGACAACTTCGGTGGTTGCCCGAGATGTTGTTTTCGACTCTTGGCACATCATGCGTTGGAGGGGTACCGTGATCGCCAATATTGGTCTCACTACCTGGGGACCAAGCGGATTCGCCAACTTCATGGGATTCGGAGTAATCGGATTAAGGGCCGCATTCGGGCGTCCCACCACTATTCTGTTACACAATATCATCGAAATTATCGTTCCTGAGGATTCAGGATACAATGTTGACGCCGCTACGAAGTTCGGCGCGCATCTCGCGGTTAAGCTCCTCAGCAAAGCGAACATCGTCGTTTTTTCACACGAAATATGCACGCTCTTGAACGAACGCTACGGGATTGCTCCGAAGCGGTGTGATCCGCTGCCCTGCAACCGCCCCGGAAATTTGGATGCGCTGGAACAAGGCCATCCCGGGGAGAGGCCCCTGGCGATTACACTTGGGTACCTGGCGCCGTACAAGGGACTGCCTGCTTTTGTCGAGGCAAGAGACTACGTGCCATCCCACATACGCATGGCGGTAGCAGGGGGGTTGCACCGTATCTTGGGTGGCGAAGGTCGCTTTTCACGTTTTGCGAACGAGATCGTGGCAAGGATGCGCTCGAAGGATATCGACTATCTTGGTTACGTTCCTGACTCGGACTTGGATAGGCTCCTCAAGGGGCGAGTTGTAGGGGTTTTGCCCTACACTTCACTAAGCGGTGCGAGCGCCGCCTTTTCGCGTTTTGCATCCGCAGGCGTCCCCGTAATCGCCACTGATCTCCCGGAATTTCGTCGCCTTCAAGGACTGGGGGCGGGAATCGTGCTAGTCAGCGCAAGCCCGAAAGAGATTGGAAATGCAGTCGATGCTCTCCTCTCAGACACGGTGGGTTGGGAACGCGCCTCGAGATGTCAGCTAGAGTTTGCATCGAGGTATTCATGGAACGAACTGACCAATTGGCTATCTGGGGTGGAAGAGCATAGTTCATGAGAGGCTCAGGGACGGAAAGTCCTGCGATTGGGTCAATTCTTGTAACACTCCCGGTCTACAATGAGGTTGATCGACTTCAGGGCACTCTCGAACGGGTCGAGGGTGTGCTCAGAAATCTCCCGATTCGTTATCGTTTGTCTGTCGCTGAAGATGGGTCTACCGACGGAACCAAAGAGGTGCTAGCGCGAATGACCGCATCCTGGCCGGAATTGATAGTCCAGTCGTTGGAAACCAAGATGGGTCGCGGATATGCGCTGAGGCGGCTATGGCGGCAAGTGGACGCGGATGCATATGTGTTCATGGATACAGATTTGTCTACAACGCCGGACAACGTTGTAAACCTGCTGAGTGCTCTGCGGTCCGGTTACGACGTGGCGATTGCTTCACGCTACGTTGAAGGAGCGAGGGTGGTGCGACCTCCACTTCGGCATTGGACTTCTCTCGGCTACAACTGGCTCCTACGCCGTCTTTTCAACGATGGCATCAGAGATCATCAATGCGGGCTCAAGATGTTTACCAAAAGCGCTCTCCTACAGCTTTTGCCCGTCTGTCTCGAAGATTCGTGGTTCTGGGACACCGAGGTCATCGTAAGGTCACGTGAGATGGGGCTTAGGATTGCAGAGATTCCAGTCAGTTGGGAGGAACGGAAATATCGAAGGACTTCCATGAGGCGGCTACTCTCAGATGTCTATCTTCATGGCACGGGACTGATTCGCTTGAAGAGCAGTCTCAGCGCCTCTGCGGGGTCTGATACAACTCCAACCCCCCAGCCAGCTTCTACCACGCCATGAAGTCTGCGGTGGGTAGTGAGTTGCTTCAACTGGCCGGCCCTTCCTCCTCGTTCGGCAGGATGCACGACGTTTATCTGAGCCGTGCAATGGGGTGTTCATCCTCCGTCGATGAATGCGGTAGGCGTTTCAGACACCGAGCATACGCTGTGCGAACTGCGGTCGGTGGCACCGAGGAGGTACACCTCGGGGTTTCGGTTTCAGTCAGCAGGGATAGGCGTTCCCAGCGGCACCAGTACGAGTAGTTCCATGGTCTGTCGTGTTAATGTTTGCGTTCGGATGCGCTAGGGGAACACGTAGGGAAAGATATGAACAGCTTGGGAAAGTCAGCTCGATACGCGTTGGGCTTGCTTTGGGGCGTCATCGTTCGTAGCAAGATCGTGGTTGCTGTACTTGTGGGCGTACCTGTCAGCTTGTCAGCGTTACTCGTACTAGCCTACGACGCACAGGCCAATGTGTTAAGTTATGGCGACTTGACTGGCATTTTCGCATCTTCATTTCCGAATCCACTTATGTTTGGCTCGCTCGGAGCTTACAGTATTCTCGACTGGGGGCTCACGCGATTGCTCGGGCCGGTGCTTGGAACCAACTGTGCCTTCTTCCTAAGCACTACCGCTCCGATGGTTGGAATCTACGCATTCTTGGAACTCTTCTCTAAACGGAAGGTCTTGGTTCTCGGCGTATCAATAATATTCGGGACCGTAATAGGGGTCCCGTTCCTTTATGCATTGACACACGGAACGCCAGAGTTTGGCTTATGGTTCTTGTTCCTTTTCCTTTCCTACCGATGCCTCTGGTTTGCATGGAGAGGAGATCATCCACTGCTATATGGTGCACTTTTCGGTCTGATGTACGGAATTAGTTTGGACCAGACCGTTAATCTGACCGAGATGGACATCGCCGGGCTTCTTATCTCCCTCCCCTCCACGCTAGGCATGACGTTGTTCCTTGCGAGCACCTCAAATCCCAGACGGTGGTTTTGGAAAACCTCAGTGATCGCCACATCTGCATTGAGCACCGCGATCACCATGATCCCTGTACTGTTGGTTGCCTTGTTTACGGAAAGAGGGTTGAATGCGACCAGGTCGTCTACCATTCATGCCTACGTTCTTCCCAACGTTTCGTTTACTTTCGGCCACTACGGCCCCGCGAGTGCTTTGTTCAACTCATTTCCGGAGATTGTCAATGGGGTTTGGTTGCCAGATACATCGGCATGGTTGCTGATTGTGCTAGGGTGTATGGCAGGGGCTTTCATCGGGGTACGATCAGGTGGTCATGACAAGAGGTGGCTTTCTGCTCTGTTCTTGTTTAACTATGTCTTCTTTGGTTTGCTAATAGTGGGTATTTCTACAAATGAGCTCACTTGGGTCTACAGTAGTGTGACCGTAGTAGATGTTCTTGACTACCCTACATTCTTTCTTTGGGGAGAACTTATTTCCATGCCCTTCCTATTTCTTGTTGCTTTAGATTCATTTTGTGTTTCGCTGGAGCATTTTCCAACCCACATCAGGGTAGGTCTGAATAGGGGTGCCCTGGAGAAGAGTGGCAAACGCCGAGTAAGAGTGGCAGCGACACTGACCACCCGACGCCTGAATCCAACCTTCGTGACATTCGGTACCGTGGCCATGGCTATTTTGACTGTCCTTGGTTCAACTGGAGTTACTCTTTCCTCCCTCAATTCCTCAACCGTGTCGGAAAACGCCTTCGCGGGGCCATCGCCTTACCTTCCGGCAGGAATCTCAAACGCTGGGAAGTGGTTTTCGTCGGCGAATGTTCCGAGTACTGCTCGGTTCTTGGTACTTCCGAATGATTATCAGACCTATAATGCAATGCGCACTTACTTGCCACAAGTTCAGACCGTAAACATCCCCTACCTGGGTCCGACGCTCAATCCAGATTACAACGTTTCCAAGTTTGTGTCGATCATGCTCCTCTTGCAGAATGACTCCATGGCAGCATTTGCAGCTGACTTGGCAGTGTCGCACATAGGATATGTTGTTCTCCTGTCAACAGAGGGGGAGACCACTTTGGTGCCTTCATATCTGGGCTTTGGGGCAGTGTCCATGAGTTACTCCATACTCCTTCACGACTTCGAAGTGTCGTCACAGTTCTCTCGGCTGTACGCCGACCCTCCGGTTGTCGTATTCTCCAACTTGCTTTCGCCCACGGCGTATCCTGCGCTCGTCCACCGAGTAGTTCAATTCGTCCCCGCGGCTAGTTCAGGCAAATCTTCGAGTAATGACTTACTGAGTGGAGGCTCCTTTCTGAATTGGTCCAGTTATCTTTCTAGTGATGTCACTTTTCTGTCCAGTACCGAGGCGATACTTAATGTGAATGGGTCGTCTAAAGTCCCTTTTGTCGTGCTCTACACTGATGTCCCTCACCAGGTTTTTCTTTCCGACCCTTCCAACTCATCTCAGGGTCTCTTCTCTTCCAATTCGACAAAAATGAGTTACAATTTTGCTTCAGAATTCTCTGTGGGTGCAGGTGAATTGCTCCACGAGTGGATCTATTGGTATAACTCGACGACGCCATCGTTCTACGGCTACTTTGAAGAAACCACTATTGGCGCCTTCAGCCCGGGTGACTCGGCTATTTCCGCTTCTTTCACGCCGCCGCAGGCAGCAGTTTACGGCCGCATTGTTCTCGAAGCGACCGCACAATCGCGCTCGACATTGAGCTCGTCCACGGTTGACTTTCCAACACTCGTTCAAACTGTAGCCCCCTCTTCTTTTGACTCGGACGCATCGTTGCAGTACATGGTGTGTGAGTCCGAGACCTCTCCCTACCGAAACCCTCTTTGCCTGCTATCACCCTACTCGCCCTTGGCAGTTTCAGGCCATCTGGACGGTCCCACTGTCGCAAGCATCATATCGGCGTCGGCAATAGATCCTAACGGTTCTAGAGTAGTCTCAATCAACCTAGCGAAGTACTACTCCCCTCTAGGGCTGGTCCTAGATTATTCGGACGTGCTTCAGCTAGGTCTTATAGTATACACGGGAGGCGCATCTAGTGGTGAGATAGGTGTAAATGGTAACCTCACCCAGATAAACTGTACATCCGCGTGCTTGGCGCAGTTCAATGTTACGCTTCCCACTGACCTCATGCGAATATGGATTGGTTCAGGGGTTCACTGGGTCGCCGTGGCCCCCATGCTGACTCCAAGTGGAAGCGATTTGGCTTCGGGTTCTGTCCTGAGCATCGCTGGGCCAGTGGGCCCAGTGAGCATTCGTGTTTTGACAGGGAGTTACTCGGTATCATATTCTTCGCCTAGCTCGCAATCGTCGGAGTCGTCGCCCGTTGAGTCTTTCTTGGGATACCTCCCATTCTGCTGGGGCCTGACAGTCCTCGTGGTCTATCTCTTGCTTCGCCTGAACCGGAGTTCGACAAACGCTTTGGCTCCACGCCGTGGGACTTTGTGATGTATAGCTAACTCCCTCGCCTTTGTATAGCGAC